>CAZQXQ010000018.1:0-23434 GCA_964597235.1 uncultured Burkholderiaceae bacterium | reverse complement strand
CCAGGATCGGCTCGGGCAAGTTCAGGCCGCTACGCCCGTTGAAACCGGCTTAGCGAATGAAAGGGACTTCCCCGTCCCTGGTGACCGCGCCCCTTGCGGCTTGCGGTTTACGGCAACAAGGTGCCACGATGGAGAGGTTCAACTGTTCATCAACTCACCTGAGAGGGGAATTCATGACGATCGTAACCATAGGGATTGATCTTGCGAAAAATGTTTTCGCAGTGCACGGGGTCAACGAGGCCGGCAAGCCTGTGTTGGTCAAGCCCACGGTTGCCCGCAGCAAGCTGCTGGAGTTGATCGCGTCGCTGCCACCCTGCACCATTGGCATGGAAGCATGTTCAGGCGCCCATCACTGGGCACGTCTGTTCATGACCCATGGCCACACTGTTCGCCTCATGGCGCCAAAGTTCGTCGCGCCTTACCGGTTGTCGGGCAAGCAAGGCAAGAACGACGCAGCAGACGCAGCGGCCATCTGCGAGGCCGTGCAGCGACCCCACATGCGGTTTGTACCCATCAAGACTGTGGAGCAGCAAGGCCAACTCTGCATCCACCGGGTGCGCCAGGGGTTCATTGAACAGCGCACCGCCACGATCAACCGCATCCGAGGCCTGCTATCGGAATTTGGCATCGTGCTGCCACTCAAGGCCGCCACCATCCGACGAGAGGCCATGGCTCACTTGGAGGATTTGCCAGGGTGGGCCAACACCGTCATTGGAGATCTGCTCAGCGAAGTGAGCCATCTGGATGAGCGTGTTGAGCAATACGACCAGCACATTGCGCAAATTGCCAAGGAGGACAGCAGAGCCCAGCAGCTCATGCGCCTGCCAGGTGTGGGCCCCGCCACGGCCACCGCCATACTGGCCATGATCGGCAACGGCCACGAGTTCAAGTGTGGCCGCCAGTTCGCTGCCTGGCTGGGCTTGGTACCTGGCCAGTACAGTTCCGGTGGCAAGGCACGCCTTGGGCACATCACCAAAGCGGGGGATTCCTACATGCGCTCTTTGCTGGTGTTGGGCGCCCGCGCGGTTCTGAATACGGCCAAGAACAAAAGCGACAGCACCAGTCGGTGGGCCGTTGCCCTTGCTGAGCGGCGTGGCTACTGGCGTGCGATCGTGGCCATTGCCGCGAAGAATGCCCGCATGGCCTGGGCATCGCTGACCCTTGGGGAGCGCTTTGCCATGCCTGCCTGAGGCCGTGCAGCGCGCTGCGCAAAACGAATGATTTCTACCGCAGCTTGACGGCTTGCAGTGATGAAGCAAGGTTGGACCTGCGCGGGGTGTTCCTGAAAAAAGTACGAAGGCGGTTCGCTCCATCCTTGATTAGCGAACGAGGTCCCCGCGTGCGTCTTTCATCAGGGTCCGCAGCACTTGAGCTGCATCAATGACCGTTTGTAGTACAGCCAGTCCGCACCTTGTGTTCAAAGTCTCTGCCAGAGCCGCCGGTCGCGTCCGCAACTGCCAAATACGTTCCGTGGTGACGTGCTGCGCACGCCGCCACGGTCAGTCAGGTGCTGCTTGACTTGTGGGGAAGCCCTTGTAGTACTTTGCAATCCGAATCCTGAAGCGACCCCGAGTGGAAAACCACCCAGCTGGGTGCAGCCTCACGCAACGAGGCGGTGCGGGCTTGCCAGCGGCTGGGGCGCAGGATTTGGAAGAAATGGAGCGGTTACCACCGGCGCAGTTTGGTGGAAACCAAGATGCATTGCTTTAAGCGCTTGGGTGAACGGGTGATGGCCCGCACCTTCGAGCGTCAGGTGACAGAGCTGCACATCCGTGTGGCGCTGCTCAACCGGTTCAGCCAGCTTGGATGTCCGGTGACGGTGCATGTGGCATAACTGCGTCTGGGGTTGGGGGGCATCACGTCCGTAAATGCCTTTGTGCAACAACGCCCCGACACACCCTCACAGACGAAAAACTTCCTCCAAGCTGCCCGCGTCCAGCACCCGGTCACCCCACAATTCCAGCTCTACCGAGGTCGCAGCCGCAATCTTCCCAACCATGTCGTTCGGTAAAGCTCCAAAGCGACGTGTCAACAAACGCTGAAGCAAGAGGGCCTCGCCTCGTTGCTCGTGCTTCTGCGCCCAGGTATCCAACCGTTCCGCCAATGTCATCTTCAACTCCTTCAAGTCCCGTACCTTGGGAATGGCCAAGGCGCCCTTGCTCTGGCGCAGCAGCACCGCACGAATCCAGATCGCAAAGGTCCGCTTGAGCTCCGGATTGCCCTCCGAGATCTCGTTGACCAGATCGATCAGCTTGAGCAGCATCTGCTCGTTTTCCGGATGCTCGAAGCGGATCACCGCCGCCATCAGGTTCCTGAGCCCCGCCAGATCGGCTTCCGCGTACTGATTTTCATCGATCAGCAGGTACGACAGCTTGGGCAGGTACTTGGCCACCAGCCCCGGCGCCTTTGGTATCAGGTCCGCGATGTCGGTCGCTGCGGTCCATTTCGCATCCCCGTTGTACAGGACGATGGGCAACACCGGCGGCAGCTTCTTGCCCTTGAGCACTTCCTTGCGCCGGATCAGGTCTTGGTACAAAAGGCCCACGTAGGTCATCATCCGCACCGACATCCAGGCATCGACACGGCTCTGGAATTCAATCAGCAGGTAGAGATAGACCCATTCCCCGTCAGCTTTCACCCGCCAGATCACGTCGTCAGCGCGGTGCCTCAGGTCATCCGTGACATAACTGCCTGGCACCTTCTCCAGCGTCGTGTAGTCCAGGCTGTGCAGCCATTCGTCTGGAATAAAGCCCAGCACCAGATCCCGCACCACTTCCGGGGCGGAGTACAGCAGTTTGTACGAGGCGTCGTCATCGTGTGCCTGGCAAAGCTCGGCGGTTATCTTGACCGGGCTCATGATCCTCCCCCAGGAAATACCGTTATCTGGAGAGGCTTATCCAAGCTGAACGACATTCTCCTGGGGGCGCAGATTGGTATAAAAATTGTGGGTAATGGAAAGGTTCACCGGACGGATACTGCCCTGTCACAGCTGCGGCGGATTCAACGTCAAAGCGTCTGCATCAACCAAGGGGTGCCGATTACTGCCATCTCCACCATAGACCGCAACCAGGCCTCGATGCTGGCATCGACCGCGAGCAGGCTGAGCTGCTGGCGGCCATGAACATCAGAAAGCCCGCACCGGACGCCCAGTTGACCCTTTTGTAGTGAAAACTTTGAAAGGTTTCCAATAAAATCAAGGATTTACGGCGTTTCGTTTCGAACTGGGTGCGCCCTTCCTTGCCAGCTTGAACCGGATTCCCGGGCTGCATTGATCCACCATCGCCCGGGCTACTTCGAACTGCTCACGCAAGTGCTCCGCCTGCGTACGGTTCACCCGCCGCAATTCGTTGGTTTGCACCATCAAATGCTTCTGGTCCGCATCCGCCTGTACCAGGACCTGATGTAACTCCGTTGCATGCTGTGCCTTCAGAGTATCGAGCGCATCTGCGTACCGCTGCCGCTGAGCCTACAGCGTCGCCGCCAGGAAATCCCGGCCGATGCCCATGCCCAGGTTGTTGACCCGGCTGAGGAACTGGGTCAGGAAGGCGTGCAGGCCGGTGGCCAGGATCTCGTCGATGCGGCCGTACTGCAGCTCGGCGAGCAAGCGGCCGGCCTGGCGCTGGGTTTCCTGGGATTGGTCATTCGCCACCCGGTCCAGGTTGTGGGTCACTTCCAGCATCGAATACAGCAGCGAGCGGGGCATGCCCGGGTGCAGGATCAGCAGGGCTGCGACACGCTCAGGTGTGATCACGTCGCGATAGACCTTGCGGTACACCTCGAACGCCGAGAAGCTGCCCAGCACCGCGCTCCAGTGGTAGAAGTCCTGGTCCTGATCGCGCTCGGCCGGACTTCCATGGAACTCGTTATTCAAGGCATGGAACTTCACGTCTAGCAGGCGGGCCGTGTTGTCTGCCCGTTCCAGAAAGGTGCCCAGGCGCAGGAAGTGCAGGGATTCATCCTGCAGCATGCTGCCCATGATCACGCCACGCGACATGTGCGAGCGAAAGCGCACCCACTCGAAGAACTCCCCCGGGTCCACGTCAAAACGCGGACCACGTAACAAGCGGCGCACTTCCAACCAAGTCTGGTTTTGCATCTCCCAGGCTTCGGTGGTGAGCGAGCCGCGCACGGCCCGGGCATTCTCCCGGGCGCTGCGGATACAGGCCATGATGGACGCCGGGTTGCCCTCGTCGCGCACCATGAAATCCAGCACGCTTTCCAGGGTGACCGCCTCGCCGTACTTGGCGTGGTAGGCGGGCATCAACTGGCTGATCGACAACAGTCCGCGCAGGTTGATGTGGGCGACCTGCGAGGAATGCGGCAACAGCGAGGTCTCATAAGCCACGTTGAGCATGCGGGCGGTGTTCTCGGCGCGCTCCATGTAGCGCGCAGCCCAAAAAAGGTGGTCAGCAGTACGGCACAACATTGCTCTCTCCTCACATTTCCATGATCCAGGTGTCCTTGGTGCCGCCCCCTTGGGACGAGTTGACCACCAGGGAACCTTCCTTGAGCGCCACGCGGGTCAGGCCGCCGGGAACCATCTGCACATCGTTGCCGCAGAGCACGAAGGGGCGCAGGTCGATATGGCGCGGGGCGATGCCACGCTCCACGAAAGTCGGGCAGGTAGACAGGCTGAGCGTGGGCTGGGCGATGTAGCCCGCCGGGTTGGCCTTGAGCACCTCGGCAAAGGCCGCGATCTCGGCCTTGGTGGCCGCCGGCCCGATCAGCATGCCGTAGCCGCCGGCGCCATGCACTTCCTTGACGACCAGCTCGTCCAGGTGGGCCAGCACGTAGGCCAGGTCCTCGGGCTGGCGGCACATCCAGGTGGGGACGTTGTTCAGGATGGGCTTCTCGCCCAGGTAGAACTCGATCATCTGGGGCACGTAGGGGTAGATGGACTTGTCGTCGGCAATGCCCGTGCCCACGGCGTTGCAGATGGCGACATGGCCCTCGCGGTAGGCCTCCATCAGTCCAGCGCAGCCCAACGTGGAGTCGGCGCGGAAGACGCGGGGGTCGAGGAAGTCGTCGTCCACGCGGCGGTAGATCACGTCCACCCGGCGCGGCCCCCGCGTGGTGCGCATGTACACAAAGCCGTCGCGCACGAACAGGTCCTGCCCCTCGACCAGCTCCACGCCCATCTGCTGCGCCAGGAAAGCGTGCTCGAAGTAGGCGCTGTTGTACATGCCGGGGGTCAGCACCACCACATTGGGCTCGGCGATGCCCTGGGGGGCGCTGGCGCGCAGGGTTTCCAGCAGCAGGTCGGGGTAGTGGGCTACGGGCGCGATCCGGTTCTGCGTGAACAGGTGGGGGAAGAGCCGCATCATCATCCGGCGGTTTTCCAGCATGTAGCTCACGCCGCTGGGCACGCGCAGGTTGTCCTCCAGCACGTAGTACTGGCCGTTGCCCTGGGCATCGGCGGCGCGCACGATGTCGATGCCGCTGATGTGGGCGTACATGTCGTTGGGCACGTTCACGCCCATCATCTCGGGTCGGAACTGGGCGTTGTTCACCACCTGCTCGCGGGGCACGATGCCGGCGCGCAGGATTTCCTGGTCGTGGTAGACGTCGTAGATGAAGCGGTTCAGCGCCGTCACGCGCTGCACCAGGCCCTTTTGCATCTGGCTCCATTCCTGCGCGGGAATGATGCGGGGGATCAGGTCGAAGGGAATCAGGCGTTCGGTGCCGGCGCCGTCTTCGTCCTTGGCGCCGTAGACCGCGAAGGTGATGCCCACGCGGCGGAAGATCATCTCGGCCTCTTCGCAGCGCGAGCGCATGACGGCCTCGGGCTGGCGTTCCAGCCAGTCGGCGTAGGCCGCGTAGCCGGGCCGGACATCGCGGCCGCAGCGCAGGACCCCGGGGGGGACGGTTTCCTCGCCAGGCAGGCTGAGGGTTCGGTACATCTCGTCGTATGGGCGCATGGTCGGTTCTCCTGAACCCTGGTTAAGCAAGGAGCGGGCCAGCTTGGGTCCAGGGCGTGCTGGCTCGGGTCTTGCTTGCATCGGGGCATCCCTGTCCTTTGCGAGCGCTCGCCATGTCTATCCACGTCGCCCTGCACCACGTCACCCACTACCAATACGACCGCCCCGTCCAGCTGGGCCCGCAGCGCATCCGCCTGCGGCCAGCCCCCCATTGCCGCAGCAAGGTGCTGTCCTACGCGCTGCACGTCGAGCCGGCGGAACATTTCGTGCATTGGCAGCAGGACCCCTTTGCCAACTACGAGGCGCGGTACGTGTTCCCCACGAAAACGACCGCGCTGAAAGTGACGGTGGACCTGGTCGTGGAGATGGCCGTCTACAACCCTTTCGACTTCTTCCTGGAACCCGAGGCGGAAAAAATCCCCTTTGCCTACCGGGATACGGTAGCCGAGGAGCTGGCGCCCTACCTGGCCTGTGACCCCCTCACGCCACGGCTGCAGGCCTACCTGGACCAAATTGAGCGCAGCCCGCGCGCCACCGTGGATTTCCTGGTGGACCTGAACCTGAAGCTGCAGCGCGACATCGACTACCTGATCCGCATGGAACCTGGGGTTCAGACCCCGGAGGAAACCCTGGAAAAAGCCTCTGGTTCCTGCCGGGACAGCGCCTGGTTGATGGTGCAGGTGCTGCGCAACCTGGGGCTGGCGGCCCGCTTCACCTCGGGCTACCTCATCCAGCTCACGCCCGACGTGAAGGCCCTGGACGGCCCCAGCGGCACGGAAGTGGACTTCACCGACCTGCATGCCTGGTGCGAGGTGTACCTGCCCGGCGCGGGCTGGATCGGGCTGGACCCCACGTCCGGCCTGCTGGCGGGTGAAGGGCATATCCCGCTGGCCTGCACGCCCCGGCCCTCGGGTGCGGCCCCGATCGAAGGCGCCCTGGACGAGTGCGAGGTGGACTTCCTGCACACCATGGAGGTCACCCGCATCCACGAATCCCCCCGCGTGACCAAACCCTACACCGAAGCGCAGTGGGCCGAGGTATTGGCACTGGGGGAGAGCGTGGACACCCGCCTGGACGCCGGGGACGTGCGCCTGACCATGGGGGGCGAGCCCACCTTCGTCGCCACCGAGGACCGGGACGCACCGGAATGGAACACCGAGGCCCTCGGCCCCACCAAACGGGGCTTTGCCACCGAATTGGTGCACCGGCTGCGCACCGAATACGGGCAGGGCGGGTTCCTGCACTTCGGCCAGGGCAAGTGGTACCCCGGGGAGCCCCTGCCCCGCTGGGCGCTGTCGATCTATTGGCGCGCCGACGGCCAGCCGATCTGGCACAGGCCGGAACTGTTTGCCGACGAACGCGAGCCCCACCACTACACCGCCCAGGACGCCCAGCGCTTCACGACCACACTGGCGCGCACCCTGGGACTGCCAAGCACCCACATCCTCGCCGGCTACGAAGACACCTGGTACTACCTGTGGCGCGAACGCCGCCTGCCCGTGAACGTGGACCCGTTTGACGCCCGGCTGGACGACCCATTGGAGCGGGCCCGCCTGCGCCGGGTGTTTTCGCAGGGGCTGGACCAGCCCGTGGGCTATGTGCTGCCCCTGCAGGCCGACAGCGGCCCCGGCCTGGCAGCCCCCCGCTGGCGCACAGGCCCTTGGTTCTTCCGCGACGAGCGCATGCTCCTGATCCCAGGCGACTCCCCGATGGGCTACCGCCTGCCGCTGGATTCGTTGCCCTGGGCCAGCGCGGCCGACACCCCCTACCCCATCGCGCTGGACCCCTTCGCGCCGCGCGAGGCTTTGCCCGCCTATGGGCCCTTGCGCACGCACTACGGCCAGGCCGCCCTCCGCGCGCAGGTACCGGCCTTGGCACCGAACGGTCCGAACGGTCCGAACGGTCCGAACGGTCCGAACGGTCCGAACGGTCCGACCATGCTGCAGACACCATCGGCCGGCATGCCCCGCCCGTTTCAGTCCGCCGCCGGACTGCTGCGCACGGCGCTGTGCGTCGAAGCGCGCGCGCCCTCCCGGGCCAACCCGCCCAGCGAGGCAGACCGCAGCGCGACCCCGCAGGGCGGGGCGCTGTATGTGTTCATGCCGCCGCTGGAGCGCCTGGAGGACTACCTGGACCTGCTGACCGCGGTGGAAACCACGGCCGAAGTGCTGGGCGTGCAGATCGTGCTGGAAGGCTACCCGCCCCCGCGCGACCCCCGCCTGAAACTGCTGCAGGTCACGCCCGACCCCGGTGTGATCGAAGTCAACATCCACCCCGCGCGCCACTTCAGCGAGCTGGTGGAGCGCACCGAGTTCCTGTACGAGGCGGCCCACCAGTCGCGGCTATGCGCCGAGAAATTCATGGTGGACGGCCGCCACACCGGAACCGGCGGCGGCAACCACTTCGTGCTGGGCGGGGCCACCCCGGCGGACAGCCCCTTCATGCGCCGCCCCGAGCTGCTGGCCAGCCTGCTTCGCTACTGGCACAACCACCCCTCGCTGAGCTACTTGTTCAGCGGCCTGTTCATCGGCCCGACCAGCCAGGCCCCCCGGATCGATGAGGCCCGGAACGACCAGCTGTTCGAGCTGGAGATCGCGCTGCGGCAAATCGATGCCAACCGCGCGCAGTACGGGGAGTCCATGCCACCGTGGCTGGTGGACCGCACCCTGCGCAACCTCCTGATCGACGTCACCGGCAACACCCACCGCAGCGAGTTCTGCATCGACAAGCTGTACTCCCCCGACAACAGCACCGGTAGGCTGGGCCTGCTGGAGCTGCGCGCCTTCGAAATGCCGCCCCACGCCCGCATGAGCATCGTGCAGCAACTGCTGCTGCGCGCCCTGGTCGCCCGCTTCTGGGACCAACCCTACCGCGCACCGGCCACCCGCTGGGGCACCGAGCTGCACGACCGTTTCCTGCTGCCGACCTTCGTGCAGATGGACTTCGCGGATGTGCTGGAGGAGATGCGGCAGGTGGGCTTCGCCTTCGACGACGCCTGGTTCGCCCCGCATTTCGAATTCCGTTTCCCCCGCGTGGGCGAAGTGCAGCGTCTGGGCATGGCCCTGCACCTGCGCAATGCGCTGGAGCCCTGGCATGTGATGGGCGAGGAGGGTTCCAGCGGTGGCACCGTGCGCTATGTGGACGCCTCGCTGGAGCGGCTGGAAGTGCGGGTGACCGGCATGAACCCCAGCCGCTACACCGTGACCTGCAACGGCCAGCCCCTGCCCCTGCAGCCCACCGGCGTGGCCGGCGAGTACGTGGCCGGGGTGCGCTACAAGGCCTGGAACCCCGCTTACAGCCTGCACCCCACCATCGGCGTGCACGCACCGCTGACCTTTGACATCGTCGATACCTGGATGGAACGCTCGGTGGGCGGCTGCCAATACCACGTCATGCACCCGGGGGGGCGCAACTACGAACGCCTGCCGATCAACGCCTACGAGGCCGAAAGCCGGCGACTGGCCCGCTTCTTCGAGATGGGGCACACCGCAGGCAGAATCCCGGGCCTTCCCCCCACGACCAGCCTGCCGGGCAGCCGGGAATTTCCATTCACGCTGGACCTGCGCCGCGCCGGCTGAGACCCGCATGGCCCCCGCCCGGAGACCTCCGCCCTTCCCAGCCCCTTGCATCCATGAACCAGCCCTCCTTTTCCGCCACGGAGCCTTCCGCCACCGAGCTCGCCACCCACGTCGCCCTTGCGGCCCGCGCGGGACATTTCGACGAACTGCGCGGCCATGCCCTGGGGCCAGACGGCCCCCGGGAGATGACGGCGTCCTGGGAGACCTTCTTCCACCAAGCCGGTGCGCACGACCTGGAGGACTTCCAGCGGCGCAAGACCAGCCTGGACCGGCAGATCCGCGACAACGGCGTGAGCTACAACGTCTATGCCGACAAGGACCAGCCCCAGCGGCCCTGGTCGCTGGACCTGTTCCCGCTGATCCTGGAGTCCGCCACCTGGCGCCAGATCGAGGCTGGTGTGCTCCAACGGGTGCGCCTGCTGGATCGGGTGCTGGCCGATGTCTACGGCCCACAAACGACCTTGCGGCAAGGGCTGCTTCCCACGGCGCTGGTGCAGGGACACCCCGGCTACCTGCGCGGCCTGCACGGCGTCCAACCTGCGGGTGGCAACCATCTGCAGATCGCCGCCTTCGACCTGGCCCGGGGGCCAGACGGGGAATGGGCGGTCGTCGCCCAGCGGACCCAGGCCCCCTCGGGGCTGGGTTATGCGTTGGAAAACCGCGTGTCCATCTCTCGGCTGTTTCCGAGCGCCTTCGAGGCCCTGCACATCCAGCGCCTGGCCGCCAGCTACCGTGCCTGGATCGACGGCCTGCGGGCCATGGCGCCGGCAGGCCCCGCTTCGCACATCGCGCTGCTGACGCCCGGCCCCTACAACGAAACTTATTTCGAGCACGCCTACCTGGCACGCTACCTGGGCATCACGCTGGTGCAAGGCAGCGACCTGACGGTGCGCGACGATCACCTGTACCTGCGGACCCTGCGCGGGCTGGAGCCCGTGCATGCGCTGATCAAGCGGGTGGACGACGCCTGGTGCGACCCACTGGAGCTGCGTGCCGACTCCTCCTTGGGCGTACCCGGGCTGCTGCAAACGCTGCGCAGCGGCCACCTGCTGATGGCCAACCTGCCGGGCTCGGCCTTCCTCGAATCCCCCGCATTGCTGGGCTTTTTGCCTGGACTGGCTCAGGCCGTACTGGGTGAAGACCTGTTCCTTCCCTCGGTGCCGACCTGGTGGTGCGGCGAGCGCTCGGCACTGCAGGAGGCCCAAGCCGACTTTGGCCAGTGCCATTTGATGCCGACCTACCCAAGCTCCACGCTGCACCCACCGTTTGCCGGACTGGACTGCGCCAGTCTGAGCCCGGCGGAAAGCCGTGCGTGGCGCGAGCAGCTGGAATCCGCCGGAGAAAACTTCACGCTGCAGCGGCACTGGCCCCAGTCCCAACTGCCCACCTGGGAAGGTGGACAGGCCCCACAGCGCATCGTGCCGCGCGACGTGCTGCTACGGGTGTTCGCACTGTCCGACGGCCCCCAGTCCTGGCGCCTCCTGCCCGGGGGCCTGACCCGGATTGTGCGTCCCCAGGATGGGCAAACTAGCATGCAGCGCGGCGGCAGCAGTGCGGACACCTGGGTGCGCATCGACCCCCAAAGCGGCGATACCGTGGACCGCACCACTTTGCTGGAAAGAACCGCCACCCCCATCCCCCTTAGCACGCAGCGCCGGGTGATCACCAGCCGCGCCGCCGAAAACCTGTTCTGGATGGGCCGCTACACCGAACGCAGCGAAAACAGCCTGCGCCTGGCACGGCTGACGCTGTCCACCCTGGTCAGTTCCGAGCAATCGTGCCTGCCCTTGTTGAAATGGCTGGGCGAGATGGCCCAGACCTGTGGCCTGGTGGACGCGAACACGCCCTCGCCCAACCTCTCGCGCCGCATCTTCATGCGGGCTCTGGTTTCCGGGCTGGGCCAGCCCGAGGCCACGCCCAGCGTGGGCTACAACCTGCGCGCCTTGCGCCAGGTGGCCTCCTCGATCCGGGAACGCTTCTCGCAGGCGCACTGGCAGCTGATCGAAGGTACGGAAGCCGCCTTTCTACAAGGCTGTGCCGACACCGCGCGCGACGAGCATGTCGCGCCGGTCGATGTGCTACGCCTGCTGGACACCGTCAGCCCCCAGCTGGCCGCGATGACCGGCGAGCAGACCGACCGCATGACCCGCGACGACGGCTGGCGCCTGCTGTCGGTGGGGCGGCAGATCGAACGGCTGGATTTCCTGGCCACCGCGCTGGCCCGGGCGCTGGACGCAGGGGTGGTCCATGAGCCGGCGGGCTTCGAAGCCCTGCTGGCCTTATTCGACAGCACCATCACCTTCCACGCCCAGTACCAGCACAGCCGCGATGTGGCCGCGTTGCTGGACCTGCTGGTGATGAGCCGCGAAAACCCCCGGGCCCTAGGCTGGGTCTCGCAGACCTTGCGCGGCCGCCTCCTGAAACTGGCCGGCAACGAAGACGATCCTTTGGCCGAACAGGTGCCGAACCCCGACGGCTGGTCCCTGCCTGCGCTCTGCCAGGACCTGCGCCCCCTGCCCGCGCTGGGCGCCTTGCTGGACGACTGCGCCCGCGCGGCCTGGCGCATCTCGGACGGGATCAGCCTGCGCTACTTCACCCACACCCACGAAGCCGCCCGCAGCCTGGGGGCTTGAGAAGGTTCCGATGCTTCTGCACATCACCCACGAAACCCGCTACGACTACCAGCCAGCGGTGGAAACAGCGCACCATGTCCTGTGCCTGCGCCCGCGTGCCACCCCCCGGCAGGCAGTGCTGGAACACCAGATCGACATCGACCCGGCCCCGCGCCAGCACAGCGAGCGCACCGAGCTGTACGGCAACCACCTCGCGCATTTCGCGCTGCAGACGCCGCACGCACAGCTGCGGGTGACCGCACGCAGCGCCGTGCAGACTCAGGCCCCCGAGCCGCTGACCAGCCCTCAGCCCTGGGAGGCCGTGCGCGAACAGCTGCGCTTCGTCCCCGGCCAACCCAACGATCCGGCCGCCGAGTTTTGCCTGCCCTCGCCCATGGCCCCCCGGCATGCGGAATTTGCCCGCTACGCGCACGAGAGCTTTCCTGCGGGGCGGCCCCTACAGGCCGCTGCCTCGGACCTGATGCGGCGCATCCACCGCGATTTCCGATACGCCAGCCAGAGCACCGAGGTCAACACCCCAGCACTGCAGGCCCTGGCGCAGCGCAAAGGCGTGTGCCAGGACTTCGCCCACATCCTGGTGGCCTGCCTGCGCAGCCTGGGGCTGCCGGGGCGCTACGTCAGCGGCTACCTGCTGACCCAACCGCCCCCCGGCCAGCCCCGGCTGATCGGGGCCGACGCCTCGCACGCCTGGGCACAGGTCTATCTGCCCGAGGTGGAAGCCCGCCACCCAGGCCAGGGTTGGTACGACCTCGACCCCACCAACGACCGCGAGGGCTGGGGAACCCCGGGCGAGGACTTCGTCACGGTGGCCCACGGCCGCGACTACGGCGACGTCGCCCCCATGCGCGGCGTGATCCACGGCGGCGCCAGCCACACGCTGCAGGTCGCGGTGACGGTACAGCCGGTCGGAGAACTCCTGATTTGATAGCTGGTACCGCTGGATTTCATTGACTTTTAGCACGAAAATGACAATCACCCCAATGGATTCAAGCGGTGGTCGCGATTAAATCAGGAGCGTTTCACGGCAAATCCGACCACACTGCGCTGGTCATTGCTGAACTCCACGCCGATCAGGTGGATGGGCTCGCGTCGGGCGCGGTACTTGTCGGCGTGGCCCCGGTCGATGAGCTGCTGCAGCGCCCGGTGACCGGCGAACAGTTCGGCCAAGGTGTCGATCAGCAGGCTTTTGCCAAAGCAGCGCGGACGGCTGAGGAAGTAGTGCGATCCCTGCGCCACCAATTGCAGCAGCAGGGGGGTTTAAGTTGGCAAAGGTCTGGATGACCATAGATAGGCCGGTTGCCAAGTCCACAATTCGAGCGCAACGTGGCAGTGTTGCTGCTGAGTCTCTGCGACGCACCAAAGAGGTGATCGTGACATCGCGCGGAGGAAAAGCATACTTATAAGTCAAGATGTCAATGGCGCGCGTCATTTGGTGTAGAACTCGGGTGGCACCGCTACTGACGGCCATGTTTCAAAGCAGGATGGCTGCCATAACCAGGTTGAGGCCGGGATGCCAGTAGCGCAGCCACTCGAAGCCGTATTGCAAGAGTAGAGCTTGGACATCGGCAGCCGGCGACCTCGGGCGGTAAACAACATTAATGGAATAGCAGTGGCCGGGCCTGCCAACACCAGCCAGCCCCACAGTGGTGCATTGGCGCTTGTGATCGCACCCTGGCCGTGCCAGGCCCACCAGGCCAGTGCCGCGATAACTACCAGCACACACACAGCGCTGTCTTGCGGACAAACCATAGATACAAAAGGTGGCGGCCAGGGTAAGCCCGATCCGGGGCAGTTGACGCCACACACCTCCATCCAGACCACTACCAGCGTCGCAATGCGAACGGCCAGCCTCTGCACCGGGCGGGGGCGCTCACGCAGTAGCAGGGAGCTCATAGATACATTCACCAGCGGCAGGATGAAATATTCCAGGCTGGCCTCCACCACCTACGCGTTCAGCTCCAACAACGCGAACGCCGCCTGCATCCGATGCTGGGCCCGCAGCCCCAGAACGAACATTAGCGACTAGTGAGCGCGAGAGCGATCGACCCCAACGCCGACACGGTCGCCAATTCACGCGAATACAGCGGAAAAAGTACCCAGATCACATTTGCCAGGATCGCATAAAGGATTCTGGGGTTCATGTAAGGGCTGATTGCAAACAAAAACGCAAACCTGTGAAGGCACCCTCCAGCGTTGTCAACTATTTGTCAACTAATCGCCAACACAGCCACAGTTCGGTCCCCTGCCCTGCCGCTGGAACGCTCTGGCACGTCCCTTGCTTTAAAGGTTGCGTGTTGTTTTCTTTCACGAGGTACCCCATGGCATCCACGTTCTTCGATCCCTACGACGCCGACCGCCCTCTGATGCTGAAATGCACCTGTGGCCGCGACCACACTGTGGCTGAACACCAGCAGGAACTGGCCGCCGAAGCGGCAGCCACCGAACTCCGACGCCGCAGCGCAAGCGCGGGGTTTGAGGCCTACTCCAATGAGTTCATCGAAGCCACCTTGGTCAAGGCCCTATTCCCCCAGGACGCCGTGCGCCGTCGCTTCCTGCGCGCTGTGGGCAAGGGCGCAGCCATGGCCGCGATCGGCAGCGTGCTGCCCATCGCCAGCCTGCAGGCCATGGCCCAAGAAAAGCGCAGCCTGGAAAAGACGGACCTGAAGATCGGCTTCATTCCGATCACCTGCGCCACGCCCCTGATCATGGCGCACCCCCTGGGCTTCTACCAAAAGCAAGGGCTCAACGTCGAAGTCACCAAGACCGCCGGCTGGGCCCTGGTGCGCGACAAGGTGATCAGCAAGGAATACGACGCCTCGCACTTCCTCTCGCCCATGCCGCTGGCGATGAGCCTCGGCTTGGGCTCCAATGCCGTGCCCACCAACGTGGCCACAATCCAGAACATCAACGGCCAGGCCATCACCATGGCGACGCGGCACAAGGACAACCGCGACCCCAAGAACTGGAAGGGATTCAAGTTCGGGGTGCCCTTCGACTACTCGATGCACAACTTTTTGTTGCGCTATTTTCTGGCCGAGCATGGGCTCAACCCGGACACCGACGTGCAGATTCGCGTGATCGCGCCGCCCGAGATGGTGGCCAACCTGCGTGCTGGCAACATCGATGGGTTCCTGGGCCCCGATCCCTTCAACCAGCGGGCGGTGTACGAGGAGGTGGGCTATATCCACACGCTCACCAAGAACCTGTGGAACGGCCACCCCTGCTGTGCTTTTGGCACCACCACGGAGTTCATCCAAAAGCACCCCAACAGCTTCGCGGCGCTGTACCGCGCCGTGCTCACCGCCGCGGCCATGGCGCGGGACCCGGCCAACCGCGAACTGATCGCCAAGGTGATCGCCCCGGCGCAGTACTTGAACCAGCCCGAGGTGGTGCTGCAGCAGGTGCTGACAGGTAAGTTCGCCGACGGCCTGGGCAAGGTGCAGAACGTGCCCGACCGGGCGGACTTCGACCCCATGCCCTGGCAAAGCATGGCGGTCTGGATGCTCACGCAAATGAAGCGCTGGGGCTACCTGAAAGGCGATGTGAACTACCGGCAGATCGCGGAAAAGGTGTTCCTGCTGACCGACGCCCAAAAACAGATGAAGGTCTTGGGTCAGAACTTCGAGGTCGGCCCGGCTTACAAGAAGCACAAGATCATGGGCAAGGAATTCGACCCCGCCCAGCCCGAGGCCTACCTCCAAAGCTTTGCCATCCGAAAGGCCTGAACCATGCGCAGCCCTCAAAGTCTCTCTCTCCGGGCCTCGGTGGTGTCTCTCCTGCTGCTAGTCGTGTTGCTGGGTGCCTGGCATCTGGCCACCAGCAGCACTGGCAGCGTCACGGGTGGCACCGCTGCCACGCTGTCGGCCGAAGAGCTGGAATACCTCAAGATGATCGGTAAGGACCCGGGGGTGGCTAAATCCAGCGGCCTGCCTACACCGATGGATGTGGCACGCACCGCGTGGGGCCATGTGTCGGACCCGTTCTATGACCGAGGCCCCAACGACAAGGGCATCGGTATCCAGCTCTTGCACTCGCTGGCCCGGGTGGCCTTGGGCTTCGGCCTGGCCGTGGCGGTGGCCTTGCCGCTGGGCTTCGTGATCGGCATGTCGCCGCTGATGCGGCGATCGCTGGACCCTTTCATCCAGGTACTCAAACCGATCAGCCCGCTGGCCTGGATGCCCCTGGCGCTGTACACGCTCAAGGACTCGGACGTCAGCGGGATCTTCGTGATCTTCATCTGCTCGATCTGGCCCATGCTGATCAACACCGCCTTCGGCGTGGCCGCCGTCAAGCGCGACTGGCTCAACGTCGCCAGCACGCTGGAAGTCTCGCCGCTGCGCAAGGCCTTCCTGGTGATCCTGCCCGCCGCCGCCCCCACGATCCTGACGGGCATGCGCATCAGCATGGGCATCGCCTGGCTAGTGATCGTGGCGGCTGAGATGCTGGTGGGCGGCACCGGAATCGGCTACTTCGTGTGGAACGAATGGAACAACCTGTCGCTGACCAACGTGATCTTCGCGATCCTGACGATTGGCCTGGTCGGCATGTTCCTGGACCAGTTGTTTGGACAACTACAGAAATGGGTGACTTATGTGGAGTGAATCACACCTGGACGCGAAGCTCGTCTCCTCCTTCCCCGTGACCTCGCCCGCCGCAGGGCAGGCCCAGCCGAGTTCAGCCATGCACGACTTTCTGATCATCGAACAACTCAGCAAGGCGTACACGCCGGCCAAACCGGTGTTCGCGGATGTGTCCTTTCGCATTGAGCGCGGGGAATTCGTCTGTGTGATCGGCCACTCGGGCTGCGGAAAGACGACCATCCTGAACGTGCTGGCGGGTCTGGACCAGGCCAGCAGTGGCAACGTGTTCATGAACGGCCGCGAAATCGGAGGACCAAGTCTGGACCGGGGCGTGGTTTTTCAAAGCCACGCGCTGATGCCCTGGTTAACCGTGCGCAAGAACATTGCGTTCGCGGTGGCCTCGCGCTGGCCCGAATGGAATGCGGCACAGGTCAACGCCCAGGTCGAAAAGTACGTGGCCATGGTGGGCCTGAGCCATGCCATCGACAAAAAGCCCAGCCAACTCTCCGGCGGTATGAAGCAGCGCGTGGGCATCGCCCGGGCGTTCTCGATTGCGCCGAAGATGCTGCTGCTGGACGAGCCCTTTGGCGCCCTCGACGCCCTCACGCGCGGCACCATCCAGGACGAACTGATGCGCATCGTGCGCCAGACCCAGCAAACGGTTTTCATGATCACCCACGACGTGGACGAGGCGATCCTGCTGGCCGACCGCATCCTGCTGATGAGCAATGGCAGCGAAACCCCCAAGGGCTATGTCCCCGGTGGCATCGCCGAGGAAGTGCGCAACCCTTTGCCCCGTGACCGCACCAGGGCCGAGTTGCACCACCTAGATGGCTACTACCCGCTGCGCAACCACATCGTGGACTTTCTGGTCAGCCGGGCCCGCGCTCATTGAACGTTCGCCCTGAATCGCTTTTGTTTCTGTTTCCCTCGACCTTTTCAACCAAGGAGTCTTTATGAACCGCATGGATGTCACCGAAAAAATCATCAGCACCAAAGTGGCCAAAGGCCTGCAATGGGGCGATGTGGCCAAGGCCGTCGGCCAGTCCAAAGAGTGGACCACTGCGCTGTGCCTGGGCCAGATGACTGCCACGGCCGCCCAGGCGCAAGTGCTGGGCGAACTGTTTGGTCTCTCCGATGAAGAGCAGAAGTGGCTCCAGGTCGTGCCCTACAAGGGCTCGCTGCCGACCCCAGTGCCGACTGATCCGTTGATTTATCGTTGGTATGAAATCGTCAGCGTTTACGGAACCACCATCAAGGAGCTCATCCACGAAGAGTTTGGCGACGGCATCATGAGCGCGATCGATTTCAGCATGGACATCCAGCGCGAGCCCGATCCCAAAGGCGACCGGGTGAACGTGGTGCTGTCGGGCAAGTTCCTGCCCTACAAGCAGTATTGATTGATCGCAGCCGTAGTGCTGCACAGCGGCCAGGGAAGCCCGTCTTCCCTGGCTTTTTTGTGGGCGCACATGCTGGCCAAAACGCGGGGATGCAAAAAAGCCGGCCTGAAAAGGCCGGCGAGACACACATCCCAGAAAAAGCCTCAATGCAGCGTCATGGGACAGGTCGTGGTCTTGACTCGCACCAAAGCAGGCGGTGGCTCGTAAGGCAGCGGACAGGCCTCCAGATCTGCCCCGAGGCGACGGGCAACCAGCTTGGCCGCGATCGTCGCGGCCTGACGGGCAATCGGCGCGATGTAATGGCAGGCCTCACCCTCCATGGTGATGCAATCGCCCAAGGCATGGATGTGCGGGTTGCTCGTAGCAAGGGTCTGCGGATCCACGGCAATGCCCTGGCGCCATTGCAGGCCAGCGCTGGCGGCCAGGCGATGGGGGCTGGCCAAGCCGGTGGCGGCCACCACATGGTCTGCCACCACCACGCGTCCATCGTCCAGGGTAAGGACCTTGTGCCCGCCCTGCGATGCCAGCGCCGCCACCCGGGTCTGGGGAAGGAAGGTGATGGGCAGGTCGCGCCAGGCCGCCAGCATCTGCGGCCCTGCCCCCTGGGCCGCCCACCGGGCCAGCGGCTGGTCGTGGGTGTCAAGCAAGGTCACCTGGTGCCCCGCAAGCGCGAGGTCATTGGCCAGCTCACAGCCGACCAGCCCGGCGCCGACCACCGCCACATGACGGGGGCCGGGTACCGCTGCACTCTCCAAAGCTGCCCGAAAGCGGACATACGCATCCAGGTGGTTGATCCGCCAGCAGTGCTCGGCCGACAAGGGCTGTGGCAAGGTCACCTCGGCTCCGTGAGCCAGCACCAGCTCGCTGTACGCGAGCGTGCCCCGCGTGGTGGTCAGCTGGCGGGCGCGGGTCCCAATGCGTACGGCATGTGTGTGGGCCATCAGCCGTACCCCAAGGCGACGCGCGGTATCAACGCCCCGCTCGGACACGATGCGCTCCAGGCCCAGGCCCTTGGCCAAGGCCACGGAAAGCAAGGGCTTGTCGTAGCGGTCAGCCGCACAGGCACTGACCAACGTGATGGGTACCGTCGCATCCCGCTGGCGCACAGCCTCCACGATGGCCCAGCCGGCATGGCCGCCGCCCACGATCACGATGCCAGGATCTGCGCGCAATGGTGGACGGGGCACCGCCTCCACGCGATTGGAGAACTCGCCTTCACTGGACGACACATACAGCTCAAAGTCCGCCTTGGTGACCTGGCACAAGGGACAGGCCCAGTCGTCTGGAATGTCGGCAAAACGCGTTCCTGGCGGCAAACCGCTGTCAGGGTCGCCCAAGGCCTCGTCGTAAATCAAGCCACAGGCCTTGCAGAGGTATTTGAGGAGAGGAGCCTCGTGGCTGGCCTCCACGGGAATGGTGGGGAAGGCGTTCATGCGGGGTACTCCTCCGCGCAAAGCGCCGCGATTTCCTTGCGCAGGTGTTTGAGGGCGGGAGTGACGATGGCCACGAACTGGGCCTCACGCACCCGCCGCTGCACCCCCGAAGACAGCAGATAGCCGCGTGCGCCATGGTGCATCAGCGCCGAGTTGGCGGCGCGCAGGCACAGTTCACCGCCCGCCAGGCGTGCGGTCAAGACCTTGAGAAAAAAGTCCTTGGAATCGTCCATCGGGGTTTGGGCCAATTCCGCCACCCCCGCCCACCAATCGTCCAACTCGGCCTGCAAGGCGGTGGGCCGATCGTCTAGGTACTGGTTGACATGGCCCAGAGGACCCTCGACCTCCCACATGCTGTCGATGGCCCCTTGCGCGACACCGGCGGCCATGCCGCATTGCAGCAGCACAAAGGCGGACCGAATCGTACGGATGAAGGGACGGGCGGGATCGGCGATCACATGGTCTGCCCCCACGAACAGGTCCTTGCACACCACCGCATAGGTGCCCGTGCCCTCCATGCCTGAGAACTTCGGACAGGGCTTGAGGGTGACACCCGGTGCATCGCACGCTAACAGAAACATCAACTCCTGCCCGGGAGCGTCCTGGATGGCGGCAATCGCACCACAGTAGTGGTCAGGCCCCAGGTTGCTGACCCAGGGCAGGGTTCCGTTCACGCAGTAGCCGCCGGGGACAGGACGGGCCTTGAGCAAAAAACCCTCGATCTGGGCAAAGCCCTTCATGGGGTTGGACAGGGCCGTCCCTCCCAAGGTCTGGCCTTGCCGATGGCGGGTCAGCTGCTCGCCCGTCAAGGCGGGGTTTCCGCAGGCACCCATGTACAGCGCGCACACCGCCTGGCACCACATCATGAAGGCGGTGGAGCCACAAACCCGCCCCACCTCGATCATGGATGCCATAGTGGCCAGGTAGTTGCCGGGTTGCCCCGGACGGTCCATGTGGGCATCCATCGCGCCCAGCGCGGCCAGCTGCCGCAGCAAATCCTCGGGGTAATGGCCCTCTTGGTCAATGGCAGGCGCACGCGCCGCCAAAGCCCCTTGGGCCAAAGTACGTACCGCGTCCACCAAGGACTGCGCCTGGGCGGTGCGGGCCATATCGATTGGCAAGTCAAGCGGGTTCATGGCGGGCTCCTGTGTCAAACCATGCTGATCGAGAACGGCACAGGGTTACGGATGGTGTTGGCCACCGGAGAGTAGTAGTTGGCGTGCTGGACGATCTCTTCCAGCACCTCGCGCGGAGCATCCCCCTCGACCAAGACTTTGACGCGGACTTCCTGGAAGCCCATCTGCGGGGGCATCATCTCCAAAGCCCCACCCGCCCCCCAAGCGGCCGGGTTGCCAATGTCGCCTTCCAGGAACACTTCCAAGCGACTGAGCTTCACGCCTTTCCAGGTGGCCACGGCGGTGACACCGACGGCAATGCAGCCACCCAGGCCGGACAGCACGATCTCGCCAGGTGCTGGCGCCGTGTCCTGTCCGAACAGATGCAGCGGTTCATCGACCACCACTGTGTGCTTGTCACCCACATGGGAGAGCGAGCGGTACTGCCCCTCCATAACCGTGTGGACTTTGTTGGTTCCCCGGCGGGCCGGATTCGCCTTGCCGGCCTTGGCAAACTCGGCCAGGCCTACAGCATCAATCGGACGCAAGGTGGTTTTGACAGTGGTGACAGAGGCGACGGTGGGAGTGGCTTCGGCAATTTGCATGGTGTTCTCCAAGACTGGTGTTGAAACAAGGGTCAAACAACCCACCCTGTTTCAGCAAGAGCCATGCCATCCCGAAAACACCTGCCCACCTTTTCGCAAACCATTGATTTTTCTAAGAATCAGGCCTGGGATACCGAACACTCCGCCCAATCACTACCGGCAGGTCCAGAAAAGTTGACAATTTGTCAACCATGGGTCAACAGCGTCACCGCAAGCCGGCCTTGCGCAGGCGATAGGCAAACTGCCGCAGCGTGAGCCCCAGGCTTTGCGCTGCACGCGACTGGTTACCACCATGGGCGGCCAAGGTGGCGGCCAGCACCTCCGCCGAATGGGACTGAGCGGGCAGATACTCCCGTACCAGCCCTGCTGCCGCAGGGGCAGTGGGAATGGCCAGCACAGGACTGACGGTGGTGGGCAAAACGGTGTCAGTCGCCTGCGGCAAGTAAGTTTCCAGTGCCTTGGCCGTTACCTGGGGCTGCTCGGCGAGCAAGACCACGCGTTCGATCAGGTTACCCAGCTCACGGATATTGCCCGGCCAATCGTGGCGCTGCAGTCGCGCCAGGGCTTCGGGTGTCAGGTACACATTGCGCTGGTGGGTCTGGTTAGCGCGGCTCAGGAAATGCAAGGCCAGTTCCCGGACATCCTCCGGGCGCTCGCGCAGGGAAGGCAGGCGAATCGGCACTACATGGAGTCGGTAATACAAATCCTGCCGAAAGCGCGCCTCAGCGACTTCCTGCGCAAGGTCCCGGTGCGTGGCAACCACCAGGCGCACATCCACCCGTTTCTCGCTGCGTCCGCCCAGGCGCACTAGGGTCCTTTCCTGCAAGGTGCGCAGCAGCTTGGGCTGCAAGGCGATGGGCAACTCGCCAATCTCATCGAGAAAGAGGGTACCGCCATCAGCCTGCTCAAACCAGCCAGACCGCGCCGTCTGGGCTCCGGTAAACGCCCCACGCTCGTGGCCAAACAACTCGCTCTCGAACAGCGTTTCGGGAATAGCGGCGCAATTCACCTTGATGAAGGGCCCGTCCCGACGCAGACTGGCCAGGTGCACCGCACGAGCAAACAACTCCTTACCCGTACCCGACTCCCCCAGCAGCATCACAGTGGCCGAAGAAGGCGCCACCCGCTCAAGATCACCCAAAGCCCGCAAGAGCGCCGGCGATTGGCCAAAAATCCCATAGCGCGCACTGCGGGTCTCCAGGGCCTTGCTCAGCGCCGCATTGCGCGCTTCCAGGGCATCGGTCTTTTCGCGGACCAGGGCCTCCCACTGCAGCAGCTGCCCCGCCAAGGTGGCCAGCACATGCAGTACCGCAACATCGTCGTTCAGGCGGCGCTGACGGCTGCGAATCCGGTGGCAGGCAAGCACGCCGACCGTCCGCCCCTGCACCTCGATCGGCAAAGCCAGGAAGGTCACCGTTTCAGGCGGCAAATCCTCGCGCTGCACCGCCCGGAACAGGAAGGCGGGCTCCTCGTCCACCGCTTGCACGATGGCCGGCTGGCCGGTGGCCCACACCCGACCCGTCACCCCCTCACCCCGCTGGTACTGCCCCCGCGCCACCTCGGCCTGGGTCAGTCCATAGGCATGTGCAATGCGTGCCCGCTGCGGATCGGACGGGTCTTGCAGCACCACGCGCCCCCGGTTCAGGCCCAGCAGCTCGCTCATCAGGTGCAGCATCTCGCGCAACACGATGTCCGGGCTCAGGCTGCGCCCGATCAGCCGGGTCACCTCCCTAAGTAATAGCCATTCATTTTCATGCCAATCCACCAATATACCTTCAATAACAAAGCCTGATGTCTTGTTGGATCAACAGTGAGGTCGTTTGATTACCCACAGTCCGCGAAGATTGCATTGATGATAGCCAAGACCTCCGTCACATCCTCACGGACGGAAAACCTCTTCCAGACTCGCTGCGTCCAACACCCGGTCACCCCACAATTCCAGTTCTGCCAAGGTCGCCGCCGCAATCTTCCCAACGATGTCGTTCGGTAGCGCACCGAAGCGACGCGTCAGCAAACGCTGCAGCAATAGCGCTTCTCCTTTTGCGATGCCCTTTTGGATACCCTGGTAGATCCCTTTTTCGATGCCCTTTTGCTCGTACTTCTGCGCCCAGGTATCGAACCGTTCCGCCAATGTCATCTTCAACTCCTTCAAGTCCCGTACCTTGGGGATGG
>CAZQXQ010000017.1:0-23807 GCA_964597235.1 uncultured Burkholderiaceae bacterium | reverse complement strand
TGTCGTTGATGCGGTCCATGCGCAGCGCCAGGGTCTCGATGCCTTGCAGGATCAGAAAGGCGTTGAACGGCGACAGCGCCGCACCCATGTTGCGCAGCGGCACCACCCGCGCCCGGCCAATGTAGGCGGCGGCGCCCAGCGCTTCGGTATAGACCACGCCGTGGTAGCTGGGGTCGGGGGTGTTCAGGCGCGGGAAGCGCGCCTTGTGCTCGGCCCAGGGGAACTTGCCCGAATCGACAATCGCGCCGCCCAGGCTGGTGCCATGTCCGCCCAGGTACTTGGTCAGCGAATGCACCACGATGTCCGCGCCATGCTCAAAGGGGCGCAGCAGGTAGGGCGTGGCCACGGTGTTGTCCACGATCAGCGGAACGCCGTGGCGGTGGGCCACTTCGGCGATGCGGGCGATGTCGGTCACGTTGCCGGCGGGGTTGCCCACCGATTCCACATAGACGGCCTTGGTGCGCGCGTCGATCAGCGGGCCGAAGCTGTCGGGGTTGCGGTGGTCGGCAAAGCGGGTCTCGATGCCGTATTGCGGCAGGGTGTGGGCGAACAGGTTATAGGTGCCGCCGTACAGCGCGGTGGACGCGACGATGTTGTCGCCGGCCTCGGTAATCGTCTGGATCGCGTAGGTCACCGCGGCCTGGCCTGAGGCCAGGGCCAGTGCGCCAATACCGCCTTCCAGCGCCGCCAGGCGCTTTTCCAGGACGTCGGTCGTCGGATTCATGATCCGGGTGTAGATGTTGCCCGGCACCTTCAGGTCGAACAGGTCGGCGCCGTGCTGCGCGCTATCAAAAGCGTAGGCGGCCGTCTGGTAGATGGGCACTGCCACCGATTTGGTGACCGGGTCCGGGCTGTAGCCGGCGTGGACGGATTGGGTTTCGAACTTCCAGGACGTGGACATGGGTGTCTCCAGGGATTGAAAAAATGGGAAAGCGGTTTTTAACCGCGGTGCACCGACAGACCGGCAAACGACTGCGCCACGGGCATCATTTCGATGGTGTTGATGTTGACGTGTGCGGGGCGGGTGGCGATCCAGTAAATGGTGTCGGCAATGTCCTCGGCGGTGAGCGGCTGCACGTCTTGATAGACCTTGGCGGCCTTGTCGGTGTCGCCGTGGAAGCGCACGGCGGAAAACTCGGTACCGCCGCACAGGCCGGGCTCGATGTCGGTCACGCGAATGGCTTTGCCGGCCAGGTCGGCGCGCAGATTCAGGCTGAACTGGCGCACGAAGGCTTTGGTCGCGCCATAGACATTGCCGCCGGCGTACGGCCAGCTGCCGGCAATCGAGCCCAGGTTGAACACATGCCCCCGGTTGCGCTCCACCATGCCCGGCAGCAGCGCCCGGGTGACCTGCACCAGGCCCGTGCAGTTGGTGTCGATCATGGTCTGCCAGTCGTCCAGCGAGGCCTGGTGCGCGGGCTCCAGGCCCAGGGCCAGGCCGGCGTTGTTCACCAGCACATCGATGGCGGCAAATTCAGCAGGCAGCTGGTTGGGAATGGCCTCACAGGCGGCGCGGTCGCGCACGTCCAGCTCCAGCGGCAGCAGCGCATCGCCCAGTTCCTGGGCCAGAGCCTGCAGGCGGTCCTTGCGGCGGGCGGTGGCGACCACCTTGTGGCCCCCGCGCACAAAGCTGCGGGCAATGGCCTCGCCAAAACCGGCCGAGGCGCCAGTGACAAACACGATCATGGGATGCTCCTGAAATGAGGGTGGAGAAAGCCGCAAACTGTACCTGTTCGAGCCTGTTTCCCCAGTCCTGGCCAGCGCCCAATCAGGTCCGGTTCGGGCTGCCGGATACTTCCCGCTTTTCCTGAGATCCCCACGCCCATGTCCGACGAGAACCAGCTGTTTGTCCCGCCGTCTTTTCTTGCGCTGTTTCAAGATGCGCGGGGCCGTCTGCAGGCCCCCAAAGAAAAGGTCCTGGCCCGCTACGAGCTGTGCGAGGACCTGGCGCAGCTGCTGGTGGAGCAGGCCCAGATCCTCTACCACCGCGAGGCCCCGTCGGAGGCGGTGGTGCTGCGGCAGATTCACTTGGGGCTGACGGCCGAGGGTGGCCCCGTCACCCCGCCCGAGGCGCATTGGGTGGTGCAGCGTCTGGCCGAGCTGCTGAACTGGCCTTGCCCCGAGTTGCCGATGCCGCCCGCCACGGGCACAACGGACTGAGTCCTGCGCCTTTGCCCTTGGCCCGGTAGCCTGGCGCGTTGGCTTACAGCGTTACAGCGTGCGCGAGATGATTTCCTTCATGATCTCGTCGCTGCCGCCATAGATACGGCCCACGCGGGCATCGACCCAGGCGCGGCCCACGACGTACTCGCTCATGTAGCCGTAGCCACCGTGCAGCTGCAGGAACTCGTCGAGCAGCTTGTTCTGCAGGGCGGTGGCGTTGAGCTTGCACATGGCCGCGCGCTCGGGGGTGAGCTTGCGTTCCAGGTGCAGCGCCAGGCAGTCGTCCACAAAGACGCGCAGCATCGTCGCCTGGGCCTTGGCCTCGGCCAGCTTGAACTTGGTGTTCTGAAATTGCAGGATGGACTGACCGAAGGCTTTGCGGTCGCGGGTGTACTCGACGGTGCGCTGCAGGAAGGTCTCGATGCTCATCGCGGCGCGCACGCCGATCACCAGGCGCTCCTGCGCCAGTTCGTGCATCAGGTACTTGAAGCCGGCGTTTTCCTCGCCCAGGCGGTTGGTGACGGGCACGCGGCAGTCCTCGAAGAACAGCTCGGAGGTGTCTTGCGCCAGCAGGCCGATTTTTTCCAGCTTGCGGCCCTTGCTGAAGCCGGGCGTGCCTTCCTCGACCACGATCAGCGAGATGCCCTTGGCGCCCGCTTCGGGGTCGGTCTTGGCCACGACGATCACCATGCCGCAGTTCTGGCCGTTGGTGATGAAGGTCTTGGAGCCGTTGATGACGTAGTGGTCGCCGTCGCGGCGGGCGGTGGTGCGCACCGATTTCAGGTCGCTGCCGGTGCCGGGCTCGGTCATGGCGATGGCACCAATCATCTCGCCCTTGGCCATGGGGATCAGCCACTGGTCCTTTTGCGCCGTGGTGCCATAGGTGTTGATGTAGGGCGCCACCACATCCGAGTGCAGCGGAAAGCCCACGCTGGTGGCGTTGACCCGGGCCAGTTCCTCGATCAGCACGGCGGCGTGGCCGAAGTCGCCGCCCACGCCGTAGGGCTCGGGCAGCAGGGTGTTCAGCAGGCCTTCTTGGCCGGCCTTGAGCCACAGCGACTTGGGCACGATGCCCTGGCGCTCCCATTCGGCGATGTGGGGGGCGATTTCCTTGTCCACGAAGCGGCGGACCTGGTCGCGGAACATTTCGTGGTCTTCACGATAGACGGTGCGCATGGTGTTTTCCTTTGAAAAAATGAACAGGAGGAGGGGCTTGGGGCTCAGCGGTGAATGCGAAAGCCGCTGTCGGGGTCGGTCTTGAACTGGTCCTTGAGCACGCGGCGCAGCAGCTTGCCGGTCTCCAGGCGGGGCAGGTGCTCGGCAAACACCACGGTGCGCGGCAGCTTGAGCCGCGCCAGCCGGGTGCTGCAGAACTGGGCGATGTCGTCGGCCAGGGCCTGGTCCGGGGCGTGGCCAGATCGCAGGCAGACCACGGCCTTGGGCACTTCGCCAAAGTCGATGTCGGGCACACCGACCACGGCCACGTCGGCCACGGCGGGGTGGGTGTTGAGCACGTTTTCGATTTCCTGGGGATAGACGTTGACGCCCCCCGACAGGATCAGGTCGGCGCGCCGGTCGCTCAGGTACAGGTAGCCCTCGGCATCGACATGACCGATGTCGCCATAGGTGGCCCAGCCCTGGTCGTTGTAGGCCTCGCGGGTCTTATCGTCGTCGTTGAGGTATTCGAAGCGCGGCACGCCCGAAAAATAGATGCGTCCCACCTCGCCGGGCGGTAGTTCCTGGCCGTCGTCGCCGACGATGTGCAGCTGGCCCGTCATGGCCTTGCCCACCGAACCGGGGTGCTTGCGCCATTCCGGGGATGTGATGAAGGTGGTGCCCACGGCTTCGGAGCCGGCGTAGTACTCGTACAGCACATCGCCCCACCAGTCGAGCATGGCCTGCTTGACGGGCACAGGGCAGGGGGCAGCGGCATGCACCGCCATGCGCAGGGAGCTCAGGTCGTAACGCTGGCGCACCTCTGCAGGCAGGGCCAGCAGGCGGGTGAACATCGTGGGCACCCACTGGCTATGGGTGACGCGGTGGCGCGCCATCGCGGCCAGCGCGGTTTCGGGGTCGAACTTGGCCATGATCACGGCGCTCCCCCCCACTTCCAGCGTGCGCAGCACATAGCGCAGCGGCGCCGCGTGGTAGAGCGGCGCAGGCGACAAATACACGCTGTGCTCGTCAAAGAAGTACAGCTTTTGCCAGGCCTGGACCTCGCCTTCGAGGCGATGCCGTTCGCTGGCCGGTGTCAGCGGCCGGCGCACACCCTTAGGGCGGCCGGTGGTGCCGGACGAATACAGCAGGTCGCGCCCCAGCGGGCGGCTGTCCCAGTCGATCGAGGTCGGGTTGGCAGCGGCCTGGGCCAGGGCCTGCGCCCAGAGGCGGCAATTCGCCACGGTCTCGGCCACGCCTTCTTCCACGGCGAAGCATTGCAGGCCCTGGCGCTCGGTGGGATCTGGAAGCAGGTGGGCACAGGTCCGCGAGACGAACACCGTGCGCGCGCCGCTGTCCTGGAGGATGTAGGCCACCTCCGGTGCAGCCAGATGGGTGCTGATGGGGGTGAAGTACAGCCCCGCCTGCCGCGCAGCCAGGCCGAGCACGATCAGCTCAAAGCGGTTTTCCATCAGCAGCGCAATGCCGTCGCCCGCTTTCAGGCCCAGGGCCACCAGCGCATGGGCCGATTGCTGCACTTGGCGATTCAGTTCCCCAAAGGTGAGGCTGGCACCCGTTTCCGCGGTGATCAGGGCGAGGGCATCGGGCTGGCGGGCAGCCCAGGACTGAAAGACGGTCATGGCGGGTGGTCAAGCCTAATTTAAGATGAGTTTGCGAAACAATGGTACTTAAATCTCGAAAAATAAGTTTACATCGCATTTTTTTGAGAAAAATACGGATAAACCATCTTGACGTAGCAAGATCAATCTTTTCAAATTTGTTTTTTGAGACCAGAGTTTCAAACAATCCCAAGCAAAGGACTGCCATGAACCAAGCCTTCATCATTGATGCCATTCGCTCCCCCATGGGGCGCTCCAAGCCCGATTCCGCCTTCGCGGGCGTTCACCCGGGCGATCTGCTGGCCCAGGTGCTCAAGGGCCTGGTCGAGCGCAATGGTCTCGACCCCGCGCTGGTCGATGATGTGATCACCGGCTGCGTCAGCCAGGTGGGCGAGCAGTCCGCCGGCATTGGCCGCGTGGCGTGGCTGGCGGCCGGCTACCCCGAGCATGTGCCCGCCACCACCATCGACCGCAAATGCGGCTCCAGCCAGCAGGCGGTGCATTTCGCGGCGCAGGGCATCATGGCCGGCGCCTACGACATCGTGATTGCCTGCGGCGTCGAATCGATGAGCCGCGTGCCCATGGGCAGCAGCCGCATCGGCCAGAACCCCTACTCGCCGGGCTTCGAGGAGCGCTACGCCCCTGGCCTGGTCGGCCAGGGCGTGTCGGCCGACATGGTGGCCGCCAAATGGGGCCTGGGCCGCGAGGAACTCGATGCCTATTCCGCCCGCTCGCACCAGCTGGCGCACCAGTCGCGCGCGGCCTTCCAGCGCGAGATCCTGCCCATCCACACCCTGAACGGCGTGGTCGGCGAGGACGAAACCATCCGCCCCAGCACCACCGCCGAGGGCCTGGCCACGCTCAAGCCCGTGTTCCGCACCGATGCGCTGGCGGCGCGCTTCCCGGAGATCGGCTGGCACACCACCGCCGGCAACTCCTCGCAAATGAGCGATGGCGCCGCTGCGATGCTGCTGGTCAGCGAGCGCATGGCGACCAAGCTGAACCTCAAGCCCCGCGCGCGCTTCGTGGGCTTTGATGTCTGTGGCGACAGCCCGCTGATGATGCTGTCCGCCCCCATTCCCGCCACCCGCCGCGTGCTGGCCAAGACCGGCATGCAGCTGGGCGACATCCAGCACTACGAAATCAACGAAGCCTTTGCCCCTGTGCCCCTGGCCTGGGCCAAGGACCTGGGCGCCGACCCGGCCCGCCTGAACCCGCGCGGCGGCGCCATCGCCCTGGGCCACCCGCTGGGTGCCTCCGGCGTGCGCCTGATGACCACCATGCTGCATGCGCTGGAAGACAACGGTGGCCGCTACGGTTTGCAATCGATGTGCGAGGCCGGCGGCATGGCCAACGCCACCATCATTGAACGCCTGTGATCTCTGACCTTTGATTCATCGCTGCTTAGAAGAAAGAACCCCCATGAAACTCGAAGCTTCCATGTCCGCCGTTGTCACGGGCGGCGCCTCCGGCCTGGGCCTGGCCACCGCCCGCTTGCTGGCCGAGCGCGGCGTGAGCGTGGTGATTGCCGACATCAACGAAGAGCAGGGCCAGGCCCGCGCCGCCGAGCTGGGCCCCAACGCCCGCTTCGTCAAGGCCGATGTCTGCGACACCGACGACATGAACCGCGTCTATGACGCCGCCGAGGCCCTGGGCCCGCTGCGCGCGCTGGTGCATTGCGCCGGCCGCGGCGGCCCGGTGCGCCTGGTCGAGAAGGACGGCAGCCCCGGCTCCCTGGAAAAGTACGAATCCATCGTGCGCCTGAACCTGATCGGCACCTTCAACGTGCTCCGCCTGGCGGCGGTCCGCATGGCCAAGAACGAGCCCATTGAGGGCGAGCGCGGCGCCTGCGTGCTCACCGCCTCGGTGGCGGGCTACGAGGGCCAGATCGGCCAGATTCCGTATGCTTCGGCCAAGGCCGGCATCATCGGCATGACCCTGGTCGCCGCGCGCGACCTGGCGACCAAGTTCATCCGCGTCTGCACGATTGCCCCCGGCATCTTCGACACCCCCATCCTGGACAAGCTGCCCCAGGCGGTGAAGGACTCGCTGGCCGCGTCCATCCCCAACCCCGCCCGCCTGGGCCGCCCGCACGAGTTCGCCATGCTGGCCGCCAGCATCCTGGAGAACCCCATGCTGAACGGCGAAACTATCCGCCTGGATGGCGCCATCCGCATGCAGCCCCGTTGAGGAGATGGCCATGAGCACCACCGAAAACACCACCGAATCCCCGTTGTTGGTCGAGATCCATGGCCATGTGCAGGTCATGACCCTGAACCGGCCCCAGGTCAAGAATGCGGCCAACTTTGAATTGGCCACTGCAATGGCGGCGGCCATCGACCAGCTGGAAGCGCGCGACGACCTGCGCGTGGGCATCGTCACCGGCGCGGGCGGTAACTTCTGCACCGGCATGGACCTCAAGGGCTTTTTGCAGGGCTCGCGTCCCACCATCCCGGGCCGGGGTTTTTGCGGGCTGACCGAAGCCCCGCCCAAAAAGGTGCTGATTGCTGCCATCGAGGGCTATGCCCTGGCCGGCGGTTTTGAGCTGGCGCTGGCTTGCGACCTGCTGGTGGCTTCGCGCGAAGCCAAGTTCGGCCTGCCCGAGGTCAAGCGCGGCCTGGTGGCCGCAGCGGGCGGGATGATGCGTCTGCCCCAGCGCTTGCCCTTCCACATCGCGATGGAATGCATCCTCACAGGTGACTTCCTGGGCGCCGAGCGGGCCTACCAGTACGGCCTGCTCAACCGCCTGAGCGAACCTGGCCAGGCCTTGCAGGACGCGCTGGCCCTGGCCGAGGTGATTGCCGCCAATGGCCCGCTGGCCGTGGCGACCAGCAAGCGCATCGTCACCGAATCGGCCGACTGGCCGCAGGCGGAGATGTTCGAGCGCCAGCGCAAGATTTCCGAGCCGATCTTCAGCTCCGCCGACGCCCGCGAAGGCGCCGCTGCGTTTGCGGAAAAGCGCAAGCCGGTCTGGACCGGCAAGTGAACGGTTTGGGATGAAATTGGCCTCCAGGCCAATGGATATCAGCGGTAGTAGCTATCAAAATTGACAAAAAACCCGCCCCGTCGAGACGAGTGGCGCGGGTTTTTTTTCACGCCACCGCCGCCAGCCGGCTGGCCTGGTCGATGGCACGCTTGGCATCCAGCTCGGCCGCTTCGAAAGCGCCGCCGACCAGGTGACAGGGGATGCCCTCGGCCTGCAGGGCGTCGAACAGGCTGCGCTGCGGGGTCTGGCCGGCGCAGACGATCACGGTGTCCACCGCGAACAACGTGGGTTCGCCGTTCACCCGGGTGTGCAGGCCTTGGTCGTCGATCTGCAGGTATTCCACACCCGCCACCAAATGCACACCGCGCCGCTGCAAGGTGGTGCGGTGCGTCCAGCCGGTGGTGCGGCCCAGGTTTTTGCCGACGGCGTCGGGCTTGCGCTGCATCAGCCAGACCTCACGGTCGGCCTTGTGGACCTGGGGAACCACGCCGGTCACGCCGCCACGCGGGTGGTTCTCGAAATCAATCCCCCATTCCTGCGCGAATACGGTGCGGTCCAGCGCGCCCGACACGCCGGCGTGGGTGATCAGCTCGGCCACGTCAAAGCCAATGCCGCCCGCGCCCAGGATGGCCACCCGTTGGCCAATGGGCTTGCGGCCCAGGATCGCGTCGATGTATGGCACGACCATGGGGTGAGTGATACCAGGCAAGTCGGGCGTGCGCGGCGTGATGCCGGTCGCGACCACCACCTCGTCGAAGCCTTCGGCCTTCAGGCGCGCGGCATCCACCGGGGTGTTCAGGCGCAGGTCCACGCCCAACTTGTCCAGCATGGTGCGGTAGTAGCGCAGGGTTTCGTGGAATTCCTCTTTGCCGGGCACGCGCTTGGCCAGGTTGAACTGGCCGCCAATCTCGCTGCCCGCGTCGAACAGCGTGACCTGGTGCCCGCGCTGCGCCGCCACGGTGGCAAAGGCCAGTCCGGCCGGGCCTGCGCCCACGATGCCGATGCGTTTGGCCCGGGGCGTGGGCAGGTACTGCAGCGTGGTCTCGTTGCAGGCGCGGGGGTTGACCAGGCAGCTGACCTGCCGGCCGGTGAAGGTGTGGTCCAGGCAGGCCTGGTTGCAGGCGATGCAGGTGTTGATCTCGGCTTCGCGGCCGGTGCGGGCCTTGTTGATCAGCTCGGGGTCGGCCAGCATGGGGCGGGCCATGGAGACCAGGTCGGCATCGCCGCGCGCCAGTACATCTTCGGCCACATCGGGCATGTTGATGCGGTTGCTGGTGATGACGGGCACCTTGACCACCTTGCGCAGCCGCCCGGTCACGCTGGCAAAGGCCGCGCGCGGCACCATGGTGGCAATCGTGGGCACCGGGGCCTCGTGCCAGCAGAAATGGGTGCTCAGCACGTTGACGCCTTCGGCTTCCAGCGCCTGGGCCAGGCCCACCACCTCGTCCCAGGCCAGGCCGCCGTCGAGCATGTCCATGGCCGAGATGCGGAAGATCAGCAGGAAATCGGGCCCCACGGCAGCGCGCACCGCCTTGACTACTTCCAGCGCAAAGCGCATGCGGTTGTCCCACGATCCGCCCCAGCGGTCGGTGCGCAGGTTGGTCTTTTGGACCAGGAAGGTGCTGATCAGGTAGCCGGCCGAGCCGATGATCTCCACCCCGTCGTAGCCGGCCAGTTGCGCCATGCGCGCGCACTGCGCAAAGTCTGCGATCTGCTGGGCAATGCCGTCTTCCGTGAGTTCGTTCGGGGTGTAGCGACCAATGCGCGATTTGATGGCCGATGGTGCCACGCAATCGGGCGTGCCGGCCAGTGGCCCGGTGTGCAGGATCTGCATGCAGATCTTGACCTCGGGGTCGGCCGCATGCACCGCATCGGTCACCCGGCGGTGCTGGGCGGCTTCTTCGGGCGTGGACAGCTTGGAGCCTCGGCCCGCTGCGCGGTTGGGGTAGATGCCGCCGGTGATGATCATCCCGACCCCGCCGCGCGCCCGCTCGGCGTAGTAGGCCGCGAGCTTGTCGAAACCGTTTTCGGCTTCTTCCAGGCCCGTGTGCATCGAGCCCATGATCGCCCGATTCTTCAGGCGCAGGATGCCCAGGTCCAGCGGGGCGAACAGGTGGGGGTAGCGGGGGTGGGCGGTGTGGGGGTCGGTCATGGTTGCGGTCATGGCGCCACTCTAAAAAAGGGGGCTGGGACCGGCATCGTCCGAAGCGACGAATCGGCCCGCAAGCCTTGGCAAGCGCTCAGCCCTGGCGGGCGCGCCACACGGCCTGCGTGTCGCTGCCCGCCAGCGCGGCTACCACCTCAGCGGTGTGTTCGCCGTTGGCGCTCATGCGGCCGGGGGCGTAGGCCTGGCCGTCAAAGCGTGGCGCGGGGGCGGTTTGCAGTACGCCGTCCTGTTCCAGATAGACGCCTCGCGCCTGGTTGTGCGGGTGCTGCGCGGCCTCCACGGGGCTGAGCACCACGCCAAAGCAGACGTCGGTGCCCTCGAACACTGCTTGCCATTCGGCGCGGCTGCGGCCCGCGAAGATCGCGGCCAGCCGTTCGCGGCGGCGCGGCCACTGGGCGCGATCCCATTGGGCGCTCTGGAAGTCCGGATCATCTTTGAGGCCCAGCGCGTCGAGCAGCATGGCGTAGAACTGCGGCTCAATGGAGCCGACGGTGATGTGCGCGCCATCGGCGCAGCGGTAGGTCTCGTAGAAGGGCGAGCTGTCGTGGATGCTCTCGCCCTTGTGGTCGCCGATCACGCCGGCTTGGCGGGCCTTGAGCATCAGGTTGAGCATGTGCGCCGAGCCGTCCAGGATCGCCGCGTCCACCACCGTGCCCTTGCCGGTGGCCCGGGCCTGCAGCACGCCGGACAGCAGGCCCACCGCCAGGTACAGCGCACCGCCGCCGATGTCGCCCACCAGCGTGAACGGGGTGACCGGGGGCGCATCGGCCGGCCCGGCAGGCCACAGCGCGCCCGAGACCGAGATGTAGTTGTTGTCGTGCCCGGCGGCCTTGGCCAGCGGGCCGGTCTGGCCCCAGCCGGTCATGCGGCCATAGACCAGCCTGGGGTTGCGTGCCTGGCACTCGGCCGGGCCCAGGCCCAGGCGTTCCATCACGCCAGGGCGCATGCCTTCGATCAGTACGTCGGCGTTTTCTACCAGCTTGAGGACCAGTTCGCGGCCTTCGGGCGTTTTCAGGTCGGCAGACACCGAGCGCTTGCCCCGGTTCAGGATGCTGCCCTTGAATTCGGCCGCGCCGCCCTCGCGGCCCACCGAGATCACGTCCGCGCCCAGGTCGGCCAGGTGCATCGCGCAAAACGGGCCCGGACCCAGCCCGCTGATTTCGACCACGCGCAGCGTGGAAAGGACTTTGTCCATGGTTTGTCTCCTTTGGGTGTTTTTGAATTAACCGGCGTTCCCGAGGGCCGCTTCCACGCTGCGCACCAGGGTGATCAGGCGCGGGCCCACGTCGGTTTCCAGCGTCTTGCTGTGCGGGCTGAAGACCGGCAGCGAGATCGCAAAGATCCAGTATTCGCCATCGCGCGGCGCCGTCATGGGCACGGCGATGGACGTGATTTCACGGTGCAGGTCACCGTGGCTGCGGCAAAAGCCGTTTTGCTCCAGGTCGCGCTGCGCATCGGCCAGGCGGTCCTGCAGCCAGGGCATGCGGGCGGGGTCCTGGGCTTCGAAGTGGGCGAGAAACTGGGCACGCTCGGTCTCTGGCAGCGCACACAGGTAGGCCCGGCCTGAGGCGGTGCGGGTGCGCGAGACATGGTTGCCCACTTCCGAGCGGTACACCTTGCTATGGCTGCCTTGCACCAGCTCCACGCAGGTCAGGTCCTGCGCGCTGCCGACCGAAATCTGCACCTGGCCGTCGATGTGGTTGGCCAGGTCTTCCATCATGGGTCGCGCAATCTGGCGCACGGTCATTCGGGCCAGCGCCGGGGCAGCCATATTGAGCATGCCCAGGCCAGGCACGTATTTGGACACCCGCTCCGAATAGCGCAGCATGCCCAGCTCGCACAGGGTGTCGAGCAGGCGGAACAAGGTCGGTTTGGGCAGCCCGGTCAGGTCGGTCAGTTCCTTGCCGCTGAGTTCCTGCACCGTGGGGGTGAAGCAGCGCAGGATGGAAATACCGCGTACCAGCGCGCTGACCAGCTTGTTGTCACTGTCTTGGCTCATAAAATGATCTCGCCATGGTTTATTGTGAAACGCTGGTCTTATTGTAGGGATGTGTGCGGGTTTGTGGTCCCTAAATTTTTGGCCTGGGGGTGGTGGCGTTTTGTCCGATACTGCGGCTCCTTGTCCATGAATGAAGGAGACAGCCCCCATGGTTGACCTGCAAGCCGATTTCGAAGCCGCCGTCGCCCAGTCCAAAACCCTGAGCGAGCGCCCCGACAACCCGACCCTGCTGCGGATCTACGCCCTCTACAAGCAGGCCACGCTGGGCGATAACACCGAGAAAAAGCCCAGCTTCTCCGACATGGTCGGCCGCGCGAAATGGGACGCCTGGGACAAGCTCAAGGGCACGTCGAGCGATCTGGCCAAGCAAAAGTACATCGAGCTGATCCAGTCGCTGAGTTGAGAAATCTATTCATTCTTCCATTCACATGAGCTATCCTGAGCGGCATGCAACCCGCCGCTCAGTACCACGCACAGCAAATCCGAGAGCGGTTGCGCCGTGGGCCGCAGCCCGCAAAAAACCTCATGGCTGCCCTGCAGGTGAGCCAGCCCACCGTCTCGCGGGCCCTCAAGGCGCTGGGCGATGAGGTCGTGCAGATTGGTGCGGCAAGATCTATTCAATATGCACTGCGTGATCCTTCCCGGGCGGTGCTACAGGCTCCCGTCTATCGCGTGTCCCCGCAAGGGCTACTTCAGTCACGGGGGACGCTGATTCCGGTGTGCCCGGAGGGCTTCGTGATGGCGCAGGCCGATGGTCAACCCCTTCACAGCGACGGCCTGCCCTGGTGGCTGTACGACATGCGCCCTCAGGGTTACCTGGGGCGGGCGTTCAACCAGCGCCACGGTTCCCGCCTGGGCCTGCCCGAGCGCCTGAGCGACTGGAGCGACACCCATGCGCTGCGCGCTTTGTTGCTTCAGGGGGACGATCTGCCTGGCAACTTGCTGCTGGGCGCGGCAGCGCGCGAGCAGTTCGTTCATGCGCCAGACCCTGTTCCCATCGCGGCCGCTGACCGGCCGCAGGCCTACGCCGAATGGGCAGCGGCAGCGGCACGAGGCGACCTGCAGGGTTCGTCCGCAGCGGGGGAACAGCCCAAATTCACGGCCTACGTGCAAGCGGAGGGCGAGCCCGCCAGCCACGTCATCGTCAAGTTCTCTGCCGCGCTGCCCAGTCTGGTCAGCGAACGCTGGCGCGACCTCTTGCTGGCAGAACACATCGCCCTGCAGGTGCTGAACGATGGCGGCATCGCAGCGGCGCACAGCTGCATCGTGGACCATGGGTCGCAGCGGTTTTTGGAGGTGCAGCGCTTTGATCGGGTCGGCGCCCGGGGCCGACGGGCCTTGCACTCGCTGGCGGCGCTGGATGCGGAGTTTGTGGGCAGCGGGGGGCGTTGGCCGGAGGTCGCACGCGCTCTGGCGCGCCAGCATGTCATTACGCCTGAAGCCGTCGAGGGCGCTTGCCTGCTTTGGGCCTTTGGCACCCTGATCGGTAACACCGACATGCACAGCGGCAATCTGTCGTTCCTATCCGACCATGGGCGCCCTTACGGGCTGGCGCCGGCCTACGACATGACGCCCATGGTGTTTGCGCCGACCACCGGCGGCGATTTGCCAGCACGTTCCCTGGAACTGACGGTGGGCGAGCAGGTTCCTGCCTCCGCCTGGCTCCAGGCCCTGCCCATGGCCCAGGCCTATGTGCAGCGCCTGGGTGCCGCGCAAGGTTTCAGCGCCGGTTTTGAGCCGTGCCTGGCGGCCCTGCAGCAGCACGTGACCTTGGCCATCGAGCGGATCGGTCGGCTGGCGCGGTAGGTCTGGCGGCGTCCTGCAAACCCTGAGTCGCTCACGCCTGCGCGCTGCCCAGCAACTTGTCCAGCTGTGCGGTGATTTCGGCCTCGATGCGGGGCTTGAAGGCGGTGAACAAAAAGCCCAGCGTGGCGTGCATCTCAAAACACTGGGCATTGACCTTGAGCCAGCCTTTGACGCCGGCACGGTGGAACAGCACCCGGTCCTGGCCCTCGCCGGGCTCGTAGGTGCAGTGCATGTCGAATTTTTGGCGGGCCTTGTCGGCCCAGGCGTGGGCGACTTTGCGCGCCTCGTCGAGGCCCAGCTGGTGGTCGCGGCGGATGTGGATGTCGGACACGGTGCTTCTTTCTTGCGGATCAAAGGCGCGCATCTTAGAGGCGCCGCAAGGCCCTGCCGCCTTGGGCGCGCAGTAAGCTTGATTCCCGTCTTGATCCGGCAATTCCAACGACAAGGAGCATCCCATGGTCCATCTGACCGTCAATGGCAGGGCAGTGGCCGTCCCCGAGGGGGCGACCTTGCTGGAGGCCGCACGGCAAGCCGGTGTGCACGTACCCACGCTGTGCTACCACCCGCGCCTGCCCGCGCAGGCGGTGTGCCGCATGTGCCTGGTGCAGGTGCAAGGGCAGCCCCGTCCCGTGCCGGCCTGCAAGACCCCGGTGCAGGACGGCCAGGCGGTACAGACCGATACCCCCGACTTGCAGGCCTTTCGCCAGATGAACGCCGAATGGCTGCTGGCCCGCCATCCCAACGACTGCCTGCGCTGCGAAGTGAACGGCCGTTGCCGCTTTCAGGGCCTGGTCCGCGACCTGCAGCTGGAAGACCGCTGGGACCATCTCCCGCGCGGCGCGTCCGAACCGTCCGAGCCTCCTGCGCACCCGCCGCACCCCGTTTTTGACCACACCTCGCCCAGCATCTGGCGCGACCTGGACAAATGCGTGGAATGCGGCCTGTGTGCCCAGGCCTGCGGCGAACCGGGCCAGCAGCAGTTTGTGATTGGCTTTGCCGAGCGTGGTGGCGAGCGCTTGCCCGTCACGGTGTTTGACCAGCCCCTGTCGGAAACCGCCTGCATCTCCTGCGGCCAATGCACCGTCGTCTGCCCGACCGGCGCCCTGGTGGAGACTCCCCATTGGCACGCGGTGCTGCAGACCCTGGACGCGCGCCGGCGCGTGACGGTGGTGCAGGTCGCGCCCGCCACGCGCGTGGCCATCAGCGAGGAATTTGGCATGGCGCCGGGCACCGTCAGCACCGGTCGCCTCATCAACGCCCTGCGGCAGTTGGGCTTTGATTACGTGTTCGACACCAACTTTGCCGCCGACCTGACCATCATGGAGGAGGGCACCGAGCTGCTGACGCGCCTCAAGCGTGGCAGCCCCTTGCCGCTGTTCACCTCCTGCTGTCCGGGCTGGGTGAACTGGGTGGAAATCCACCGGCCCGACCTTTTGCCCCACCTGAGCACCACCAAGTCGCCCCAGCAGATGCATGGCGCGCTCTCCAAGCGTGGGCCGTTTGCGCGCGCGCTGGGTGCCAGTTTTGCGGAAGGTGCTGCCGAGCCCTACGTGGTCAGCGTCATGCCCTGCACCGCCAAGAAGGACGAGGCGGTACGCCCCGGCGTGGCCGGCGATGTGGACCAGGTGCTGACCACGCGCGAGCTGGCCCGCATGATCCGGGCGCGCGGCATTGCCTTCCACGCCCTGCCGGACGACGGCATTTTTGACAGCCCGCTTGGCGAGAGCACTGGTGCAGGGCAGCTGTTTGCCGCCTCGGGCGGGGTGATGGAGGCTGCCGTGCGCACCGCCGCGCATTTTCTGGGCCAGGAAAGCACGTTGCCGCTGGAATGGCAGGCGCTGCGCGGCGTGGCGGCGGGCGTCAAGACGGCGGAGATTGCAGGTATCGGCAAAGTGGCCATCTGCAACGGCATCGCGGCCGCGCAGCGCCTGTTGCAGACCGAGGCCTGGCGACAGGACTATGTCGCCATCGAGGTGATGGCCTGCGTGGGCGGCTGCCTGGGCGGCGGCGGCGAGCCCCAGTCCCTGGACCCGCAGGTGCTGGAAAAGCGCATGCACGCCATCTACGCCCTGGACCAGCAGGCGCCCCGGCGCCGCTCGCACGAAAACCCCGACGTGCAAGCGCTGTACGCCAGCGAGCTGGGTGCCCCCAATTCGCCCCAGGCGCATGCGCTGCTGCACACCCACTACGCCGCCCGGCATTCACCGCGCCTGCTCTTGATGCGCTTTCTGGACTGTGTCGATCGCCGCGACGGCGCCGGGGCTGCGGCGCTCTGCCACCCCGAAGCGCAGTGGGTGACCGCCTCGGCCTTTGGCGAGATTCAGGGGGCCGCCAATGTCCAGGCTTTGATCGATACCCAGCTGCCCCCGCGCCAGTACGGCCCCCACTACGCCCGCCATCGCATGGCCTCGGCGGCGGATCCGGACGACCTCACGGTCCTCGCCCCCAACGGCGAGCGCTGCTGCTTCACGCTGGAGTTGGCCGAGTTGCCAGCACTGCCCGAAGGCCGCGGCACCCGCACCGTGATTCGCCGCCTGGTGCGGGAGGTGGTGCCTAATGTGCTATCGAATGAATAGCTACTGCCGCTTGAATTGATTGGTCTAGGGCCACTTTTGGCTTGGATGGGGCCGATGGCTTGGCTTGGGTCCTTGTCAGGCTGTTTCGCCCAGACGTCCGTCGCGGAAGTCACTCAGGGCCTCGTAGATTTGCTCTTTGGTGTTCATCACAAAGGGACCGTATTGCACGATGGGCTCCTTGAGCGGCTTGCCGGCAATCAGCAGGAGTTTGGCATCCACGCTGGCCTGGACCACCACGCCATCGGCCTCGGCGCGGTTGTCCAGGATGGCCATGCGGCCGGCGGGTACGGCCCGGTCGCCCACAGTGACCTCGCCGCGGTACACATGCACAAAGGCGTTGTGCCCTGCGGGCAGCGGCTGCTCAAAACGGGCGCCCTGGGGCAGGTGCACGTCCAGGTACAGCGGCTGGGTGATGGCGCGGGTAACGGCGCCCTGCACGCCATGGCTCTCGCCCGCAATCACGGTGACCTGGACGCCCTCTGCTGTCTGCAGCTGGGGCAGATCCTGATGCTGGAAGTCGCGGTACCAGGGGGCCTGCATCTTTTCGCTGCTGTGCAGGTTCAGCCAGAGCTGAAAACCCTCCATCAGGCCTGCTTCCTGCTGCGGAATCTCGGAATGGATCACGCCCCGGCCAGCGGTCATCCATTGCACGCCGCCGTTTTCCAGCAGGCCCTCGTTGCCCGCGCTGTCGCGGTGCAGCATGCGTCCGGCCAGCATGTAGGTCACGGTCTCAAAGCCCCGGTGGGGATGGTCGGGAAAGCCTGCGATGTAGTCATCGGCTTTGTCGCTGCCAAAGGCGTCCAGCATCAGGAACGGGTCGAGGCGGTGCTGCAGGTCTTGCGTGAGCAAGCGGGTCAGCTTGACGCCCGCGCCATCCGAGGTGGCCTGGCCTGCGACCAGGCGCTCCACGCGACGGGATTGGGTGACGGGGGGGTGAACCGAGGGGGACATGGGGGATTCCTTGCAAAAACGAAATGGTCGATGGGGTGACTGTATTGTTGTTTTGAAGCGCTGATAAGCGCCGAAATTTGGCGTTTGTCATTCAAAAATTGAAACAATCAAGCCCCGTAAGAGGCCAATGTCCACACCGTACCGAAGACTGCCAGCGCACAGTGGGTTCTTTTTGCTATGAATTCAAGAGCTGCTACCGCTTGAATTCATTGGCCTGGAGTCACTTTTGAACCTGATTCCCGGCCAGCGACAAGCGCCCCAGCCACTGCAGCGCGACCAGGGCCAGGACGCCACCGCCGGCGGTCCACCACAGGGCGCTGGTGGCGTCGCGCTCCATCCACAGGCCGAACAGGCCGGGGGCCAGCACCTGGGCCAGGCGGCCGGGCAGCAGGATCCAGCCCTGGCGCGCACCGTAGGCGGCGGGGCCGAACAGCGCCAGAGGCAGGGTGCCTTTGGCGATGGTCAGGATGCCGTTGCCCGCGCCGTGCAGCAGCACGAAGGCGATGGCCGCAGGGCTGCCCAGCGCCATCAGGATCAGCGCACCTAAGGGGTGGCCCAGGGTGGCCAGGCGGGTGGCGGTCAGCGGGTGCAGGCGCTGCATGCCGCCAAATTCCAGGATGCGGGCTACCACCTGCGCGGGGCCGACCAGCGCGGCCAGGGCCAGCGCGCCAGCGGCGGTGGCGCCATGGGCCTGCAGCAGCGCGGGCAGGTGCGCGGCCATGGCGGTGCTGGTGAACCAGCCGATGGCAAAGACGAAGCCCAGCAAGCCCATCGCCAGCAAGGCCGTGCGGCTGGGCGGGGCGGTGGGGGTGGAGGGGGCCGCCGCGCTGGTTTGCGGGTGGGCCGCAGGCGGTGCTTTCGCAGCGGCCGGGGTTTTGAACGGCAGGCTGAGGTTCAGCGGCAGCCCCAGCAGCAGGTGCAGCGCGGCCCAGCCCAGGCAGGCGCCGCGCCAGCCCCAGGCGGCTTCCATCCAGGCCGACAGGGGCCAGCCCACGGTGCTGGCAAAACCGGCCAGCAGGGTGATGCCGGAAATCGCCCGCCGCGCCGCATGGCCGTGCCGGGCGACCAGGGCGGCAAAGGCGGCTTCGTACAATCCCGCGCCCATCGCCAGGCCCATCAGTCCCCAGGCGGCGGCCAAGCCAACCGGTCCCTGCGCAAACGCCATGGCGACCAGCCCTGCCGCAAACAGCAGGCTGGTGCCGCTGAGCACCGTGCGGCCGCCCCGGCGGTCAATCGTCCGGCCCGCCCAGGGGCCCAGCAATGCGGCAATCAGCAGCGCCCCCGAAAACGCCAGGAACACGCTGGCGCTGCTCACGCCCAGGTCGCGCGCCATGGGAGCGGCCAGCAGGGTGGGCAGGTAGTACGACGAGGCCCAGGCCAGGGTCTGTGCCGTGCCCAGGCGCAGCACGACCGAGACGCTGGCGCCTTCCCCCGTCGGGGCTGTGGCGGCCTCAGCCATGCGCGGAGGCGGTGGGCTCGGGCCAGCCGGGCAGGGCGCGCAGGCCCGCCAGCAGCGTCTGGCCGGCGGCGTCCACGGTACTGTCGTTGCGCACCTCGATCACGGTGCTGCCCGTCGGCGGTGTGAAGGCGACGGCGCGGCGAACGCGTTCTTCAATGACTTCGGGCGTCTCGCGGCCCCGGGCCTGCAGGCGCTGGCGCAGGGTGTCGGGGCTGGCGGTCAGGTGCACGGCCACCAGGCCAGGGTACTGCGCGGCAGCCTGCGGCAGGTGGGCGCGCGAGCCATTGACCACCACCCAGTCGCCCGCTGCCAGCGGCGCCAGTTCCGCCTGGCGGATGCCGTAGCGCAGTCGGTTGGCCTCCCATTGCAGGCCGAATGCGCCCTGGTCGGACAGGGCCGCGAAGGCTTCGGCGCTGATGCCTTCGTAATCCTCCGCATCGGCGGTGGCCGGGCGCGTGATGGTGCGCCGCGCCCAGTGCAGCGGCAGGCCAGCGGGCAGGTGCTGGCGCAGCCATTGCAGGAGGGTGTCCTTACCGGCACCCGAGGGGCCGCACACATAAATCAATCGAGGGTTCATCGTCCCAGCTCCAAGGCATCCAGCCATTCGAAATCCGCGCCCGGTGCCGGTTCGGCAAACACCACTAGATGCGTGCAGCGCCCGGCAGGGATGTGGGCGAAATGCGCCTGCGCCCCAGTGGCCAGCGCCTGGCGCAGCGCGTTGGGTGCGTCGCCCAGGCTGTCGCTCAGCGTCAGGTGAAAGCGGTAGGCGTCCAGCACATAAGGGTAGCCCCAGCGCTGCAACAGGCTGTCCTGCGCGGGACTCAAGGTGCTTTTTTGCCGGCGGCGCGCCAGTTCGGCGTCCGACAGGGGTTGGGTCAGCGGGTGCAGGGCCGTGGTGCAGGCGGCGGCCAGGGCGTTCAGGGCGGTCCGGCCGGGGTGGTCCGGTTGCGCCGGGTCGGGCACCAGCGCCAGGAAGTTGCCCAGCCATTGGACGGCGAGCGGGGGCAGGTCAAAGGGCTGCTGGGTGGCCGCCAGCGCTTGCACGGCGCGGCGCAGGCTGGCGGGCGTCAAGCCCTCGGCCAGCGTGAAGGGGGCTTTGAGCGTGGCGTGCCAGCCGTAGCGGCGGGGTTCACGTGTCAGCGTTGGCAGCAGGCCGGGGGGCTGGCCGGGCAATGCCGGCTGCGGCAGCACCTGGCCCGTGGCAGCGCAGCGGCCCAGCCATTGGGCACCGGCTTGGCCCAGGGGGCTGTCGGGTGGGGGTGCGAAGTAGATCGCGTAGCGGTGGGCGGGTGCGGTGGTGGTGGTGGTGGTGGTGGGCATGGTGTCAGTCTCCGTGGAGCACGGTCAGCTTGACGCGGTCGCCGGCAAACCAGGTGCGCGCCCATTCGATGGGTTGGCCAGCAGGGTCCACGTTCAGGCTTTCGACCAGCAGCACCGGGCGCATGGCGGGTTGGTGCAGCTGCGCGGCCAGTTCGGGGCTGGGCAGCTCGGCGGTGATACGGCTTTCTTGCCGGGTGTAGTCGCTCACGCCGCAGGCAGCAAGGGCAGCGGTGATCGACCCGGTCTCGCGCACCCCGGCATCCAGGCCGGCAAAGCGGGGCAGGGGGAAGTAGCGCTCTCCCCAGTGCAGGGGCTGGCCTTCGGCCTCGCCCAGGGTGTGCAGGCACAGCAGCCGACTGCGTGCGGGCACCTGCAGGGCCTTGGCCAGCGCGGCGGTGGCGTTGACCGTGCGGGCCTCCAGCAGCTCAAAGCCGCCGCGCAGGCCCGATTGCGCCAAGCCTTGCTGGTGGCGGGTGCGCTGGCCCAGCACCAGATCCACCGCGAATTCCTCGACATAGGTGCCGCTGCCCTGGCTGACCCGCACCAAGCCCTGTTGCCCCAGGCTGGCCAGCGCCCGGCGCACGGTGTGCCGGTGCACGCCGAACTGCTCGGCCAGGCTGTGTTCGGAGGGCAGGCGGCTGCCCGGTTCGTACCGGCCCTGGCCGATGGCATCGGCCAGTTCCTGGGCAATGCGCAGCCAGACGCTGTCGCGGGGCGTGCGGGACGCGGCCTCGGCAGCAAGGGATGGGCCGGCTGGTGTGGGGGTGGCAAAGGCAAGCGAGGCTGTCATGAAAGCTACACATGGGGCCGCTAAGCTGGCGCCCATCGTCAATTTGTCTATACAAGTTACAGGGTACCACGCAGATGTTGCATGCTGTTGACACCGCCACCTCCGGCCCGCCCGCGCGCGCCGCCTGGATGGCCTTGCTGGCCAGGGCGCCTTTGCCTTTGCTCGAATCCGCGCTCGCCGCCGAGGCGCAGGCGCCTGTGCGCTGGCTGCGCGCCCCCGAGACCGGGCTGATGATGGTCCAGGGTCGCGCTGGCGGCACCGGTGAGCGCTTCAACCTGGGCGAAGTCACCGTCACCCGCTGCACGCTGCGCCGGGGCGACGCCGCCCAGGGCCCGACCGTGGGCGTGGCCTATGTGCTGGGTCGCTCGCACCGCCAGGCCCAACTTGCCGCGCTGGCCGATGCGCTGCTGCAGGACCCCACCCAGCACGCCGTGCTGGAAGAGCGTTTGCTGGCCCCCGTGCGCGCCCATCTGGCCGCCCAGGCGACACAGCGCCAGGCCCGTGCACAGAGCACCAAGGTGGATTTCATGACCGTGGCCCGCGAATCGGGTGGCGACGACGAGGAGGACACCGAATGAGCCCCCAAGACCTTTCCCAGATTGGCGCCGGTTTCTCGGACCTTGCGCTGGGCAGCCAGGCGGTGTTCCGCGCCACCTTGCAGGCCCTGTCCCTGCCGGGCCGCCCTGTGGCTGTAGTGCACGATGCCGAAACCCCGGCCGAGTGCCATCCCGCCTCGGCCGCCGTCTTGCTGGCCTTGCTGGATGCCGATTGCAGCCTGTGGCTGTCGCCCAGTCTGGCGAACAGCCCCGCCGCCGCGTGGCTGCGCTTTCACACCGGTTGCCAGTTGACCAGCGACCTGGCCCAGGCGCGCTTTGCCTGGGTGGCTGCCGGCGATGCGCTGCCCGACCTGGCCGGCATGGCCCAGGGCAGCGATGCCGACCCTGACCAATCCGCCACCTGCGTCGTGGACCTGCCGCAAGGCTTGGGCGACGCAGCCGCCCCCGGCGCCTGGACCCTGCGCGGTCCCGGCATTCCCACCACGCAAGCCTTGGCCGCGCCTGGATTGCCGGCGGACTTTGCCCTGCAGTGGCAGGCCAACCATGCGGCTTTCCCGCGCGGCGTGGACCTGCTGCTGGCCAGCGCCACCGCGGTGGTCGGCCTGCCGCGCACCACCCAGATCCGCTGGACATCGGAGGCCTGAGATGTACGTTGCCGTCAAGGGCGGAGAAGCCGCCATCCTCAACAGCTACCGCCTGCTGGCCACCCAGCGCCGGGGCGATGCCGCACTGCCCGAGCTGAGCGTGGCGCAGATTCGTTCGCAGCTCAAGCTGGCCGTGGACCGGGTGATGACCGAAGGCTCGGTCTACGACCCCGAACTGGCTGCGCTGGCCATCAAGCAGGCGGCGGGCGATCTGGTGGAAGCCATCTTTTTGCTGCGCGCCTACCGCGCCACCTTGCCCCGCCTGGGCACCACCTGCCCGCTGGACACTGCGCGCATGGTGCTGGACCGCCGGATTTCTGCCACCTTCAAAGACCTGCCCGGTGGCCAGGTGCTCGGGCCCACCTACGACTACACCCAGCGCCTGCTGGACTTCACCCTGCTCGCCCAGGGCGAACGGGCGACGGATTTGCCTCAGGACCTGCCCAGCGAACCAGCCCAGCCTGCCCCCCGCGTGGTGGACCTGCTGAACCAGGAGGGCCTGATCGAGACCCGCCCGGTGCCCCCCGGCGACCCGGCGCCCAAGGACCTGACCCGCGAGCCCCTGCGCTTTCCGGCCGACCGGGCCACCCGCCTGCAAAACCTGGCGCGGGGTGACGAGGGCTTCCTGCTGGCCATGGCCTATTCCACCCAGCGCGGCTATTCCCACAGCCACCCCTTTGTCGGCGAAATCCGGCTGGGCCAGGTGGTGCTGGAGATTGAACCCGAGGAACTGGGCTTTGCGATCTCGATTGGCGACCTGGAAATCACCGAGTGCGAGATGGTCAACCAGTTCGCCGGCAGCAAGACCAGCCCGCCGCAGTTCACCCGGGGCTACGGCCTGGCTTTTGGCCACAGCGAGCGCAAGGCCATGGCGATGAGCCTGGTGGACCGTGCGTTGCGCGCCGACGAGCTGGGCGAGTCCATTGCCTCGCCCGCGCAGATGCAGGAATTTGTGCTCTCGCACAGCGACAGCCTGGAGGCCTCGGGCTTTGTCCAGCATTTGAAGCTGCCGCACTACGTTGATTTCCAGGCCGAGCTGGCGCTGGTGCGCCAGATGCGCGCCACCCCCGCCGCAGACCCCACGCACGCCGCTGCCGACGACCAAGAAGAAGGAGCCCTGGCATGAACGCCCCCCACGAAGCCATGGTGCAGAACCTGCCCTCGGGCCTGGCATCCGACCTGCCCGCCGACGCAGCGCCCGCCGAGGCCTTTAACTTCGCCTACCTGGACGAGCGCACCAAGCGCATGATCCGCCGCGCCATCCTTAAGGCGGTGGCCATTCCCGGCTACCAGGTGCCGTTTGGTTCGCGCGAAATGCCCTTGCCCTACGGCTGGGGCACCGGCGGCATCCAGGTGACGGCGGCGGTGATTGGCCCCGAGGACAAGCTCAAGGTCATCGACCAGGGCGCGGACGACACGGTGAACGCGGTCAACATCCGCCGCTTCTTCCAGCGCACCACCGGCGTGGCCACCACCACCCGCACCACCGAGGCCACGCTGATCCAGACCCGCCACCGTATCCCCGAGACGCCGCTGCGCGAGGGGCAGGTGATCGTCTATCAGGTGCCGATGCCCGAGCCCATGCAGCGCCTGGAGCCGCGCGAGGCCGAGACCC
>CAZQXQ010000016.1:0-24199 GCA_964597235.1 uncultured Burkholderiaceae bacterium | reverse complement strand
GGTTCCACAGCTCGCTGCTGCTGGCCAGCGCCATCTATGGCCGCGCGCCCTACCGCGGCCTGCTGACCCACGGCTTTACGGTGGATGGCCAGGGCAAGAAGATGAGCAAGTCGCTGGGCAACACCGTCTCGCCGCAGCAGGTCAGCGGCAAGATGGGCGCGGAAATCATCCGCCTGTGGGTGGCCGCCACCGACTATTCGGGCGACCTGGCCATCGACGACAAAATCCTGGCCCGCGTGGTCGATGCCTACCGCCGCATCCGCAACACCCTGCGCTTTTTGCTGGCCAACGTCAGCGATTTCGATCCCAAGCACGAAAGCGTGCCCACCGAGCAGCTGCTGGAAATCGACCGCTACGCCCTGGCCCGCGCCGCGCAACTGCAACAGGACATCCTGGACCACTACAAAGTCTATGAATTCCACCCCGTGGTGGCCAAGCTGCAGCTGTACTGCTCGGAAGACCTGGGCGGCTTCTACCTGGATGTGCTGAAAGACCGCCTCTACACCACCGCGCCCAAGAGCCTGGCCCGCCGCAGCGCGCAGACCGCGCTCTACCAGATCACCCACGCCATGCTGCGCTGGATGGCGCCCTTCCTCAGCTTCACCGCCGAGGAAGCCTGGAAGGTGTTTGGCAAGAGCGAATCGATCTTCCTGGAAACCTACGGCACCCTACCGGCCGGCGACGAAGGCTTGATGGCCAAGTGGGAGCGCATCCGCGCCATCCGCGACCAGGTCAACAAGGACATCGAGGCCCTGCGCGCCGAGGGCAAGGTTGGCGCCTCGCTGCAGGCCGAGATCACGCTGACCGTGCCGCCCGAGGACTACGACCTGCTGGCCAGCCTGGGCGAGGACCTGAAGTTCGTCTTCATCACCTCCGCCGTGCGCCTGGAGCGCGGCGAGGCCCTGGCCACCGCCGTGCAGGCCAGCACCCACGCCAAGTGCGAGCGTTGCTGGCACTACCGTGAGGACGTGGGCCACGACCCGGCCCACCCCACCATCTGCGGCCGCTGCGTGAGCAACCTCTACGGCACCGGTGAAGACCGGTCCCACGCCTGAACATGGCTCGCCCAAGCAACGCCCGGCGCCCAAAGGACAGCCAGGCCGCGTTCAGCCCCCCGCCGAGCGTCTGGCCCTGGCTGGGGTGGGCACTGCTGCTGCTGATCATCGACCAGCTCACCAAGCTGCTGATCCTGGCCAATTACCAGCTGGGCGAAGCCACCTTTGTGCTGGAGTTTTTCAACATCGTGCGCGCCCACAACACCGGCGCGGCTTTCTCCTTCCTGGCGCAGGCGGGCGGCTGGCAGCGCTGGTTCTTCACGGGCATTGGTGTGGCGGCCGCCGTGTTCATCACCTGGCAGCTGCGCGCGCACCCGGGGCAAAAACTGTTCTGCTTTGCGCTGTCCAGCATCCTGGGCGGCGCCATCGGCAACGTGGTGGACCGCGTGCTGTACGGCTATGTGGTGGACTTTCTGGACTTCCACTGGGCCGGCTGGCATTTCCCGGCCTTCAACGTGGCCGACAGCGCCATCACCGTCGGCGCGCTCTGCATGGTGCTGGACGAATTCCGGCGAGTCCGGCGGACGGATTGAGGCGACACACCAGAATAAACGCTCCTAAAAAGAGAGCTAGTACCGCTGGATTCCATTGGCCTGGAGGCCAAAAAGACCTTCAAAGCCCGCTCGGGGCCGCATTCACCACCGCACCCGCACCGCGTAGTCCAGCGTGGTGCTGCTGCCGGCAGGAATCGCGATATTCCAGGCCATGGTGCGGGCCGATTCCTTGCGGCCCGGGTGGCTTTCGCGCAGCAGCTCCCAGTCGCCGGGCAGGGTTTCCAGCACCCGCACGGTGACGGGCTCGTCCTTGGCGTTGCGCAGCTCGATGCGATACGCGCTTTCGGCCAAGTTGTCGGCCAGGCGCTGGTAGCGGGTCTGGGTGCGGTCGGCGGTGATGTCAAAGGCCTCGCCCAGGCGCAGGCGCACGGTTTCGTTCTTGGCGGTGTGGGCGACGCGGTCCTCGCCCACGAACTGGGCAGCGCCCTGGCGGTCGCGGGCATAGACGCGCACCACGCCGGCGGGCAGCGGTTTGCCCAGCTCGCCATCACGGTTGTCAAACTCGACAAACACCGAGGGCTTGAGCCGTTGCCCGATCTGGCCAAAGCGGTCGCGGTAGTAGTAGTCCGAGCCCGCCAGCAGGTATTCGCGCCGCACGGGAATGCTGCCGGCAGACAGCAGCGCCAGCTGCTTGGTCTGGTTGTCGGCAATCGTCGTGGGGCGGTCGAAGGAGTAGAGGTGCTGGTCCATCAGCGCTTCCTGCACCACGTCGGCCTTGGCCCGCGCGCTGGGCGCGGCCATCGCCAGGGCCTGGGGCGCGGGGCGCACCACGCGGTTGAGGGTGCCGGCCACCAGCTGCAGGCGCGCGTCCTGGTAGCTGGCGCCGCTGCGGTTGGTGAGCGTGACCCAGCCCGACAGGTCCATCTGCCGGCCATCGGCCGAAAGCTGGGCCACGTAGTCCGCGCTCCAGGACAAGCCGCCGCTCAAATACGACAGCTCCACCGCCTGGCGCCCGCCCTGCCCTTCCAGCAGCACCGAGAGCGTGGGCCGGTCGCGCAGCGTGGCCGGCACGCTGTCGAACACGATGCGGCCGGGCACCCCGGTCTCGATGCGGTCGGCAAAGCGCAGCACCACACCGTTCTGGGTGGAGAGCACGGTCGCCTTTTCGCGGCGTTCCTCGCCGGTCGTGGGGTGGCTGCGCAGCACCGTGACTTCCTGGCCCAGGTATTTTTCCAGCAGCTTTTGCGGCGTGAGCAGGTCAAAGTCGAAGTTCTGCTCGCGCAGGACCAGCGGGCTGCCGCTGACGGCGCGCAGCAGGGCGGTTTCCGGCCGCATCTGGCCCGAGACCTCGCGCAGGCTCAGGCGCACCGGGCCGCTGGGCAGGTCGATCTGGCGGCGCTCCTTGATCAGCGCCAGGTTGTCGTTATAGACCGTGAGGGCGACAGCCTCGCGGTCCTGCTGGCCCGAGATGCGCTCGGGAATCGGTGTGGCATGGACAAGCCAAGAGGAAGCCAAGACAAGCCCTGCGACCACTGTCAAGCGAAGAAAAACCATTGCAATTCCTTTCCGAAAGAGGGGATTCAGCACCTTCCTGAACCCAAGGATAGTGCGGACCTGCAGTCAAACGGGTCAACTGGATGAAGTCGATGAAATTAAGTTTTTGAGAATCATTCTCATTTATGATCGATTCCCATTGGTTTTCTGAAAAATCGGTATCGCACGGACAGTCTGGAGGTGACGGTGGTTTTTCAGCATCTACAGCCCCACCAATCTGACTCTGCTCAAGGAACTCATATGTGCGAACAATGCACCAGCACCACACTGCTGACCACCGGATCGCGTCGCCGGCGTCTTTGGGAACTGCCCACGCAAAGCCACTGCCCCGTCATCGGTGTTTGCTTGCCGCTGCCGACTTTGCGCAACCTGATCAACAAAGCCTTGAGCGGCCGTGCCGTCGCCGATGACTACGAGATCCACGTTGGTGCGGTGGCCGAATGTGCCCAGCGCAACCGGATTTCCGAACTGCTGCATAAGGAACTGGAATCCCGCTATGCCGGCACCATCCAGGCTTTCAAAGTTGCAAAAACAAGCAAAGCCGTCGCAGACCTGTGGGCCGAGGCCGTGCGCAAAGGAGAGGTTTCTGGCTCCTTCTGGGCAGCTTTGACACATCCCCGTTGCGACGAGGTACTACAAGAGGTCTTGCTGCGCGATATGCATATGCTGCAACACCAGGCAGGCGCCGCCGTGCGGGTGGACGTCAGCAAGGTCCAGGCCTTGATCAAAGAAAACGGTGTCCTGGCAGCGGAGCTGGGCAAAGTCCAGGAGCGCTTCACCCGCGCCATGGCTGAAAAATCGGCAGACATCGAACAACTGCAGACCGAGCTACTGCAGCAGCGCGCCATCAGCATTGGCAAAGACACCCGGATCGCCTGCCTCACCCAGGACCTGAACCACCTGAAATCTCACCTCTCCGACTACGAACACACGGCACGCCTGCACAAGAAGGTGGAACAACTGCACGCTCGCCTGGCAGCTCTGGAAGGACAGAACGCGCAACTGCGGCAGCAGCTGCAAGAGGCGCAGCGCTTGACAGAGGACAATCGCAAACACGTTGTGGCGTCCGAAGTTACCGCCCTTCAAAGCACGCACGCAGCGCCTGCCACCGTCCCGCCTGCGCTTCAGCACAAGACGGTCCTGTGCGTCGGCGGACGCAACGGCAACCTGGCGCATTACCGGGAAGTGATTGAAAAAGCCGGTGGACGATTTGCACACCATGACGGTGGTCTGAAAGACAACCAGGGCGTGCTCGACGCCAGCCTGGCAGCCGCAGACTTGGTCATATGCCAGACTGGATGCATCAACCATAACGCTTATTGGCGGGTCAAGGATTTCTGCAAGCGCACAGGTACCCAATGCGTATTTGTCGAAAACCCCAGCCGCACCGCGCTGACCCGTTGCCTGCAACAGATTGCCTTGGATGACAGCCAAGGCAATCCAGACCAAAATTCCCATGGCAACACGCCGACTGACACAGCACTAACCGAGCGAAAGGAACTACAGCATGGATGAATCAATCACCCAAAATGCCATTGACGCGCTGAACCGCATCATGGAACTGGAACTCGCAGGAGTCGTGAAGTACACCCACTATTCGCTGATGGTGTACGGATACAACCGCATCCCGATCGTTTCGTGGCTCAAGGCCAATGCCAGCGAAAGCCTGGACCACGCCCACAAGGCAGGGGAACTCGTCACCCTGCTGGGTGGACATCCCTCGCTGAAAATTGGTGCCCTGCTGGAGACCGAGGAACACGACATCGGAGACATCCTGCGCGAAAGCTTGGAGCATGAAAAAACCGCCCTGGCAGCCTACTACGCACTCCTAAGGACCGTCGAGGGTCAATCGGTGCTGCTGGAAGAGTACGCACGGGAGATGATTGCCAACGAGGAGCTTCACTTGGACGAAGTCAATAAGATGCTGCGCCGCCCTGGTGAAACGGCTGCCTTCAAGGAATAAGGCAGGTACAGGGCAATGAATTGAGAGGGGCACACGTTGGTGCCCCTATTTTTTCTACCTATACACCGTCTGGTAGATGAGCATGAACTCAATGTCTAGCAGGAGGTATCAACCACGAATCGAAAACTGGATGGGGAACTCCACCCAGCTGGCATGGGACTGTTCTCCCGTGCGGGCCGGCAAGAAGCGCCACTGCCGCACCGCCGACAAAGCCGCATCGTCCAGGAGCCGATAACCACTGCCTTTGAGCAGCCGGATGTCGGCAGGATGGCCTTCGGCATCCACCCAAACTTTCAGCCACACGGTACCCCCGAGGCCCTGTTCACGCAAAAGCCGGGGATATTCGGGCGCAGGGTTATGCATGTAATCAGGCTGGGCCTTACGGGCAACATCTGGTCCGTCGGCCTGAGATGCTGGAACGACTGAAGGCACCAAAGCCGTCTTGAGCGTCTGTATGTCGCTGTCTGTGCCAACCGCTAACGACCGTTGCGGATTCTGCTCCGAGACGTAACCAGGAAGATCTAACGCCCTCTCACTGTCGCTCACCTGCCTCTGCGCAGAGATCGGTACAGACTTTGGGTTCAAAGCAGGCCTGCTGGGAATTTCTGCTGACATCAAGGAAGCAGCGGGTTCGGATGCCAACGGAGTGCCCGGGTGACGGACGGCAGTCTGCAGCGGAATAACGGGTGGAATAACAGCTGGGCTCGGCACAGGCAATTCGCTTGACAGCTCCAGCCAGGTGATGCTCAGGGGCGTGTCCAGCGTCGTCTGCATAGACGGGGGCATGGTTCCATCCAGCATCCACTGCGCGGCGAACACCACGCCCAGGTGTACCCCCAGGCTTCCCAACCAGACCCCTCCAGGGAAGAGGACCGCACGACTCAAGCGAGGCATTCCAGAGACTCCTGCCTCGTTCGAACAGAACGCACGGGGGCAACGATCAGGGTGCCCATGGCCCCTACGGCCATGTCCAGGCGGACGTCGTACAACTGTTCTAGGTGGGGAAGCACATCTACCGTGCATGGCACATCGCCCGCCATCGCTCCTGCCTTGACCAATAACAACCGGTCAAACCCCTGTAGTGCTTGATTGATATCGTGGAGGATCGCCACCACGGCATGGTTACGCTGCCGGGCGAAATCCAGAATGGCCTCCAGTAACCCCAACTGGAGCCCCGGGTCCAGGGCGGCCAGGGGCTCATCCACCAGCAATAGACCACCCTTGCGATCCCATAACTGGGCAAACACCCGCGCCAGTTGCACACGCGCCTTTTCGCCGCCCGACAAAGTGTCAAAGCGACGATCAAGCAGGTGATCGGCACAGGCCATGTACGCCGCAGCGTGGACGACGGTGCGGATGTCCGGATCGTGGGGGCGCGCCACCCTGCCCAGGCCAATCACCAGTTCGGTGGGCAAGCCAAATGCGACCTCGTGGGATTGCGGCAAAACGGCCCTCCACGCACTCAGCTCCGGAAGGGCCCAATTCTTTAAAGGGCGATCACACAGACAGGCCTGGCCGGTATGGGGATGCAGCTCCCGTGCCAGCAGTTTCAGCAAGGTCGATTTGCCAGCGCCGCTGGGCCCCAGGATGGCTAAGCGCTCACCGACGCGAATCGTGAGATCAAAAGGACCAAAACGCCGCTGCCCCAGACACACGGTGACGTCCTCCAACGAGGCCAGCGGCACGCTAGGCTGATCATGTGGTGACATGATTCACACTCCTTTGCGACTGGTCGCCAAAAGCAAAAGGAAAAAAGGCGCCCCAAGCAAGGCCGTGAAGATCCCGACGGGGATTTCTGCGGGAATGGCAACAGTGCGTGCGACGGTATCGGACAACAGCAGGACCAGAGCGCCAACCAACATAGAGAGCGGCGCCAGACGACGCTGATCCGGTCCCACGGCCATGCGGACCAGATGAGGAGCCACCAGACCGATAAAACCGATCATCCCGCACCAAGCTACGGCAAAGCCACATAGCAAGGCCACCAAAACCACCACCTGGGTACGCAGTCGCCGCACATTGACACCGACATGGGCGGCAACCGCCTCCCCTAAAGCCAAGGCGTTCATCGCCGTGACTAAGCGATGCGCTTGCCATGCTGCCAACAAAAGCAAGGCCGCCAAACCTGCAACCAGGGGCCAACTGCCCCCTGCCAGGGAGCCCAGGGTCCAGAACGACATGCTGCGCAGTTGCTCGTCCGTTGCCAGATAGGTGCATAGACCAATCACTGCCGCCGCCAAGGCGTTCAGGGCGATGCCAGTCAAGAGCAAGCCTGCGATGGACTCCGCTGTCAGCCAGCGAGCCACCTGGTCCAGCAAAAAACAGACACCAATCGCCCCAACAAAAGCAGCCACGGGCAACATCCAGTAGCGCCAGGCCATCGGTATGTGCACATTACTGCCTGCCAACACCACGATGGTCAAAGCGGCCGCACAGGCAGCACCGCTGGTAACGCCCAGCAGTCCAGGATCGGCCAGAGGGTTGCGGAACAGGCCTTGTGTCAGAGCACCCGACAACCCCAGGGCCGCGCCAATCAGCATGGCAAATGCGATACGCGGCAAGCGCAGGTTCCACAAGACATAAGCGCCTCCAGACAAAGTCTGGTCTTGCGTGCTCGACCATGGTGCAAACCAATCTTCCACGCCAATCGGTACCGCTCCCGACCCGCTGGCCATCCCGAGCAGCAAAAACAGAAAAGGAAGCAGCAGCAGGCCCGGCTGGGTCCGAAGCCCTTGAGCCACACGGTGGGCCAAGGGCAGGAGCTTGGCAAGCGTGATTGTGTTCATCGCTGCATGGCCCTCTGCAGGGTCTCGTCCAGAGCCGACAAGGCCTGCGGAAGACGCGGACCAAAGCCCAGCAGAAACATCGCCTCCAGGGCCACGATGCGCCGTTGCTGTCCGGCAGGCGTCTGACCCAGACCGGGCAGCTTGAGAGCGCCTGCCATCCCGCCCACTGCGGTCAACCCCTGGTCTGTAAACAGGACCACATCCGGTTTGGCAGCAATGACCGCCTCAGGAGTGAGGGGCTTAAACCCCTCGAAACCTTGGACGGCATTCGTGGCCCCGGCGTAGTGCAGCATGGCCTGCGCACTGCTGCCCTGGCCACCAACCATGGCCTGGCTGGGGCTATGCGAGAGCACAAACATCACCCTTGGACCTGTCGTTTTACGGGCCAGGATGGGGCTGCGGGACTGGGCCCATTCAGTTTTCAGGCGCTCAACCAAGCTCAGAGCCTGCGGACCGCGCCCAGTCACTTCACCGAGGCGCTGCACCCGCTCCAGCATCCCCTCAAAACGGTGCTTTGCCGGCAGGACCGTGACAGGCACACCTGACGCTGTGATCTGACGCAGCACAGCAGGAGGTCCTGCATCTTCGGTGGCAACCACCTGGGTGGGAGCCAAGGCCAGGATGCCCTCGCTGGAAAGGGTGCGGGCATACCCCACGCGGGGCAATGCGTTCACGGACTCTGGGAACAGGGAGGTGGTGTCCACCCCCACCAATTCACGCTGGGCATCAAGTGCAAAGAGAATTTCGGTCAAGGCGCCGCCGATGCTCACGATGCGCCTGGGGGATGGGGATATCGCAGCCTGGGCAAAGGGGGCAATTGCACCCAGCGCGCAGAAAGCCGCACTTCGCTGGCACAACAGGCGCCGGGTGGGTTGCTGGAGGGGGGCGGTCCATTTCACTGCACACATGTCTGACTCTCCTCCAGCAAACGGTCAATCAGGCTACGCCACTCGCAGCGCTCGGGTTTGCCTGGTTTGCGTTCGCCAAAAAACATGGCGATCGTCTTGCCATCTTGATCAAAAATTTCCAGCGAGGTCACCAACCCGTCGGCAGTAGGCTTGCACACCACCCAGGCGCTGGCGATGTGATCCTCCCGCAAGTGCAGGTTAAAGCGTGGATCCAGCACGTTCAGCCAAGGCCCCATGACCGCAATCCGGTTCACCGGACCAGAATGAATCTGGACCATGCCTGGGTTCGAGACAAACACCATGATGGGCAAGCGCTCTTGCGATGCCATGCTCAGGAAGTGGTGAACGCAGCCAGGCTCCACAGGCTGTACAAACTGGGGATCGGCCAGACGAAGCCCCTGCGTTCGCGACACACCAAACCGCTGCAGCAGGGACCAGAATTCGTGCGTATCTCTGAGTTCGCTCCAGGCCCGCCGAAACCCCGGTACATCAATCTCCTCATCAGCGGTTTCGAAGTCCTCATTGGCGACCATCTGAACGGCAAGCCCAGGAACCTGATCGGCATGTGCGAAACGTGCGATCAGGGCCATGTAAGCCACAGTGTCACTAGCGGGTTGCAGGTACACTTTGTGGATGGCCTCGCCCGCGGCATCGAAAAACTGGAGGCTTTGCTGTACCCCTGACCCCCGGGTTTCGATGACGGCATAGCCATAGACCCACTGAGCATAAAAGGCCCGCAAATCGATATCCCCCCCCAGCACCAACCCCACTTGGCGCACATGGCTGACGTTACGGTAAATGCCGTACTTTTCATGGACACACGATGCATTGCGAGTAAGCGCCATCACCTCGCCAACGGACTCCAAGGCAGCAATGATTGCCGGCCAGTTTTCCTGCAGGCGCACCACACGCAGCAAGGTTTCGCGATCTGGTACGCCGACATGGGCAGCGATCAACTCGCCTTCTGAAACTCTCAAGGTCTGTGCGATGTCCCGGTGACGCGCTTGGCCAGCCTTGCGCAGGATTTGGAACTCTTCACGAATGGTCTTGCATGGATCTTGCATCTTGCTACTCCTAACTTCACAACGGGACTACCGCTGCGATGGCGGCAGACGCTTTGCTGCCGTGGCCTTTTTCAATGCGATGGTGGATGTGCGTGAGGTCCTTCCCTTCGAGGCGATAAGCTTTTGCAAAACCGGCCACAAAACGGCCAGATGTGGGTTCCAGGGCATAAAGGTGAAAGTCGTTCAGGGGGGCAATCAGGTCCATGAACTGCCCAAACTTTCCGTGAAATAGCCCCAAAACCTGTTCAAAATGGGACGAGCTTCTGGGCACGTCCTTAGTGGAGCACTGCAAGGTCAGGCGCTTCCGAGCAAAGGGGTGCTTGGCCTGCTCCTCTCCCTCGATCCACATGGCTGAGCAACGCTGGGTGGTACGCAAATTGGTGCAATGCACTGCCAGCTCACTCAAATAAACATAAAAGTTTTTCTCGTGTGCCACAAAAGGGGCATAGCTGGCCTCTGCAAGGCCAGCGATGTCACAGCTTGCCAGGTGCAAGGTTTGAAACCGGGAGTGAAAGCCCTGAATCTCTGCCCGAATTGCCGCGTGTTGGTCATGGGTTCGCATGGAAGTCCTCTTGCTTAAAAGTCGTAGCGCACCGAGACGTTGAACGTTCTCCCAGGTGCCGTGTAGGCATCTTTGACCGTACTGTTGCTGGCCAAACCGCGGACGTCAGACCACCGCCAGTACGTTGTGTCAAACAGGTTTTGCACCTGAGCGTTCAAAGTCAACTGGGGCATGGGCTTCCAGGAACTGCCCAGATTGAGGACGGTAGAAGCCCCCGGCGTGAATTGCGCCGTTTGTCCGCCAGTGGCCGACGTCACAGTCCCCACCCGGGAAGCCGACTTCCCTTGGTGATGGGTCAACGTAGCCCAGGCACCCCACATGCCTTCGTCATAGCGCACGCCCAGCACTGCTTTGAGTGGATTGACGGTATCGATGGGCTGGCTCACCCCGTCGGCTTTACTGTCGCCCCTGGCGTAGGCCAGACCTGCGTGGGCCGACCAATGTTTGCTCAGCGTCCAGGCGGTCCGCGCTTCCACGCCTCGGATGCGGGCATTCGACAAGTTGATGTATTGAAAGACTGTGGGGTTGGCAGGAGTACCAGCCCCACTGACCGCCTGCTGGCCGATGAAGTTGTCATAGCGATTCTCAAAGGCGGTCAACGTGTAGCGCATAGCGTCCAACTTGCCCCGCACCCCCACTTCAAGGCTGTTGGCGCGCTCGGCCTGCAAATCCGGATTGCCAACACTGGTGTAGCCGGAGGCCAAGTTGGCAAAACCGTTGTTGACCTGGTCAGGCGTGGGCGCACGGAAGCCTTTAGACCACTGTGCATAAGGCGCCAGTGCTGGCGCTAACCGCCAAACCACGCCGAGGCGAGGCGTCAGAGCGTGGTCGGACAGCGTCACGGCGTTACCGCCGGTGTAGCCACTCAGGGAGGGACTGAGCTTGTAATGGTCCAGCCGCAGCCCAGGGATGACGCTGAAGGCACCCGCCTCTACCTCACTTTGGACAAAAGCTCCTGTCTGAGCAAAGGTGGTGTCCGGGAATGCTTTTGTCGGGAAAGTTTCGCCAAACGGCGGCACGGTACCGCTGCGGATCCCCTCTGTTTTTGACTGGCTCCAGTCAAGCCCATAGGTCACGCGCTGGTTGAGCCATCCCGTAAAGTTGCTCTCCAGCACACTGGAGAATCCGAGAATCTGCGTGGAATACGTGTTGTCACGCGTACGATCAACTGCGGTGTTGCGGTCTTCTACGGCGTTTTGCTGGATGCGTGCGTCCTGCCAATACAACTTGGTTTCCGCTTTTTGCACCCATTCGGCATTCACATCCTTGAAACGGTGCTCAAACGACAACCTGTCTCGTTCCATGCGGTCATGCGCGTCAAGGTCCAAGGTGCCAGTTGCGGAAAGCGGAGGCTTGGCACGTGCTGAATACACCTCAGTGTCCTGGCGGCGGCGCTGGGTCTCGAACGTAAAGCCCAGCTGGTGGTTGGCATCCAGGTCCAACAGGACCTTGCCCAACAGATAGCCATTGCGGTAGTCCGCAGGGTTGGAAGCGGTCCGATCGACATTCAGACTGAAGTCCTCGCCCTGGTTCTGGGTTTCACCCCCCTGACGGCGGCTGCCCAACAAAAGTCCCTGCCAACGTCCATGGCGCCCCGCAACGGCCGCTGTATGGGTCCAAGAACGGTCAACGCCCGCGTAACCACTGCCCGCAAAGCCTGCCGCATTCCGATCTGCTTTGAGCAGATCGGACGGATCAAGGGTGCGGAAACTCACGGCTCCAGCCAGACCATCACTGCCAAATTGTGTCGAGGCTGGACCTCGCAGCACCTCGGCGGATTTCAGGCCATCGACCTCCACATAGTCGCCACGACCCGTAGCGAAGGCTGCAAACGAAAAGCTGTTGGGGACGCGAATGCCATCGACCAGCATCAGTACTTGGTTGCCCTCCAGGCCACGGATGTTGATACCCTCTACGCCAGCCCGGCCTGTGGCGGCACCTGCAGCGGTAAAGCGTGCTGGCGCGGCGCGCACTGAAACATCGACTTCTTCGGCCAGCAGGTCCTTGAGGTCGCGCGCCCCTTGCGTTTCCATCTGTTGCCGTGGAATCACGGTAACGGTGTTGGGGATGTCATCCACCTTGCGCTGAGAGCGCGTAGAGGTAATGGAAACCTCCCGCAACTGGACGGCGTCTTGAGTGTCTTGGTGGTTGCTCTGGGCAATGGCAACGAGCGGAAAAATCTCCCACCCTATGCCCAAGGCCAGCGCGATGGGCGTCATTCGCAGCATGGTGTTCTTCCTCAGGGGCTGGACACTGGCTGGCGACGGCTGGCTGGTGTGTGTATCAGTATTTACTTGGTCAGGATTAGCTTTCCACTGGACGTCAGTCGTAGCTGGTAGATGCATTGTTCATGCACGATTTCCAGCACACGCCGATGGCCCAGCAGCTGCGCGCTGCTCACCCGACCCAAACCTGCCCCTTGGAAGGACAGAGCGTTCGAAGCCCCTGGCAAAGCCTGCGTGCGACAGACTTTTGGGAGAGTCGAAGGATGGGAAGAGGTTGTTTCCGGCATGTCGTTATTCTAATAAGAATAATTCTCATTTGCAAGAAACATCCACAATCATGCCCCCGCTACAGTACGCAGTTTTCACCCCCAAGGAGTCCCCATGCCCGCACGCCAGCCCATCGTTCCCGCCGGAATGGAGGCCGTCTACGAAAAAATGCGCTATGCCCCCGCCGTGAAAGTGGGCCAGACGGTCTACATCTCGGGCCAGATTGGCCGCAATGCGGCAATGGAACTGGTCGCGGAGAAGGAAGCCCAGTTCGTGCAGGCCTTCGAGAACCTGAAGAAAGTGCTGGAGGCCGCGGGCGCCAGCTTTGACGACATCGTGGACGTGACCAGCTACCACACCGACATGCGCGACCTGCCGCTGTACATGCAGGTGCGCGACCGCTATTTCACCGGCAACAGCCACCCGGCCTGGACAGCGATTGGCGCGGCGCAGCTGTGCGGCGCGCCCGGCTACTTTCTGGAGGTGAAGGCCGTCGCGGTGCTGGAGGGCTGAGCGCCCGCTCCCGCCCGCCTCAGCCAGCGACCAACCGCCCCTGATCCAGCCGCACCACCCGGTCGCAGCGGGCGGCCAGGGTTTCGTCGTGGGTCACCAGCACAAAGGCCGTGCCCTGCTCGCGCGCCAGGCTGAGCATCAGCAGGAACACGCCGTTGGCGGTGGCGCGGTCCAGGTTGCCGGTGGGCTCGTCGGCCAGCACGCAGGCGGGGTCGGTGACCAGCGCCCGGGCAATTGCCACGCGCTGGCGTTCGCCGCCGGACAGCTCCGCCGGGCGGTGGTACAGGCGGTCTTTCAGGCCCACCTGGGCCAGCAGGCGCCGGGCGGCCTCCTGGCTGGGGCCGGCGGCCATGCGGCGGATGCGCAGCGGCATCGCCACGTTGTCCAGCGCGGAAAACTCCGGCAGCAAGTGGTGGAACTGGTAAATGAAGCCCAAGTAGCGGTTGCGCCACTGGCCCTGCTGCGCGGGGCTCAGCGCCGCCAGGTCCTGGCCCATCAGTCGGACCTGGCCAGTGCTCGGCGCATCCAGCCCGCCCAGCAAATGCAGCAAGGTGCTCTTGCCCGAGCCCGAGGCGCCGACGATGGCCAGGGTCTCGCCGGCACGGACCTGCAAATCCACGCCCTGCAACACCGTCAGGTCAATGCGCCCTTCACGAAAACGCTTGCTCAAGGCCTGGGCTTCGAGCACCAGGGTGTTTTGGGGGTCTTTTTGGCCTCCAAGGCCCTGGATACCAGCGGTAATAGCTATCTTATTCATAGCGCAAAGCCTCCGCAGGGTTGACGCGGCTGGCGCGCCAGCTGGGGTACAGCGTGGCCAGGAAGGCCAGCGCCAGCGAAATCACGGCAATCGGCACGATGTCGCCGCGCTGCGGGTCGCTGGGCATCTGGCTGATGAGGTAAATGTCCTTGGGCAGGAAGCTGGCGTTGAACAGCCGCTCAATCGCCGGCACCAGCACGTCGATGTTGAACGCCACACCCAGCCCCAGCGCCAATCCGGCCAGCGTGCCGACCACGCCCACCATGGCGCCCTGCACCACGAACACGCCCATGATGCTGGCCGGGCTCGCGCCCAGGGTGCGCAGGATGGCAATGTCGGCCCGCTTGTCGGTGACGGTCATCACCAGGGTGCTGACCAGGTTGAAGGCCGCCACGGCGACGATCAGCGTCAGGATGATGAACATCATGCGTTTTTCCATCTGCACGGCGGCAAACCAGGTGCGGTTTTGCTGCGTCCAGTCGCGGATGCGCAGGTCGCCGCTCAGGGTGCCGGCCAGTTGCTTTGCAACCTCGCGGGCCTGGTGCAGGTCTTGGAGCTGCAGACGGATACCGGTGGGCCCTTCCAGGCGGAAGATGCGCTGCGCATCGTCTTGGTGCAGCAGCACCAGCGCCATGTCGTATTCGTAGTGGCCGGAGTCAAAGGTGCCCGCCACCGTCATCTGCTTGAGGCGCGGCACCACGCCGGCGGGCGTGACTTGGCCGGCGGGGGCAATCAGCGTGACCGCATCGCCCACGCGCACGCCGAGGCTGCGGGCCAGCTCCTTGCCCAGCACCACGCGAAATTCGCCGGGCACCAGGGTTTGCAAGGTAGAGGCGTTATCGGCGGCCAAGGCGGTGACCTGGCCTTCCAGCGCGGGATCGATGCCGCGCACCATCGCGCCCTTCATGTCCTCGCCGCGCGCCAGCAGCGCCTGGGTGGCGACAAAGGGCGCGGCGCCGATGACCTGGGGATTGCGCCGCGCTTCGGCCAGCGTGCGGGCCGGGTCGGGCAGCGCGTCACCGCCCGGGGCAAAGATCTCGATGTGCGAGACCACGCTGAGCATGCGGTCGCGCACTTCTTTTTGAAAGCCGTTCATCACGCTGAGCACGATGATCAGGGCCGCCACGCCCAGCGCGATGCCCAGCATCGACACCCCGGAGATGAAGGAGATAAAGCCGTTGCGCCGGGTCGCACGGCCAGCGCGGGTGTAGCGCCAGCCCAGGGCCAGTTCGTAGGGGATTTGCATGGAAGCGCGATTGTGGCACCGGCCCTGACCGCGCTCCAGGCAAAACCTGGTCAGCGACCGGTTTCGGTCAGGTAAGCCTTGCGAGCGGCCACGGCGGTGTCGGTGAAGTCCGAGAACAGGCCGTCCACGCCCAGGCGGTAGAACTGCAGGTACTCGGCCTTGGGATCGCCCTTGTAGTCGAAGGCAAGGCGGCGGTTTTCGTTGCGCATGGTCCAGGTGTGCACCATCAGGCCCAGCTTGTGCGCGTCGGCGACCAGGCTGGTGGGGGCACTGCTGGAGGCATCGGCGTAGTTGACGACGCCGTCCTTGTTCACATCGACCATCTTGCCGTCGGCGCCAAAGGTGCCCTTGACCGGCACGATGTAGGGCTTCCAGGGGCCGACGCCGTCGGCGTACTTGGCGATCTCGGCCAGGCCAGCAGGCGTGACCATGGAGCCGAACAAGTCCTTGCGGCCGGCGCGGGTCCAGTCGTAGGGACGGTCGAACGGCGGTGCAAAGGTGACGGCGCCGGTCTTGAAGTCGTAGTCGTCGCCATCGACCAGCTGAATCAGGCGCAGCTGGGTCTTGGTGCGCAGGTACTTGAGGTTGGCCGTCTCGAACGATTGCAGGATGACCGGCGAATCCTTCTTGGTGTAGCCGTACTCGGCCAGGACGGCCAGCAGACGGTCTTCCAGCTTCAGGCCGGCGTCCTCGTGGTAGGTGGGGTGCTTGGTCTCGGGATAGACACCAATCACGCGGCCCACTTTGGCGCCTTCGGTCTTGGCCAGGTCCAGCACTTCGCGGAAGGTGGGAATCTGGAATTTGCCGTTGAAGGACTGGTCGCGCTCGGCCAGCGGCTGAACGGCGCGCAGGGTCTTGAGCTCGGCCAGCGTGAAGTCGGTGGCGAACCAGCCCTCTTCTTCCACGCCATCGACCATGCGTTTGATCTTGCGGCTGGCAAATTCAGGGCGGCTGGCCACATCGGTGGTGCCGGTAATGTTGGGCTCATGGCGAGCGACCAGCTCGCCGTCCTTGGTGGCGACCAGGTCCGGCTCGATGAAATCTGCGCCCATCTGAATCGCCAGCGCGTAGCTTTCCAGCGTGTGGTCGGGGCGGTAGCCGGAAGCACCGCGGTGGCCGATCACCAGCGGCGGCTTGCCGTCCAGCGTGGGCAGCGGCACGGGGTCATCCCCACCGCAAGCGGTCAGCACCATGGCAGCGCCCAAGGCTGCGATCAGGGGAAGGCGAGAAAACGTCATGAAAACCCTTGGTCATTGCAGAAAAAACAGCGCGTGAGTCTCCGTGGCCACAGTGACGAACGCATGAAAGGACAGTGATGTTTGTATGACCTAGCGCAGGTGGGCGCTGCTCCTCTGAGCTCAGAATCCTCTTGTTGATCATTCCGATTCTCTCCTTTGCAAGGAGCAGTGAACGCTGCGCTCCTTGGGAAGCCCTTTCTTTTTAACTCACAATTCAGAGTTCCTTTTCCACGCAACGACCCATGCTTTCCAACATCATTCAGCGCTTCATCGCCGTCGTTTCGATCTATGTGATCGGTTTCTTCATTGTCATCAGCGCTGGAATTTGGGGCCTGGTCTCTGCCAAAAACAGCCTGCACATGGTGCATGACGAGGCCATGCGGGGCGCCTTGCTGGCGGAGGAGTCGTCCGATCTGATCGTGCAAAGCCGCATGCAGATCCTGCTGGCATTTCAGCATGCGCCCGACAGCGTGCTGGCCTCGATTCACGACCACCCGACTGGCAGCCACACGGACGCCATCACCCGCAACCGAACCCGGTCCAACGAGATTCTCCAGCAGCTTCAGGAACTGAACACCGAGGGCGCGGAGAGACCGCTGCTGCAGAACCTGCTGACCGCCTCCGAGGCTTGGCGCAACCGCATCGATGAGGCGGCCAATGCCGTCAAGCAGGGCAATTTTGAGCCCGCCACCATGGCCGCTTTCTTGGCTGCAGGGCGCCGTGAAGGCGAAGCCGCCATCCAGGCACTGCGCGCCTTCCGCGATCACCAGGTCACCAAAGCGGTCCAGGCCGCACAAGCAGCGGATGCGCGTTACCAGACCGCCCTGCTGGTCTTTGCCTTGGTGGTGGCACTGGGTCTGATCCCAGGGGTGGTGCTGACCTTCTTCCTGGCCAAGCGCCTGCGTTCCGGTTTTGACCTGGCGGACAGCACAGCCGCTGCCATCGCTGGCGGGGACTTGTCCAAGCCCATCCCCCACGCCGGGAACGACGAAATTGGACACCTTCTGAACCAGATGGAACTGATGCGCGTGAGCCTGTACCGCGTGATCAGCGAGGTTCAGCGCGGTTCGGGGGCCATTGCCAGCGCGGCCACCCAGGTCGCAGCGGGCACCCTGGACCTGTCGCAGCGCACGGAGCAACAAGCATCGTCCCTGGAACAAACGGCCTCTGCCTCGGAAGAGCTGTCTGGCACGGTGCAGCACAACGCCCAAAACGCCACCCAGGCCAACCAGTTGGCCGGTGTGGCCTCCCAGGTGGCGACCCACGGCGGCCAGGTCATGGGCCAGGTGGTCCAGACCATGGAAGACATCAACACCTCGTCCCGCAAGATTGCCGACATCATCAGCGTGATCGATGGCATCGCCTTCCAGACCAACATCCTGGCCCTGAACGCCGCTGTGGAAGCTGCACGCGCGGGGGAGCAAGGCCGCGGATTTGCCGTGGTGGCCGGCGAGGTGCGGTCCCTGGCGGGGCGCAGCGCGGAAGCAGCCAAGGAAATCAAGTCACTGATCGAAGACTCGGTGCACAAAGTGGGCGTCGGAACCGAGCAGGTGGCCCAAGCCGGGCAGACCATGAGCGAGATCGTCGGCGGCATCAAACGCGTGGCCGACATCGTGGCGGAGATCGCCGCCGCCAGCCAGGAACAAGCGGCCGGAATTGCCCAGATCAACAACTCCGTGACACAACTAGACAACGTGACGCAGCAAAACGCCGCCTTGGTCGAGGAAACCTCGGCCGCATCCAGCGCGCTGCAGGAACAGGCCAAGCAACTGGCGCAGCTGTCCGCCTCCTTCCGGCTGGGCGGTGGCCTGGGCACGGCCCATCCCGCATTGCCCAGGTCGTGAGGCCCAGATAATCCCGCCCCATGGCACTTATCACCCTTCTCAATGCCCAGCTGGCTTTCGGGCATGTCGCTTTGCTGGACCACACCGGCTTTTCCCTGGAACCCAACGAACGCGTCGGCCTGATTGGCCGCAATGGCGCGGGCAAATCTTCGCTGCTCAAAATTTTGGGCGGACTGGCCAAGGCCGACGACGGCACGCTGCATGTGCAGCAAGGCACGCGCATCGCCTTTGTGGCGCAGGAGCCGTCGCTGGACCCCGAGGCCACCATCTTCCAGGCGGCCTCGGCCGGACTGGCCGAAGTGATCGCGCTGCGCGAGCAATACCTGGCCCATGCCGAGGGCGTGGATCTGGACGCGCTGCAAACCCAGATCGAGGCCGCCGACGCCTGGAACTGGGAGCAGCGCGTGGCCGAGACCCTGCAGCGCCTGCACCTGAACCCCGAGGCGCGGGTGGGCGACCTCTCCGGCGGCACCAAAAAGCGCGTCGCCCTGGCCCAGGCCCTGGTGACCCGGCCCGACGTGCTGCTGCTGGACGAACCCACCAACCACCTGGACCTGGACTCCATCCGCTGGCTGGAAGACCTGCTGATCGACTTCAAGGGCAGCGTGGTCACCATCACCCACGACCGGGCGTTTTTGGACCGCATCGCCACCCGCATCGTCGAGCTGGACCGGGGCGTGCTGCGCTCGTATCCGGGCAACTTTGCGGCCTATCGCCTGCAAAAGGAAGAACAGCTGGCCCAGGAGGCCGTCATCAACGCCAAGGCCGACAAGCTGCTGGCGCAGGAAGAAGTGTGGATCCGCAAGGGCGTGGAAGCCCGCCGCACCCGCAGCCAAAGCCGCATCGGCCGCCTGGAAAAGCTGCGCGAAACCCGCGCCGCCCGCCGCGAGGTCGTGGGCAAGGTGAAGATGGAAGTCGGCACGGGCGCCGACAGCAGCTACCAGGGCAAGATCGTCGCGGAGCTGCAGCATGTCAGCAAAGCCTTTGGCGACAAGGTGATTGCCAAGGACTTCAGCGCCACCTTGCTGCGCGGCGACAAGATCGGCCTGCTGGGCCCCAACGGCGCTGGCAAGACCACGCTGCTGAAAATGATCCTGGGCGAGCTGGAGCCCGACAGCGGCACCATCCGCCGCGGCGCCAACCTGCAGGTGGCCTACTTCGACCAGATGCGCGACGCCATCGACCTGGACGCCACGCTGGAAGACTTCATCAGCCCCGGCAGCGAGTGGATCGAGATCAACGGCCAGCGCAAGCATGTGCGCAGCTACCTGGGCGACTTTTTGTTCTCGCCGGCACGGGCGCATTCGCCGGTGCGGTCCCTGTCGGGCGGCGAGCGCAACCGCCTGCTGCTGGCCCGCCTGTTCGCCCGCCCCGCCACGGTGCTGGTGCTGGACGAGCCCACCAACGACCTGGACATCGAAACCATCGACCTGCTCGAAGAACTGCTGCAGGACTACCCCGGCACGGTCTTCCTGGTCAGCCACGACCGCACATTTTTGGACAACGTGGTCACCAGCACCATCGCTTACGAAGGCGACGGCGTGTGGCGCGAGTTCGAGGGCGATGTGGAAGACTGGCTGCGCCAATCCCAGCGCAGCCAGGAAGCCCGTGCCGCCGCAGCCGCCGCAGCCCAGCCCCTCACCGCCAAGTCCAGCAGTGAAGAAAAGGGCGAAAACAGCCCCCAGCCCAATAAAGACCAGCGGAACGCGCTATCAAAAAAGAAGCTCAGCTACAAGGAACAGCGCGAGCTGGAGCAGCTGCCCGACCGCATCGCCGCGCTAGAAGCCGAGCAACAGGCCATCCAGCAGGAGCTGGCCGACGGCAGCCTCTACACCAAGGATGCCGCCCGCGCCTCCGCCCTGCACGCCCGCGAGGGGGTGATCGAAGAGGAATTGCTGGAAGCGCTGGAGCGGTGGACGGAGCTGGCGCCGTAAGCCATGGCATCGCCCCAAGCCCCCCAGGCTGCGCCGCCGGCGTTGCTGGCCACCCTGCGCGGGCTGATCACCCAGGCCCGCCAGCAACTGCTGCGCCAGGCGGACGTGGCGCAGGTGCAGACCTATTGGCACATCGGGCGGCACATCGTCGAGTTTGAGCAAGGCGGCGAGAAGCGGGCGGGCTACGGACAGCGCCTGCTGCCGCAGTTGGGGCAAGCGTTGTCGCAGGAGTTTGGCAAGGGGTTTGATGCCTCGAACCTGCGCTACATGCGGCTCTTTTACCAAGCCTTCCCAATGTGTGACGCACTGCGTCACGAATTGAGCTGGACCCACTACCGCCTGCTGCTGCGGGTGGACGCCCCTGCCGCGCGCCAGTGGTACATGGACGAGGCCGCCCGGCAAAACTGGAGCACCCGCGTGCTGGAGCGCCAGATCGGCTCGCTGTATTACGAGCGCCTGCTGTCCAGCCAGGACCAGGCCGCGCTGCTGGAGGAGCCCCGCCAGACACAGGCTGGCGACAGCCCACACCCACGCGACTTTGTGCGCGATCCGGTGATGCTGGAGTTTCTGGGCCTGCCCGACACCGGCCGGCTGCTGGAATCCAGCCTGGAACAGGCTTTGATGGACAAGCTGCAGCAATTTCTGCTGGAACTGGGCAAGGGCTTTGCGTTCGTGGTACGGCTGACTGGAGCGCGACCGGCAGGCGCTGGAAACATTGGCGCGGTCAATGCAGCAGGACCGCGATTCCCCACATTGAACTGGCCTCCAGGCCAATCAATACCAGCGGAAGCAGCTATCAAAAGAGAAGCGATTACAAGGCAAGACCGCCCATCTCCACGCTTCCCGTGCGACCTCACCCCCGCGGCAAATGCCCGGTCTTCACCCAGATCAGGCAGCCGGTGTTGCTGAACGGCTGGTGCACGCTGCCGTCGGGGCTGCGTAACCAAGTGCCGGCGGGATAGTCGCCGTGTTCGTCGGAGAACACGCCGTCGAGCACCAGGATTTCCTCGCCGCCGGCGTGGCGGTGGGGGGCAAAGCGGGTGCCGGGGGCCCAGCGCATCAGGGCGGTGTGCTCGCTGCTGTGGCCCGCCAGGGGCAGCACCTGCAGGCCGGGCACCAGGCCAGGGCGCCAGTCGGTGCTGCGGCGGGTGTCGATGGCGTGCTGCTGGCGGTCGTCGGGTGCCAGATGGCGCAGCTTGACGAACAAGGTGCAGCCGGGTTTTGACGACGGGGCATGGGCCGAACCTGGCGGGTTGCGCAGGTAGGTGCCGGGTCCGTAGTCGCCGGTTTCGTCGCTGAAGACGCCGTCCAGGACGATGATTTCCTCGCCCAGGTCGTGCCGATGGGCACTGAAAGTGGCGCCGGGGTCATAACGCACGATGGACGTGGCGCGGGCCTGCTCGCCGCCGTCGCGCTCAATCAGGCGCCGGTGGACCAGGGGCGATGGCGAAGGCTGCCAGGGCAAGACGGTGGTGTCCACCACGCAGCGCTGGGAAAAATCGGTGTTCAGTTGCATAGCGCGGATTGTGTCGAGCGGGGCTTTTCCCTGGTGATACAGGGGCTGCTGCAGGGCGACGTCAGTCCTTGAGCGGCAGCGCCACCTTGCGCCCACCCCGGCGTCGGTCGGCCTTGGGCAGGTCAGCGGCGCGCTGCATCGCGTCGGCCTGGCGTTGCAGGACCACCAGCAGCGCATCGAGCTGCTCCGCCTGCGCGGGGGTGAGCGGCGCGACCAGGTCCCGATGGATGGCCGTGGCGCGGGGCAGCATGGCCTCGTACATCGCACGGCCGGCCGGCGTCAGGTGCAGGGTGACCTGGCGGCGGTCGTTGGGGCGGGGGATGCGCTCCAGCAAGCGCTTTTCCACCAGCGCGGTGACGGCCCGGGAGGTTCGCGCCCGGTCCAGCTGGGCGCTCTCGGCCAACTCCGACGACAGGATGCCGTCGCGCTTGCCCAGCTGCGCCAACACCCGCCACTCGCGCCGGGTGATGCCGAATTCGCCCTCGCAGATGCGCGTGATCAAACTGCCGGCCGTGCCCAGCACCCGGCCCAGGCGGTACAGCAGCATGTCGTCGATGCCCTGGGGATTAAGGGTTTTCACGGGGAATGATTGATTAGAACAACGATGGGGGGGCATCCTACAGTCGCAACACCTTGGGACCGCTTGTGCCGTTCCATGCCATTTATGAGGAGACCCGCCATGCGCCGCATCACCCACTGGATTTGCACCGCCCTGCTGACCTGCTTTGCCGCAGGCGCGCAGGCCCAAAAGATCGAAGGCCCCGTCAAGATCGTCGTGGGCTACCCGCCCGGCGGCATCACCGACCGCGCCGCCCGCATCGTGGGCGACGGCCTGCAAACCCGCCTGGGCGTGCCGGTGATCGTGGAGAACAAGCCCGGCGCGGGCTCGCGGCTGGCGGCGCAGCAAGTCAAGAACACCCCCGCCAGCCAGAACGTGCTGTTGTTTGCCAACCCGCCAAGCATGGTGACCGGCCCGTTGATTTACAAGGACAGCGGCTATGACCCGGAACGGGACTTTCAGACCGTCTCGGTCGTCAACAACTACGAGCTGGCGATTGCCGTGGGCGCGGCCGTTCCCGTCAAGGCGCTGACGCACCTGCTGGCCTGGATGCGCGCCAACCCCGACAAGGCCAATGTGGGCGTGCCCGCCACCGGCAGCCTGGTGCACTTCTTTGCGCTGATGCTGGGCGAGAAGGCGGGCGTCAAGACCGAAGTGGTCGGCTACCGTGGGTCTGGCCCGCTACTGACCGACCTGATCGGCGGGCAGGTGCCGGTGGTGATGGACTCGCTGGACATCCTGCTGCCCCAGCACCAGGCGGGCAAGATCCGCATCCTGGCCGTGTCTAGCCCCAAGCGCTCGCCTTTTGGCCCGGACATTCCCACCTTCCGTGAAGCCGGGGTGGACCTGGCCGCCGAGCCCTGGAACGCGCTGTTTGCGCCCGCCAGCATGCCCAAGGACAAGGTCGAGCGCCTGGGCAAGGAAGTGGCCGAGATGATGAAAGACCCCGCCATCCAGCGCAAGTTTGCCGACGCCCGCGTGAACACCCTGTCCACCACGCCCGCGCAGGCGAACGCCCTGGTGCAGTCCTTCCGCCAGCAATGGAGCCCCGTGGTGCTGCGCGCCAACATCCAGCCCTGAGCCACCATGACAAAACCCAACCTGATCTTTATCGTCGCTGACGACCTTGGCTTTGCCGACCTGGGCTGCTACGGCGGCCGCGAGGCACCGTTCGGCCCAGTCTCGCCGGTGCTGGACCGCCTGGCCGCGAATGGGCTCAAGCTCACCCAGGGCTATTCCAACTCACCGGTGTGCTCGCCCACGCGCTTTGCGATGATCACCGGGCGCTACCAGTACCGGCTGCGCGCCGCGGCCGAGGAGCCCATCACCAGCCGCAGCCGGGGCAGCACCACCTTGGGCCTGCCGCCCGAGCACCCCACCCTGCCCTCGCTGCTCAAGGATGCGGGCTACCGCACGGCGCTGATCGGCAAATGGCACCTGGGCTACCCGCCGGCCTTTAGCCCGCTGAAATCGGGCTACGAGGAATTCTTCGGCCCCATGTCGGGCGGGGTGGACTACTTCACCCACTGCACCAGCGCCGGCCAACATGACCTGTACTTTGGCGAGGAAAGCCATACCGAAGAGGGCTACCTGACCGATTTGCTCTCGCAGCGCGCAGTGGACTACGTGAACCGCATGGCTGGGCAAGACGCGCCCTTTCTGCTCAGCCTGCACTACACCGCCCCGCACTGGCCCTGGGAGACGCGCGACGACC
>CAZQXQ010000015.1:0-24659 GCA_964597235.1 uncultured Burkholderiaceae bacterium | reverse complement strand
ATTCCAGCACCACGTCCGAGCGCGGGTGGGCGCAGCAGGTCAGCACGTAGCCGGCCTCTTCTTCCTCGGCGCTCAGGGCCTTGGACTGGTGGCCGGTGTGAACCACCTCGCCGCTGAGCTTCTTGCACTTGCAGGAGCCGCAAGCCCCATCCTTGCAGCCATAGGGCAGGCCCACGCCTTGCTGGATCGCGGCGCCCAGCAGGGTTTCATCCCCCTTGGCGCTGAAGGCGCGGCCGCTGGGCTGGACGGTGATCTGAAAGAGGGTGCTCGTGCTCTCGGAAGAGGACATGGGATGGTTATCCTTGGTCGGTTCAGAAACAGGAATGCGATTGTGCCTTCAAACCTTCACCCTCTCGGGGCCTTGCCAGCCCGTTTTCGGCGCGAGCGCCTGCTCATCGTGGGCTGCGGCGACGTGGGATTGCGCCTGGCGCGCGACGTCAACCAGGGCCCCGGCGCGGGCCGAATCCGCCTGCTGGCGCTGACATCCACCCCGGGCAAGCAGCGCCTGCTCCGCGCGCTGGGTGTCACGCCCTTGCTGGGCAATCTGGACCAGCCTGCAACCCTGACCCGCCTGGCCGGCCTGGCCACCCGGGTGCTGCACCTGGCGCCGCCCCCCGGTGAGGGCGCGGGCCAGGCCTGGTGGCGCGACCCGCGCATCGAGGCGCTGGTGCAGGCGCTGCGTTTGCGCGGCCTGCCGCGTTCGCTGGTCTATGGCTCGACCAGTGGCGTCTATGGCGATTGCGAAGGGGCCTGGGTGCCAGAGACCCGCCCCGTCGCCGCCCGCACCCCCCGCGCCCAACGCCGGGTTAATGCCGAGACCGCCGTACGCCACGTCGGCAGGGTTGGATTGCGTGCCAGCATCCTGCGCATTCCCGGCATCTACGCCCCCAACCGCGACGGCGGTACGCCCGAGGCCCGCTTGCGCAAGGGAACGCCCGTGCTGTGCGCCGAGGACGATGTCTATACCAACCACATCCACGCCGACGACCTGGCCCGCGCCTGCTGGCTGGCGCTCTGGCGCGGCAAACCGCAGCGGGTGGTGAATGTCTGCGACGACAGCGCGCTCAAGATGGGCGACTACTACGACTTCGCAGCCGATCTGTACGGCCTGCCACACCCGCCGCGCGTGCCGCGCAGCACGGCGCAGCGCCAGTTGTCGCCGATGCTGCTCAGCTTCATGAACGAATCCCGCCGCTTGAGCAACCAGCGTATGCGCCAAGAACTGGGCCTGCGCTTGCACTACCCCACGGTGGCGCAGGGGTTGCGGGCGGAGTAGCTGCTCAGGGCCCTCCGCCGTCTTCCCGGTTGATCTGGTGGGGCGCGGGGCCGCGTCTTGGCGCGGTGGGGTGGGGACGCTGCTGCGCGCGTGGTGCTGCGCGCCGCTCAAACGGGTCGGGTCGTTCACGCCGAACCAGCCGATCCTCTGCCCTGTGCGGGTGCGATGCCTGGCGGTGGTCATGCCCACCGCTACGCCATTGCGGCGCTGGCCGCAGATGGCCTGGGGGGACGGCCGGACGCACAAACACCCCGGGTGGCGGGGCATAGATCACCGGCCCCGGAACCGTGTAGACCGGATATTCCGGATAGACCGCGCGGTAGCGCGGGTAAGGGCGGGCCGGAGGGCCTTCCACCACGGCGCAGCCTGCAAGCAGGGCCGTGAGGCTGGTGGCCAGAAGCCAGAGGGATGCGCGGCGCATGGGTTCTTTCCATCAATCAAACCACCCGCAGGCACTTGTCCAGCGGGACCAGGTGTTTGACGCGCCAGTCTGGCCCGGGGTTGACAAGTCTTCACCGGGGCCATGCGGTCGAACCGTTTACTTCTGCATCACCTTGCGCAGCGTGGCGGACAGTTCTTCGGCCTTGAACTTCGCCACGTAGCCGTCGGCGCCGACGCTACGCACATGGTCCTCGTTGGCCGAGCCCGACAGCGAGGAATGGATCACCACGGGCAGCTTGCTCAGGCGCGGGTCCTGCTTGATGTTGCGCGTGAGGGTGAAGCCGTCCATTTCCGGCATTTCCAGGTCGGTCAGGACCAATGCGACCTTGTCATAAATGGACTTGCCCTCGGCTTCGGCCGCGTTGGCCAGGGCGTTGAGCCGATCCCAGGCTTCCTTGCCGGACTTGGTCATTTCGTAGGGCGCGTGCAGGATGTCCAGCTCTTGCTCGATCAGCGAGCGGGCCACAAACGAGTCGTCAGCGGCCAGGATGATGGTGCCGGGCTTGAGCGTCAGGCGCGGGCCCACCTTTTGTGGATCGACATCGGCGGCCCCACTGGGGGACACCATCTGCAGGATGGCTTCCACGTCCAGCACCTGGGCCAGACGTGATTCGTCGGTGTTGCCGTCCAGCCGGGCGATGCTGGTCACCAGCTTGCCGGCGGCGCCGCTGGTTTCGGCGGACAGCACCTGTTTCCAGTCCAGGCGCACGATGTCCTCGACCGATTCCACCGCGAAGGCCTGGGTGGTGCGGGCGTATTCGGTCACCAGCATGATGTTCAGTCCCGTCTTGGGCTGGCAGCCCACGATGGCGGGCAGGTCATAGACCGGGATGATCTGGCCGCGCAGGTTCACCACGCCCAACGAATAGGCATCGGTGCCGGCAATGGGCGTGATGTTGGGCATGGCCACGATCTCGCGGATCTTGAACACATTGATGCCGTACAGCTCGGATTTGCCCAGGACCTTGTCGATGCCCAGACGGAACAGCAGCAGCTCAAATTTGTTGGTGCCGGTGAGGTTGGTCCGCTCGTCGATTTCCTGCTGCACTGCATTCATGGTGTCTGTCCTTTACCTTGGTCCGCCGAAAAATGGCGGGCGACAAAAATTCTACGGGGAGAACCGACACCCCAGCGCCCGCAAGGGACGGACGCTGGGGTTTTTCTTTACACCACGCCTTGGGCGCGCAGCGCGGCGATGCGCTCGGTATCCAGGCCCAGCTCGTGCAGCACCTCGTCGGTGTGCTCGCCCAGGGCGGGTGGGGCGTTGCGCAGCACGGGCGGCGTGCCCTGCAGGCGCAGCGGGCTGGCCACCGTGGTGATGTGGTCAATGCCATCGCCGGCGCTGCGCGGCAAGGTCACGGCCAGCTGGCGGTGCTGGACCTGCGCTTCGGCAAAGGCCTGACCGATGTCATTGATCGGGCCGCAGGGCACGGCCTTGTCTTCGAGCAGCGTGATCCAGTCGGCGGTGCTGCGCTGGCGGGTGACTTCGCACATCAGCGGGATCAGTGCTTCGCGGTTCACCACGCGCTGGGTGTTGGTGCGGTAGCGCTCATCCTGTGCCCATTCCGGCTTGCCGGCGGCGGCGCAGAAGCGCGCGAACTGGCCGTCGTTGCCAATGGCCAGCAGCATGGAGCCGTCCGCCGTCGGAAAGTCTTGGTAGGGCACCACGCTGGGGTGGCTGTTGCCCTGGCGCTGCGGCACCTTGCCGGTGTTCAAGTAGCCGGCGGCCTGGTTGGCCAGGATCGCCATGCCCACGTCCAGCAGCGCCATGTCGATGTGCTGGCCCTGGCCGGTCTGGTGGCGCACGTGCAGCGCCGCGAGGATGGCGCTGCAGGAATACACGCCGGTGAACAGGTCGATCAGCGCCACGCCCACGCGCAGCGGGCCGCCGCCGGGTTGGTCGTCGGCGCGGCCGGTGATGCTCATCATCCCGGTCATGGCCTGGGCCATCAGGTCGTAGCCAGCGCGCTCGGCATAAGGCCCGTCCTGGCCAAAGCCGGTGACCGAGCAGTAGATCAGCTTGGGGTTGAGCGCGCGCAGGCTTTCATGGTCCAGGCCGTATTGCTTGAGGCCGCCGACCTTGAAGTTCTCCACCACGATGTCGGCTTTGAGCGCCATCTCGCGGATCAGCGCCTGGCCTTCGGTGGTGGCCATGTCGATGGTGACCGAGCGCTTGTTGCGGTTGGTCGCGGTGTAGTAGCTGGCCTGGGTGGTGTCCTGACCATCGGCATCCTTGAGGAAGGGAGGGCCCCAGTGCCGGGTGTCGTCGCCCGCGCCGGGGCGCTCGACCTTGACCACATCGGCGCCCAGGTCGGCCAGCATCTGCGTGCACCAGGGGCCGGCCAGCACGCGCGACAGGTCCAGCACTTTGATGCCCGCCAGCGCGCCAGGGGCAGGGGAATTCGGGGGAAGGCTCATCGCAAGGTCTCCAAAATGCTATTGAAATAATAGCTATTACCGCTCGTGTCTATTGGCCTAGAGGCCAAAAATACCCAAAATAAAAAACCAAAACCCCGCAAGGCCATTGAGGCTTTTGCGGGGGTACGCCGGGGGCGCGGTCAGGATGGGGCCACCGTGGAACTGGCTTTGCCAGGCCACTGGTGGCATCCCCCTGGGGGGATGCCGCGCAGCGGCTCAGGGGGGAACTTAGTTCAGTTCGCGAAGGCGGCGATGCCGGTCTGTGCGCGGCCCAGGATCAGGGCGTGCACGTCGTGGGTGCCTTCGTAGGTGTTGACCACTTCCAGGTTCACCAGGTGGCGGGCCACGCCGAATTCGTCGCTGATGCCGTTGCCGCCCATCATGTCGCGCGCCAGGCGGGCCACGTCCAGGGCCTTGCCGCAGTTGTTGCGCTTGATGAGGGACGTGATCTCCACCACGTTCTGGTGTTCGTCCTTCATGCGGCCCACGCGCAGGGCGGCTTGCAGGCCCAGCGTGATTTCGGTCTGCATGTCGGCCAGCTTCTTCTGGATCAGCTGGTTGGCGGCCAGGGGGCGGCCAAACTGCTTGCGGTCCAGGGTGTACTGGCGGGCAGCGTGCCAGCAGAACTCGGCGGCACCCATGGCGCCCCAGGCGATGCCAAAGCGGGCGCTGTTCAGGCAGGTGAAGGGGCCCTTCAGACCCTGAATTTCAGGGAAGGCGTTCTCTTCGGGCACGAAGACTTCGTCCATCACGATTTCGCCGGTGATCGAGGCGCGCAGGCCCACCTTGCCGTGGATGGCGGGGGCCGACAGGCCTTTCATGCCCTTTTCCAGGATGAAGCCGCGGATCGGGCCGACGGTGCCGCTCTCAGACACTTCCTTGGCCCAGACCACGAACACATCGGCCACGGGGCTGTTGGTGATCCACATCTTGGCGCCGGTGAGCTTGTAGCCACCAGCGACTTTTTGGGCGCGGGTGACCATGCTGCTGGGGTCGGAACCGTGGTCGGGCTCGGTCAGGCCGAAGCAGCCGATGAATTCACCGCTGGCCAGCTTGGGCAGGTATTTCTGCTTTTGCGCCTCGGTGCCGAATTCGTTGATCGGCACCATCACCAGCGACGACTGCACCGAGGCCATCGAGCGGTAGCCGGAGTCCACGCGCTCGATCTCGCGGGCCACCAGGCCGTAGCTCACGTAGTTCAGGCCCGCGCCGCCGTATTCGGTGGGGATGGTGGGGCCCAGCAGGCCCAGCTCGCCCATCTCGCGGAAGATGGTGATGTCGGTCTTTTCGTGGCGGAACATGTCCAGCACGCGCGGGGCCAGCTTGTCCTGGCAGTAGGCGGCAGCAGCATCACGGATGGCGCGCTCGTCTTCGGTCAGCTGCTGGTCGAGCAGGAAGGGGTCGTTCCACTGGAAGGGGGCTTTGGACATGCGGGTCTCCTGAGAAAAATGGGGCCAAAAGGGGATGCGCTGTGCTTTACGTTACGTCGGGTTGACGTCAGCGCATGGACCGGCATCGTAAGCGCGGTTTAGGGTGCCAGCAAACGATTTTTTGGCACCGAGATATGCGGACTATGCACAAATGGAAGCAGAATGACATTCGGCCTCGCTCTGAGGTCACTAGGGTTTCCCCCTGATTGCCGACCTTAAGTGCTGTTTTTTCATGCGAAGACATCTCCCTTCCACCCAGGCCCTGGCCTGTTTCGAGGCCGCTGCCCGCCACGAGAGCTACACCCGCGCTGCGCAGGAGCTGGCGCTGACGCAAAGCGCCGTCTCGCGCCAGATCACCGCGCTGGAGGACTTTTTGGGCGTGGCGCTGTTTCGTCGCACCCGCCATGGCGTGGTGCTGACCCCTGCCGGCCAGCATTACGGCCAGCAGGTGGCCCTGTGGCTGCAGGGCCTGGAGCGCGACACCCTGGATGTGATGGCCCGTCAGGGGCAGGGTGGGGCGCTGGCGCTGGCGGCGGTGCCCACCTTTGCCACGCGTTGGCTGATCCCGCGCTTGCCGCTGCTTGCCCAGCAGCACCCGGACATCGTGGTGCACATCGAGACACGCACCCGGCCGTTCCTGTTTTCCGACACCGGCTTTGCCGCCGCCATTTACGCCGGCACGCCCGAGCAGGTGGCCAATTGGCCCGGTACCCAGGCGCAGCTGCTGATGCACGAAGACATCTGGCCGGTGTGCAGCCCCAAATTGCTGGAGTCGGCCATGGAGCGGGGCCGGGGTCGCGCCTACCAGCCTTTGTTGCCCCAGGCCCTGGCCGAACTGCCGCTGCTGCAGCAAAGCACCCGTCCCTACGCCTGGCGCCAGTGGTTTGAAGCCCAGGGCGTGGATGCGCCCCGCGCGCTGGACGGCCCCCGGCACGAGCTGTTCTCGATGCTGGCCGTGGCGGCGGCCCATGGCCTGGGTGTGGCGCTGATTCCACCGCTCTTGATCGAGGACGAGCTGGCCCGGGGCGAGCTGGTCGTGGCCTGCCGGGCCCCGATGGCGGGGGAGCGCCGCGCCTATTACCTGGTCACGCCCGCACCGCAGGCGCCGTCGCCGGTCTTGGCGGCGTTTGCCGCCTGGATCAGCGAGTGCGCAGCGCAGGCCGCCGCACACACCGCACATCCTTGAAGCCCCACGGACGACCATGCACCGGCCCTACTGGCGGGTATGCTGCACTCCTTCTTGCTCCAAGCCTGACACCATGCCCTTGCTGCCCGCCCTGTCCGCTGACCAGCTCTACACCGTGTGCGATCCCGTCTCTTTGGGGTTTGCCGATACCCGCGGGGTGGATGGCATTGCCGCCGCCGACCTCCACCCCCGCGCGACGGACGCCCTGCACCTGGGGCTGGAGATAGCGCACCCGGGCTACAACCTGTTCGTGCTGGGCGACACCGGCAGCGGTCGCCACGCGCTGGTGGAGGATCTGTTGGCCGACAAGCGGCGCAACGGCACCCGTCCCAGCGACTGGTGCTATGTGAACCACTTTGCCGACGCCTCCCGCCCGCGCCTGCTGCGACTGCCTTGCGGCCGGGGCGCGCAGCTGCGGGACGACATGCAGGCCTTTGTCGATCAGCTCACCCCGGCGATCAATGCGGTGTTCCAGAGCAATGAATATCGCCTACGCATCGAAGCCATGCAGGAAGAGGGCAAGGAGCGGGAGGAAGCCGCCCTCAAGGCGGTGGGCGACGAGGCGCGCGCCGTACAGGTGGGTCTGATCCGCACCCCGCAGGGCTTTGCCTTCGTCCCCTTGAAGGAGGGCGATGCCCCGCTGATGCCCGAGGCGTTCGAAAAGCTGCCCACCGAGGCCCAGCAGGCCTATGCCGACAAGATCCACCACCTGCGCGAGCGCCTGCACCAGTGCATGAACGAGTTCCCGCGCTGGCGCCAGGAAACCCTGAACCGGATCAAGCAGGCCGGCAGCGAAGCGCTGCGCACCACCGTCAAGCACCTGATCGACGACCTCAAGCCCCGCTATGCCGATCTGCCCGCAGTCCAGGCCTTTCTGGATGCCGTGCTGCAGGACATCTCGGACAGCGGCGAATCGCTGCGTGCCTCTTCGCACAGCGAGGGCGACACCGAGACCACCACCTATTCGGGCGCGATCTCGGTGCAGCGCTACCTGGTCAACCTGGTGGTCGAAAACCCCGCCGATGGCCTGCGCCCTGTGGTCCACGAGGACCATCCCACGCTGCAGAACCTGGTCGGCCGGGTGGATCACCTGGTCCACATGGGCACGCTGGTCAGCAATTTCACGCTGATTCGCTGCGGTGCGCTGCAGCGGGCCAATGGCGGCTTTTTGGTGCTGGATGCCCTCAAGCTGCTGACCCAGCCCTACGCCTGGGAAGGGCTCAAGCGCTGCCTTAAGGCCGCGCAGGTGCGGATCGAGTCGCTGTCCGACCTGATCGGCCTCTCCAGCACCATGCAGCTCGAACCCGAGCCCATGCCGCTGGATTTGAAGATCGTGCTGGTCGGCGAGCGTCTGGTGTATTACCTCTTGGCGGCGCACGATCCCGAGTTCGGGCAGCTGTTCAAGGTCAATGCCGACCTCGAAAACGACCTTCCGCGCACCCCCGAGAACGAGCGGGTCTGCGCTCGCCTGCTGGCCAGCATGGCCCGGCGCGCTGGGGTGCGGCCGCTGAGCGCTGCCGCCGCCGCCCGCGCCATCGAACACGCCGCCCGCCTGGCCAACGATGCCCAGCGCCTGAGCCTGCAAACCCAGGCCTTGGACAACCTGCTGCGCGAGGCCGACCATGTGGCCGCGTCAGAACGGGCCGAGCTGCTGGAGCGCCAGCACCTGGACGCCGCGCTGGACGCGCTGCGCCATCGCCACGCCCGCCTGCGCGAGCGCCATGCCGAACAAATGCTGCGCGGCCAATGGCTGGTGGACACCGAGGGCGCGCAAATCGGCCAGGTCAATGGCTTGGCCGTCGTCGCTCTGGGCGAGGGCAGCTTTGGCCACCCGGTACGCATCACCGCCACCGTGCGCCCCGGCGAGGGCGAGGTCCTGGACATCGAGCGCGAGGTCAAGCTGGGCGGCCCCATCCACTCCAAGGGGGTGCTGATCCTGTCGTCCTACGTGGCTGCGCGCTATGGCCGCTATTTGCCGCTGTCGCTGCGAGCCAGCCTGGTGTTCGAGCAGTCGTATGGGGGCATTGAGGGCGACAGCGCCTCGGTGGCCGAGCTGGCTGTGCTGCTGTCGGCCATCGGCGACATCCCGCTGCGCCAGGACCTGGCCGTGACCGGCTCGGTCAACCAGCGCGGCCAGGTGCAGCCAATCGGCGGCGTCAACGAAAAGATCGAGGGCTTTTTTGCGCTCTGCGCCGCCCGTGGGCTGACGGGCACCCAGGGCGTGCTGATCCCCTCCAGCAACGTCTGCCACCTGATGCTGCGCCCCGAGGTGGTCGATGCGGTGCGTGCCGGCCAGTTCCATGTCTGGCCGGTGCAGACGGTGGATGAGGCGCTGGAGCACCTGACCGGCCTGCCCGCCAGCGCCATCGACGCCCAGGGCCACGCGCCGGAAGGCAGTGTGCAGGCCCGCGTGATGGCCGGACTGCGCCACTGGCAGCAACGCCGCCAGGCCTTTGCCCAGCCGCCCAAGACCCCAGGCCGCGCCAAGCGCCGGGAGCGACCGGCCAAGCGCTGATGCTTGGCCGATTCAGGCGTTCAATCACGCACTAAACTACTCTCATTTTGATAGCTAGTACCGCTGGATTCTATTGGCCTAGAGGCCGATTTGGCTCGCTTTTCGCGTCTGCCAGCCGCTTGAGCTGGTAGAGCGCCTCCAGCGCCTCGCGCGGGCTCAGGCTGTCGGGCTGGATCTTTGCCAGCGCCGATTCCAGCGGGCTGGGCGCGGTCAGTTCGGGCTCGGGCGGCGGGGCGAACAGGTCCACCTGCGGTTCGTCCGCGCCGGCGCGGGCTTCCAGCGCTTCCAGCGTGTGGCGGGCGTGGTGCAGCACGGCGGCGGGCATGCCGGCCAGTTTGGCGACCTGGATGCCGTAGCTGCGGCTGGCCGGGCCGGGCTGGATTTCGTGCAGGAAGACGATGTCGTGCCCTGCCTCGGTCGCGCTCACGTGCATGTTGACCGCGTGGCGGGCCTTGGCCGGCAGCTCGGTCAGCTCGAAATAATGTGTGGCGAACAGCGTGAAGGCGCGGGTCTTGTCGTGCAGGTGGCTGGCGATGCCGCTGGCCAGCGCCAGGCCGTCGAAGGTGCTGGTGCCGCGGCCGATTTCGTCCATCAGCACCAGGCTGTGCGGCGTGGCGGCGTGCAGGATCTGCGCGGCCTCGGTCATTTCCAGCATGAAGGTGGACTGGGCGTTGGCCAGGTCGTCCGCCGCGCCAATGCGGGTGTGGATGGCGTCAATCGGCCCCAGCCGGCAGTGGCTGGCCGGCACATGGCTGCCCATGCTGGCCAGCAGCACGATCAGCGCGACCTGGCGCATGTAGGTGGACTTACCGCCCATGTTCGGCCCGGTGATGATTTGCAGCCGGGTGTTCGGGTTGAGCCGGGTGTGGTTGGCGATGAAGGCGCCGCTCGACGTTTCGGCCAGCCGGGCCTCGACGACCGGGTGGCGGCCGGCCTCGATCTCGATGCAGGGCTGCTCCACGAACTGGGGCGCGCACCAGTTCAGCGTCAGTGCCCGCTCCGCCAGGCAGCACAGCACGTCCAGCTGGGCCAGGGCCTGCGCCAGGCGGGTGAGGGTGGGCACATGGGGCTGCAGCTGGTCCAGCAGCTGCTCGTACAGCCATTTCTCCCGCGCCAGCGCCCGCTCCTGGGCGGACAGGGCCTTGTCCTCGAAGGTTTTCAGCTCGGGCGTGATGAAGCGCTCGGCGTTTTTCAGGGTCTGGCGGCGGCGGTAGTCCTCGGGCACCCGGTCCAAGTGGCTGCCGGTGACTTCGATGTAGAAGCCATGCACCTTGTTGAACTGCACCCGCAGGTTGGGGATGCCGGTGCGCGCGCGCTCGCGGGTTTCCAGGTCCAGCAGAAAGCCGTCGCAGTTGGTCTGGATGGCGCGCAGCTCGTCCAGCTCGGCATCAAAGCCATGGGCGATCACGCCGCCGTCGCGCACCAGGGCGGCGGGCTCCTCCAGCAGCGCGCGCTGCAGCAGGGCTACGGCCTCGGGCGGGGGCTGGAGTTGTTCAAAAATTTGGGCCAAATAGGGCTCTGGGGCCCTGTTTTCCATCGCTATGTGCTCTGTTTTTAGGAGCGTTTTTCCCAGCGCGACCAGCTCGCGTGGGCGCACCTGGCGCAGCGCGGTGCGGGCGGTGATGCGTTCCACATCGCTCACGCCCTTGAGCGCGTCGCGCAGTGGCTGCCAGGGGCCAGCCTGCAGCGCCGCCGTGGCGGCCAGCCGTTGCTTGGCGGCGCGGCGGTCGCGTTCGGGCTCCAGCAGCCAGGCCTTGAGCAGGCGGCTGCCCATGCCGGTCATGCAGGTATCGAGCAGCGAAAACAGCGTGGGGCGGTCCTCCCCGCGCAGGGTCTTGACCAGCTCCAGGTTGCGCCGCGTGGCCGGGGGCAGGGCGATCAGGGCGTCGTCGCGCTGCACCTGCACGCTGTGAATGTGGCTCAGGTGGCGGCCCTGGGTGTGTTCGGCGTACTGCAGCAGGCCGGCGGCGGCGGCATGGGCCAGGGCCAGGTCCTGGGCGTCCCAGGCGTGCAGGCTGGCGGCGCCCAGCTGTTCCAGCAATTTGCGCTCGCCCAGCGGGCCGTCGAACTGCCAGTCCGGGCGTGGGCTCAGGGGGCAGGTGAAGGCGCCTTGCTGGCGCAGGACGCGCAGGCTTTGCTCGAAGCGCTCGGTCACGCCGGCGCTGTAAATCAGCTCGCTGGGCGCAATCCGCGCCAGCCAGGGGCCCAGTTCGTTGCTGGCACATTCCGCCAGCAGCACTTTGCCCTGAGTCACGCTCATCCAGGCCAGGCCACAGCGCCCACGCCCGCCCGGGTGCACGGCCAGCAGCAGCGATTCGGTCTTGTCGGACAGCAGTTCCGTGTCGGTGAGCGTGCCGGGCGTGACCACGCGCACCACCTTGCGCTCCACCGGGCCTTTGCTCGCCCCGACCTCGCCCACCTGCTCGCAAATCGCCACCGATTCGCCCAGCTTGATCAGCCGGGCCAGGTAGTTCTCCAGCGCATGAAACGGCACCCCGGCCATCACTACCGGTTGCCCCGCCGATTGGCCGCGCTGGGTGAGTGTGATGTCCAGCAGCCGCGCGGCTTTCTCGGCGTCGTCCCAGAACAGCTCGTAGAAATCGCCCATGCGGTAGAACACCAGCGTGTCGGGGTGCTGCGCTTTCAGGGTGAGGTATTGCGCCATCATCGGCGTGTGCGCCGAAAAGTCGCCACTGGCAAGGAATTGGTTCAAGCTCATTTTTCTGGTGTCAGCGCAGCGTTCCATCGTGCGCGCCAGCCCTTGAAGTCATGGGCGGGCATGGGCTTGCTGACAAAGTAGCCCTGGGCCTCGTCGCAGCCCAAGGCGTTCAACAAATTCAGGATGGCTTCGTTTTCCACCCCCTCGGCCACCACGCGCAGGCCCAGGTTGTGCGCCAGGTCCACGGTGGAGCGCACGATCTTTGCGTCGTTGTCGTCCTGCTCCATGCCCATCACAAAGGACTTGTCGATCTTCAGTTCATTCACCGGCAGGCGCTTGAGGTAGGCCAGCGAGGAATAGCCGGTCCCAAAGTCGTCAATCGACAATTTGAACCCTTGTTCCGCCAGGAGGTTGAGGGTGGCTTCGGCGCGCTGGGGGTCGTCCATGATCGCGCTCTCGGTGATTTCCAGGCAGAACGCATCGGCCTGCACACCATGCTCTCGCATCAGTCCCGCCAGACGTTCGGCAAAGTACGGATCCAGCAGGTCGCGGGTGGACAGGTTGATGGCGATGCGCAGTGGCCCCTGGGCCGATTGCAAGGCCGCCCACTGGCGGGCGGCTTCTTCAAACATCCACAGCGTGAGCTGCCGCACAAATCCGGTTTGCTCGGCAAAGGGAATGAACTGCAAGGGTGGCACCAAGCCACGCTGCGGGTGTTGCCAGCGCACCAGGGCCTCGGCGGCCACCACCTGGCGTGTCGCCACGTCCACCTTGGGCTGCAAAAACAGGCGCAGTTCACCCTGCTGCAGCGCTTGGCGCAGGTCGCTGAGCAGCGACAGGGTCTGCGTGCTGGAGGAGTCGAGCACGGGGCTGTAGCGCAGGACGCCCGCCGTTTTGGTCTTGGCCGCGTACATCGCGATCTCCGAGCGGCTCATCAGCAGGTCGGCGTCCTCGGCATCGCTGGGCCAGCAGGCGACCCCCATGCTGGCGCTCAGGTCCACGGTCTGGTCGTCAAAGGCCAAGGGGGTTTCAAAGGCCTTGGTGATCTGCTCGGTCAGTTGCATGGCACCCTCCAGCGAGGTGCGCGACAACAAGATGGCGAACTCATCCCCCGCCAGGCGGGCCACCAGATCTCCCTCACGGCGCACCAGCGCTTTCAGGCGCGAAGCCACCCCGCGCAACAGCTCATCCCCCGATCCGTAGCCCAGGACATCGTTGACATGCTTGAAGCGGTCCAGGTTGAGGGTGATCACCACCAGGGGTTTTTCGACGTTTTTACCGCCGTCGATGGCCGATGCCAGGTGCTGGCGGAATTGTTCGCGGTTGGGCAGACCTGTCAGGCGGTCCCAGTACGCCAGGCGGGAGATTTCTTCACGTTGGGCCGCAAGGCTGGTGCGCATCCGGTCAAAGCCGCGCGCCAGCGAGCCCACTTCGTCGCCCCGTTCCGTGCCGGGCACGGTCACCTGAAAGTCCCCTTGTTCCAGGGCCTGGGTGACTTCGGTCAGGGCATTCAGGGGCCGGGTCACGCGACGGGCGGCGCGGTAGCTGCCCAAAGCAAACAAGACCAGCCCTCCCAAGGTGATGACGCCCAGCATCCACTGCAGTTGCCGAAAGGGTTCCGTGGCCTGCCGGGTGGAGCGCAAAAGCACTACCCGCAGATCGCCGCCCAGGGCGTTCAGATCGGCGTAGCGGGCCACCAGCACATCGTCTGTGGTGCGAATGCTGGCCGTCTGGCGGGATGCTTCCGTGAGCCATTGCGCCATGGCGCCCTGGGGCTGGCTGGAGAGCCAGTCCTTGGCCTGTGCGCCGGGGCTGAACAGCAGCGCTTCGACGTCGGCCAGGCGGTGCAGGTCATCCAGCAGCGTGGCTTGCAAGGGAATGCCGATCAAGACCCAGCCCACCACCACCGGCGCACGCACTGGCACCATCACAAAGTGATAGGGCTGCTGCTCGATCAGTGCCAGACGGCTGCTCTGCTGTCCTTGGGCCAGGGCGACACCCAGGTCCTTCAGGGTCTGGGCGGCCATACCATTGTTCGCCTGGCTGGCCACCACCAATTGGTAAGCCGGATCCAGCAGCGCCACCATGGGGGCGCCGATGCGGTTGCCGCTGTTTTCCAGCGCCGATGCCACGGTGGCCTGATCGCCGCTGGCGATGGCCGAGCGAAAGCCGAAATCCGCCGCCAGCACCACGGCCGCCTCCTGCAGGCGCTCGGCGTTTTGCGCCAGCAAACGCTGCAGCACCCGCTCGCCCACCTCCAGCGTGGCCTGAATTTCCCCGGCCACCTGTTGGTCCAGTGCCCGCCGTACGACCCAGAAACTGGCCGACTGCACCAGCAGCAGCAACACCAGCATCAACAACACGATGCGGTTGGCCAGGCGAAGGCGGCTCCACCACCGCGCCCAGGGGGTCAAGGGGCCTCCAGTTTGCGCAGCGTCACGGGCACCCTGAGTGCCTCGGCGCCAAGGCGAAGAGCCTGGTCTTGCGCTGGTTCGCCGACAGGCAGACGGCCATGCCATGTACGCAGGCGGTAGTTGCCTGCCGGCACGTCGTTCAGCGTCAGTTGGCCTGTGGCGTCGGTTCGGCCATACCACGGCGTGTCCACCACCACGATATGGGCCAGCATCTGGTCGTGGATATTGCAGCCCAGCACTACGACACCCGCCTTGTCGAACACGATGGGGTTGGCGGGGGTGCCCACGTACAACTTGAGTTCAAAGCGTTTGGCTGGCGAGAACGAATACACATGGTGCCGCACGGTGTCGCGGTTCGGAAAGTTCACTGCGGTGCCCTTGGGCACCACCAGCACCGAGGGCTGAAAGGCCTTGTCTTGCTGAACCATTTCCGCACCGTCCAGCGGCTTGCTGGCGCGCGCGGCTTCGGGGGATTCCAGAAACACCACAGCATCCGGCACGGGCTTGCCCTGCGCATCCATCACATTCACACGCAGGGGCGCAGTCCAGGCTGCGGTTGTCAATGCCCCGCAAAGAAACAGCATTCCGCTGCGCCGCACGGAGGCAATCCAAGGACCGTAACGTGAATAAAGTGCAGGCATCCAGAGCCTTTAGGGTTCGATCGCTAGGCCGCGCAGGGCCACGCCATCCGCTACGGTGCCCACCCTCTGGGCTTGGCCCGTGCCCAGGTCAATGCGGTAGAGCACCGTGCGGGGCTGCTCTGGCGTGCGGATGGCCGCCAACGCCGTGTTGTCCACGTCGGCGATGTCAAAGGCCACCTCTTGCAAGGGCCCCAGCCCCAGAGCGCCCACGGTGAACAGGCGTCCCGTGTTGGGCGAAACTGCCGTTGGCGCGTCTTCGCGGCTCCCCTGCGTGACCAGGGAGCCTGTTGCGCGGTCGATGGCGAAGTTGGTCGTCAGCTTGTCGTTTTGCTTGTTGTAGGTGTAGGCCGCAGCGACGATTTGCGGCGACTTGCCTGCGTTGATGTCACCGGGGGCATAGGCCAAGGCGGGGTCTGCCTGAACGCCAGCCGTGGTCGGATCAAAGTCCACCAGGACGCCGGTTTCCGGGTGCAGGCGCAGGTTCTGCCCCGTGTCGCTGACGACGCGGATGCGGTCGGCTGCAGGGTTGAAATCCATCCCCCACGCTTGGCCTTGGAGTACGGTCGCGGCGTTGGAGACGGGTGTCAGCATGCCCGTGGCGGTCTCCACGGTGTAGAGGCGACCGGCTTGGGTCAGTGCAAACAGCACGCCCCGTGACACGCGGTAGTCGATGCCCGCCACCTCTTCGTTGGCGGCCAGGCCGCGAAGGGGTTTTCGCTCCAAGATCCGCTGGGGTTGTCCCCCGTTGAAGCGAATGAGCTGGTGATCGGCGGTCACTGCCCAGACGGTTTGCCGGGTGGGCGTCCCCTCGGGCTCCAGGCTGGCACAGGCGGTCAACAAAACTGCTGACGCCATCGCCAGCCATGCCGGCTGGGTCCTCGGTTTCCAAGACCTCCACGATGTCCACGATATTGGCTGCCCCTGGGTATTGCATGTGTCCATGTGTGCTCCTTCGCTAAGCGGTAGATTTTTACATACCCCCGATCACCCTCTTGGCCCTCGGTGCACCAATGAGGTGCGCTGTCGGCTAGAAATCCAGCTTGCGTCGCTTTGGCGACCCTGTATCAGGGGCTTCCCGAATGGCAAGCCGGGGGGGCGGGGGTAGTCTTCAAAGACCTGTGTTCAACCCCTTGAATGATTGACAACCATGCGCCACCACGCCTTTTGGCCCGCCCGGATGCCGTATTCCCTGACCCCGCCCGCCACCTCGCTGTGGGAGAACCTGGCCATCAGCGCCCGGCGCTATCCCGACAAGGCAGCGATGGTGTTTCTGGGGCGCAGCACCAGCTATCGCACGCTGGCGGAGCAGGTGGAGCGCCTGGCCGCAACTCTGCACCGCCTGGGCGTGCGCAAGGGCGACCGCGTGGCGCTGGGCATGCAGAACTGTCCGCAATTGGTGCTGGCGCATTTCGCGATCCTGCGCGCCAATGCGGTCGTGGTGCCAGTTAACCCCATGAACCGGGCCGATGAGCTAGGCCACTACATCACCGACCCCGACACCCGCGTGGCCATCACCACCGCCGATCTGGCCGCGGAATGGGCCAAGGCCGATGCCGCCTTGCCTGAGGCGCAGCGCCTGCAGCACCTGGTGGTGACGGAGTTCACCGATGCCTTTGACCCCGTGCAGGCGCAGCAAGAGTTGACGTTTCCCCCGTTGTGGAAGGACTGGCTGTTGGCCCAGCACCCCTTGCCCACCTTGGCCAGCGGCCAGGTCCACCGCTGGACCGAGGCCCTGGCCTGCACCGATGCCGCGCCGCCACACGAGGTCGGCCCCGACGACCTGGCGGTGCTGCCCTACACCAGCGGCACCACGGGCCTGCCAAAGGGTTGCATCCACCCGCACCGCACGATCATGCACAACGCGGTCGCTTCGGGACTGTGGGGCGGCAACTGCTCGGAAACCGTCTCGCTGGCCGTGGTGCCGATGTTCCACATCACCGGCATGGTGGTGGGCATGCATGGAGGCATCTACCACGGCGCCACGATGGTCATCATGCCGCGCTGGGACCGTGATGTCGCCGGGCAGCTGATCTCGTGCCACCGGGTCACGCACTGGGCCAACATTCCGACGATGGTGATCGACCTGCTGGCCTCGCCGCATTTCGAGCGCTATGACCTGTCCAGCCTGCGCTACATCGGTGGCGGCGGCGCGGCCATGCCCCAGGCGGTGGCGCAGCGCCTGCTGGACCTGTTTGGCCTGCGTTATGTCGAGGGCTATGGCCTGACCGAGACCGCAGCCCCCTCGCACAACAACCCGCCAGACCGGCCCAAGCAGCAATGTCTGGGCATTCCCTACCTGAGCACCGATGCCCGCATCGTCGATCCCGAAACCCTGCAAGAAGTCCCCCAGGGCGAGTCGGGCGAGATCGTCATCCATGGCCCCGAAGTGTTTGAGGGCTACTGGAAGCACCCCGAGGCCACGGCCCGGGCGTTCTTCGAGCTGGACGGCAAGCGGTTTTTCCGCACCGGCGATTTGGGGCGGGTGGACGAGGAGGGCTACTTTTTCATCACCGACCGGCTCAAGCGCATGATCAATGCCTCGGGCTTCAAGGTCTGGCCGGCCGAGGTGGAGGCGCTGATGTTCAAGCACCCTGCCATCCAGGAGGCCTGCGTGATTGCCGCCAAGGACAGCTACCGGGGCGAAACGGTCAAGGCTGTGGTCGTCTTGCGTGCAGGCCACGAGGCCACCCAGCCCGAGGACATCATTGCCTGGTGCCGCGAGCACATGGCGGCCTACAAGGTCCCCAAGATCGTGGCGTTTGTGCCGTCCTTGCCCAAGAGCGGCAGCGGCAAGGTGATGTGGCGAACCTTGCAGGAGCAGGAAAGCGCCTGATCGGGGCCTGAGCCCACGCCGTGGGCTGGCGTGGCCGAGGGGCCTCAGGCCAGCTGGAAATTCGAGATCTCGTGCAGCAGGCTGTCGGCTTGTTCCTTGAGCCGCTGGGCGGTGGCCGTGGTTTCTCCCACCATGGCCGTGTTTTGCTGGGTGTCCCGATCCAGGTGCTGAATCGCTTGGCCGGCCTGTTCGACGCCCAGGGCCTCTTCTTGTGCGCTGGAGGCGATTGCGGTCAGCAGTTGGCTGATTTGCCGCGCATTGCCCAAGAGTTCCTGCATGCTGTCCCCGGCTTGCCGCACGACAGAGGCCCCTTGGTCCGCCTTTGCCACGCTGTCGGTGATGAGCGTCGTGATTTCCTTGGCCGCCGCGGCGCTGCGCTGCGCCAAGGCGCGGACTTCGGCGGCCACGACGGCAAAGCCGCGCCCCTGCTCGCCCGCCCGGGCGGCTTCGACGGCCGCATTCAAGGCCAGGATGTTGGTCTGAAAGGCAATGCCATCGATCACGCCAGTGATTTCCCCGATTTTTTGCGAGGCGGTGTGGATGTCCGACATCACCTGGACGACCGAGGCAATCACTTTGCCTCCACGCTCTGCGGCGGCGGCATTGCGTTGCGCGGTCCCCGAGGCTTCTTGTGCGTGTTCGGCGGTGTGGTTGACGTTGGCGCCGATCTCTTCCATCGTGGCGGCCTGTTGTTCCAGGGTGGCGGCGGCCGCCTCGGTGCGCGATGACAGTTCTTGGCTGGCGTTGGAAATCTGCCCTGCCGCGTGGTCCAGTTCGGTGGCAGAGCGGCGTACGTTGAGGATCAGCTTGTGCAGTGATTCGTAGGCTTTGCGCAGGTCGTTGATCAGGAGCGCTGGTTCATCCTTGCCCCAAGGAAGGCTGGGCCCCCGACGAAGGTCTCCTGCCGCCATTTCTTGTAAGTGCTGGCTGATTAGCCGCAAACCGCCTTGGGTCACGAGGTAAAAACAATAAAACAGGTACAAGGCCACCAAGATGAAGATGGCGGCGACCAACAAGATGGCATTGCGCGCATTCACCAAGTGCTGCTCTCTCTCGGCCAACAGCGCATCCAGCGCCGGCAAACTGCTGTCATAAAAAGAAACCAGCGACGCCAGCTCCTTACTGCCAAGCGCATAGACCTCTTCAGGGGTCAAGGCCGCTGCGATGAGGGTGGAGGGGTCGGCCACTTTTTCACGGTATCGCAGCGCTTGCTGGAGCCGTGCCAGTTGCAGCGTGTCTTTCAGGCGCGGAGAGGCCTGGATGGCGCGGTCGAGGTTGCTGTGCATCTCCTCAATGCCGCGCGCTGCGCCTGCGTCCCACACCGCATAGCGCCGGAACTCATGAAGGTCCAGTCCGCCTTTGGCCACGGCAAAGGAGCTCCATCCCCAGAGCTGACCAATTTCTTCCGTCAGCCGTGGCAGCGTGAAGATGAGCGACGTCGCCATGTAAAAGCTGTCCACATCGGGGTCCAGCATCAGCTTGGAGTTGTCGCCAATGTCCTTGAGCAGCGTGATGCTGGCGCGGGTGACGGGCCCGAACACCGTGCGTCCTTTGTCATCGACGCCATTGGGCACCTGCGCGGTGTCGGCCCAGGCTTTTTGCAATGCCGTGACATGCGCACGGAGGTTCAGCTTGTCGCCGCTTTGTGCAAGGTCTTGTTGAAACTGGCCTAAGGCCTTGTCCACTTCAGCCCTTGCCGTCCCGTATTCCAGAGATCGGTCCAGGCCTCCCAGGCTGGTGCGGCTGGCATTACGGGCTTTCAAAATGCCGTGCATCACCGGCACATAGTGTTGCATGGCGGCAACACCGCTGCGTTCCTGGCGTGTGAACCCGATTTGCGCTTGCATGCTGGTGAAGCTCACCCAGCCCAAATAAAGCAGCGGAACCATGAACGACAGCGTGATGAAGGTCGCTTTCGTGCCGAAGCCGATGCTCCGCATCCACTTCACCCCTGGAGCCCAAAAACCATGTGGAAAAAAAACGCCGCTGGCAAAAGGCTTGGCGGTGGACAAAACGGAAGAGGTTGGCATGGGGCGAAGAGGGCTGGATACACAAATGTTGTTCAACCCAATCTAACGCCCAAGTGTGACAAAAGCTTGTCACGCGATTGCGTTAGGCCACAGGCTCAAGCAGACGGGCTGCTGAGCCGCTCAGTGCGCTCCATGGAGCGTGATGGCCCCGGTGGGCTTGGTGCGCACATGCACCTGGATCCGCGACAGGCGTTGAAGCAGGCGAATTCGGGCGGCCACTGGCCACCAGTCGTACAGAAAAATCTCCATCGGGCGCCACATGGCCACCCACCCGCCAATCACCATGCCTTCTTTCACGATGCTGGAGAGGTGGGCGGGCCCCGGGCCGCTGCCCAGCAACTGGCTCAAGCCGATCGACAAGGACAGAAACGACAGTCCGATCAGGAGGCTGATGCGGCCACGCTTGAACATGTCCCGCAGCTGGGTTTGTGTGGACTGGGTGGATGCCAAGAAATGGGCCCGGATGGCCTGGTCCACCAGCCCCAACTTGTCCGCGCGGTGCGGTGTCTGGTCCAGGTAGATATACAGCTCCAGCGCCGCCTTTTTGGGCAACTCTCGGGCGCACTTGACGATGTAGGCATCGGCCGCCGGGTCGAGGTCGCGGTAGTGAAAGGGCGAGGGATCAATGGAGTCGAACAGCTGGTCAATCAGCGCGACATGTACTTCAATCCGCGCTGACGCCGGGACTTTGCGCTTGGACATGGCCGCCGACGGAGCGTTTAGCGACGGCTGTCGTCCTGGGCGGTTTGCACCAGCGCGCCCAGGTCGCGCTCCAGCAGGGCGGGGTCGCCCAGGGTCAATTCCAGCAGCCGGCGCAGATGGGTCACGCTGTCCAGATCGATGTAGCGGCAGTGCAGCCCCGCCTGCTGCTCTTTCAGATAAGCCACCTCGGCCGCCATGGTGATGTGGGTGCCGGCCTCGCTCAGGGGGAGTTTCAACGTGCAATGCTCGCCCAGTACCAGGGTGCCTTCAGGGGGCAGGGCAATCAACGCTCCCTGGAGGGACAGGTCCAGCACCCGCACGCTGGTGCTGTGGTGGCTCTGGTTCAGGAGGGCGGGGCCGTCAAACGGAACCCGGGCAAAACGGCGGTGTTCTTGATGCATGGCAAGGGTGGGGAGGCCGAAAACGCTGGCCATGCTAACGGATGCGCAGGCCTGTGGCGGGGTTAAGCTCACGCGCATGCCCCAAACGCCCCAAATGTCCCCCATCCGTTTCTTACCTCCCTTTACCTCTGCGGCAGATCTGGTGACGGCGCTGCGCCGTGACGGTTTTGCCGTGTTATCTCCCGAGGCCGTCGCCCAGTGGCTGCAGTGCCCCCTGGACGACTTGCTGGCCTGGCAGCCGTTCTGGAATGATCTGCCGCCCGATGAACACCTCAAGGACGGGGGGCGTTACCGCCGCCGCCGCCACGCCAGCTTGGTGGTCGAGCAGGGCACCTTGCGCCAGGTGCCGCACCGTGCCCACTGGCAGCCGCTGGAGTACAACGCCCTGCACGGCGGTATGGAGCGCTGGTTTGCCCCCATGCGCCCCGAGCTGGTGGAGCAGCCCCTGTGGCAGCAGCTGATGCGGGCGCTGGGCGACGTGTCCCAGGCAGTGTTCGCGCCCGATCAGGCGCCTGAGCCCTGGTTTGTGGAGGCCCACCAGTTCCGCATTGACACCCGTGACGGGATTGGCCGCCCCACGCCCGAGGGGGCGCACCGCGACGGGGTGGACCTGGTGGCGGTCTTCCTGGTGGCGCGCGAAGGCGTCAAGGGCGGCGAGACCCGGGTGTTCGAGGCCCACAGCCCGGCGGGGCAGCGCTTCACGCTAGAGGCCCCCTGGTCGCTGCTACTGCTGGACGACGCCCGCATGATCCACGAGACCACCCCCATCCAGCCTCTGCAGCCTGGCGGTTACCGCGACACGCTGGTCGTCACCACCCGGCGCCAGGGCTTTCAGGACGCTGTCTGAGCGCGTGGTGCTCGCGGCAGCGCTCACGTTTGGGTGCGCACGAGGGGGGGCACCGTCTCACTCAAATACTGTCCCCCAGCGCGCGCGGGAGCGTGATGGACAGGCAGGTGGTGTCCTCCTCGTCGGAGACCTTCAGCACCACGCTGCCGCCTTGGGCCTGTGCCATCAAGCGCGCCGAATAGGTCCCCATGCCTGAATCGTCCGAAGCACCATCGTTCGCAAATTTCTCGAAGAAGCGTTCGCGCTTGGCCATGGGCACCACCCCCCGGCGGGTGATTTCGATGCACAGCGGATCGCGGTCGTACAGCTTGACTTCCACCTTGGTCCCAGAGGGCGCTGCCTCGCAGGCGGTTTTCAGGAGGTTTTGGAAGATCGAATAGCACAGCATCGCCTCGCCCCGTGCCTTGGGTTGGGGCTGGCCCAGCGGCACATCGGTATCGACCGAGATCGCGATGTTCTCCGAGGCAAACGCGGTGCGCTGGATCTCCACCAGCCGCCGCAGGAGGCTGCCCACATCCACGGCGGCTGCCTGGGTCTTGAAGCGCCCCGTTTCAATCTTGTACAGCTCGGAGGAAAGGTTGATCGTCTCCATGACCTGGAGCATGCTTTCTTCCATCAGCTTGATTTGCTCCATTTGGCGGGGGCTCAACGCCTCATCGGCCATGAGCCCTTGGACCAGGTTGAGTACCCCGGACAGCTGCCCCTTCACGTCGTGGCGGGCCATGTTCTCGATGTCTTCCCGCATCCGGGCATGTTCGACCATGTTGTCGAAGTCTGCCTGCAGTTCCCGGCGCATCTGAACGTAGCGCATGAAGTTGCTCACCCGCATCTTGAGCACATGGGGTTCGTAGGGCTTGGTGATGAAGTCCACTGCTCCCAAGTCCATGCCTTTCCTGCGTGCTTCTTCCGAATTCATCGCTGTCAGGAAAATGATGGGAATGGCCTCGGAATGGGGGTGTCTGCGCATGCGCTCGGCCACTTCAAAGCCATCCATGATGGGCATCATCACGTCCAGCAACACCAGATCGGGTGGGTCGTCCGACTGGCAAATCTCCAGGGCCTTGGCGCCGTTGAGGGCTATCTTGAGGCGGTAGTCGTCCTTAAAGAGCTCCGACAGCAGCGTCAGGTTGTCTTGGCTGTCATCGACCAGCAACAGCGTCAGCCGGTCTTGCTCTCCATCCGGACGGGATACGCGCGCTCTGGTCGGTCGGTCCTCCGTGTCGGAGGATTTGGCTGCCAGGGCCCGCTCGATCCGCGCCAGCAGTTGCACCGGCGCATACGGTTTAAGCAGGATGGAGGTCACCCCGCTGGCCACGGCCCGCTCCACCCGGGAGCGATCCGCTTCGGCGGTGACCATCAAAAACGGTAACTCGCGCAGGCGCTCATCCGAGCGCACGGCCCGCAACAGCTCCAGGCCGTTCATGACGGGCATGTTCCAGTCCGAGATGATCACATCGACCCGCTGAGAGCGCAGGATCCTCAAGGCTTCGCCGCCGTCTCGGGCAGACAGGACCTTCTCCGCCCCCAGCTGGCGCAGCTGCCCGATCGTGATCTTGCGCATGGTTTCAAGGTTGTCCACGATCAGGTACACCTTGGATCGGTCTAGGAAGTCGTTAGCGGTGTGCGCGTTAAATGCCGTGGCCATGGTCGAGCGTACAAAAAAGAAGCGGCGTGAACCGCTTTAAAACAGAAACGAAAACTGTAGGGTGCCGCACTTTAGCCTGATCGGCAGGGCTTAGCTCTGTCGCACATCGGCCACCGGCTGCACACCAAAGTCAGGACGGTCCAGCCAAGCCAGCACCCGGGCGGCCGCCTCGTCGGGCGAGGTCAACATCCCCTGACTTTGCAGCGCGGCAAAGTTACCCGCGTCCGGAAAACCCGCCGGGTCGGCGCCGCGCAACTGCACCTGCATGTCGGTGTCGATCACGCCCGGCGCAATGGCGCAGACCTTGGCGCCCTGCGGCTTGAGTGCTTCATCCAGCGCCACGCAGCGGGTGAAATGGTCCAGCCCCGCCTTGGCGGCGCAGTAGCCGGATTGCGAGGCCATCGCCCGACGTCCCAGGCCCGATGAAATGTTCAGCACCTTGCGCGGCACGCCCCAGCCCTCGGTGCTGCCCAGAAAGGCAGCGGTGAGCTGCATCGGTGCCTCCAACCCTACGCGCAGCGCGTTGGCCAGATCGTCCAGGTCGTCGGCGCTGGCGCAGGCCGAGAGTGGCGCAATGCGCGGAATCACTCCGGCGTTGTTGATCAGCGTGGCACTGCGAAAGGCTTTTGGGTTCTGCGCTTGCAACCAGTCCCGCAGCCGCAAAGCCACGCCAGCGCCATCCGCCAAGTCCACCGCCCATTGCTCCAACGTGGCACCGGCCGTTTGTCGATCCAGCTCCGCGTTCGGATGGCGTGCCAGGGTCAGCAAGGTATGGCCCGGCCGCAGCAACTGCCGCGCCATGGCCAACCCCATGCCGCGCGAGGCACCCGTGAGCACATAAAGGTCGGTGGGAGAGGAGGGGGGCATCATCCCCTGAGCGTAACGCGCAAAACCCAGCCCTGGGCGGGCCAGGGCCATATTTCATCGATGAATTCAAGGCCCAAAGAGATGCATTTTGCTATTAAAAAAATAGCTAGTACCGATGGTATTCATTGGCCTGGAGGCCAAAAAGACCCAAAATCTCTAAAATCGGGATTTGCGTTGAAATGGCAGGGGTCTCGGGCGCCCCAAGCCTGAAGACAAGGCCGTTTTCTCGTGTATCGTCAACCTCCCCGTAAGACGCGCCCTTAGCCGCAACCGACTTTCACCGCATGTTTGAACAGACTTTCAAGAACATTGACGACATCCTGCACAAAGACGCAGGCTGCACCAGCGAACTGG
>CAZQXQ010000014.1:0-24956 GCA_964597235.1 uncultured Burkholderiaceae bacterium | reverse complement strand
TGCGCGTAGTACTCCAGCGGGGTCACGCCCTGGATGAACAGCTTGAGCGCGTTGACATAGCGCGCATCGCTGACGCTGAGCTGGCCGTTGTTCTGGGCAAAGGCTTCGATCACGGCGTAGAGCTTTTTCTCTTTTTCGCCCTGGTACTTCCAGTAAGCGTCCATGGTCAGGCGGAAGGGGTCTTCCCACTTGTCCCAGTCGTGGATCTTGATGCCCTCGTACTTGTCGTAGGGGAAGACCTTGTCCATGGGCTGGTAGGTGGTGTCCCAAGCCAGGTCACGGGTCATGGCGGCGTAGCGCTCTTTCAGACCGAGCTTCTTTTTGATGACGGGTGCGTCCATGTGAATCTCCTTGGTGTGGATGAATGCGGTGACAGGGGTTTACTGGTTCCAGGTCAGGGACAGTTCGTCGTCGTCCTCGTCGAGGTGGCCCGACAGGGTCACCAGGTTGACCTGCAGCTGCTGCAGGTCGTAGCGCTGGCCGGTCTGTTCCTCAATGGTTTCGCGGCGCACGACCAGGCGGCCGGGGGCGCTGATCTTGACCAGGCCAGGGGTGTAGGCGACGGTGGCCTCGGGGTTGTCGGCCAGGATGGCATCGACCACGGGACGGGACTCTTCGTTGTCCTGGAAGGCAATGAAGACCTTCGAGACGGGGGTGGTGGCGGGGGTTGCAACGCTCATTCCAATGCTCCTTACACCGACAGGCCGGCCTTGCGGGCGCGGGTGTCCAGAGCCGTGCGCACGGCGGTCAGCGCTTCGGCGCCGGCAGCGCCCAGGGCCAGTTCGGCCACCGGGGCCAGCGCGGCTTGGGCCTGGTCGGCATAGCTGCGGTACCAGCCGGTGATCAGCGCACGGTTGTCTTCCGAAGCGGCAGCAGCCACCTTGGTCACAGCATCGACCCAGCGGGCGCTTTCGTCGTGCCACTCGGGCATGAAGGCCGTGAGCATCGCCACGGCGGTGCCGCCCTGCAGCGCCAGGTGGTCGTCAACAAAGTGGCCATAGATCAGCGGGTAGAGCAGGCCGTCGATGGACAGGTTCTGGGCAATGAACAGCTCGAAGGGGTCTTTCACCACCAGGGTGTCTTCCACCAGGCGGCGCAGCACCTGCCATTGCGGGGCTTGCATCCAGTCGTTCTTGCCGGCCTCCAGCGCGCCCGGCTCGCCCAGAGCCAGGCCCAGACGGGTCAGGTACTGGGCCACGCCCAGGTGGTCCATGGCGTGGAACATGGCGGGCGCGGTGAACGCAGTGCCATAGCCCAGCGAGCAGACCGTGCAGTTGTTCATGTTGGCACCCCAGGCCACATGGCGCAGGGGCATCAGCACTTCGGTGGCCTTGGCGCGCAGGGCATCGGGAATCTTGGCGACCAGGTCGCGCGATTCGACGAATTGGTAGTTGGACTCCATCGCTTCCTGCTGACGGGCGCGGGCCATGGTCCAGTTGGCGTAGTAGAACTGGCGCGGATCGCGCAGCGCATACCAGTCGTCCAGCTGGACCGCCGTGCGGCGCTTGTCGAACAGCTCATATTCCGGATCCCAGGTAGGGCGATAGTGGAAGTTGGCCTCGGACTGCACGCCCAGCGTGGCCTCCTGGTAACGGGAACCGGGCTTTTCGCCGGTGTATTTCGCCACGCGGGCAAAGGTTTGGCGCAGCGGCTGGATTTCGCGCGCCTGCAAATCGATGTTCATCGCAAGGTCTCCTTTGGGGTATGGATGGGGGGATGGAGGGATTCAGGACAGGGAGGAAGCGGGGGCAGCGTCCTACGCTTCGGTGGGCTGGACGCCCTGGGCGGCGCAGAAGGCCTCGAAATCGGCCTGCGTGAGCATCAGCTCGGTGACGAGCTCGGGCCAGCCCAGCGAGAACTCGAACAGCACAAAGCCGTTGGACCGGCGCTCCAGCACCCGCACGGATTTGCGCGTCAGATCGACCGCAGGCAGTTCTTCGATCAGGGGCTCGGTGGTGGGCATGGACGTCTCCTTGAAACGATCGTTGTTGTGGCCATGGTCTATGCAGGGGCCGTGCCAAGGGCCCCGCAAAAACCCCGAAACGATCGATAAATCAGGGTAAGTCCCAGGTTTTGGCCAGCAGCCTCAGAAATCCCCACCAAGATCACTTCACAATGCAAAAAATATTGCGCTGCAGCATGATGAAATCATCAAAATTTCGGGATAACCCTTCCCCGATTTGCGCAATCCGGTCGCTTGAGCGACGGGCTCGGGATTAACCCCGAAGCCTGGCCAGGGACAGTTATCGATAATTCATCGATGCGCTCCCCCCGCTCTCCCTCACCGCCTGCCCTGCCCGCACTGCCTTCGGATGCCGACCTGCGCCGGCTGGTCCACTTTTCGACCGGCGATGGACGGATCTGGCTGGGCAGCCAGCGGATGCTGCTGCTCCACGCCGCCAGCCTGCACGCACTGCGGCGGGAGCTGGTCACGACGCTGGGCCAGGCCCAGACCCGGCGCCTGCTGATGCGCGCGGGCTATGCCTCGGGCGAGCGCGATGCGCTGTTGGCGCGGCAAGTGCGCCCCGATGCCCCGCTGTTCGAGGCCTTCGTCGTGGGGCCGCAGTTGCACATGCTGGAGGGCCTGGTGCAGGTGACGCCCGAGGTGTTCGAGGTCGATGTGGAAGGCGGCCATTTCACGGGCTTCTTCCGCTGGAACCACAGCTGGGAGGTCGAAGCCCAGCTGCGCGACTTTGGCCCCCAGGACGAACCCGCTTGCTGGATGCTGCTGGGCTATGCCTCGGGCTACACCAGCGCCTTTTTTCAACGCCCGGCCCTGTTCAAAGAGGTGGAGTGCACCGCCTGCGGCGCCCCGCACTGCCGCATCGAAGGCCGCTTTGCCCACGAGTGGCCCGATGGCGAGGCCATGGCGCGCGAGTACCACCCCGACTCGGTGCTGGTGCAGCTCGATGAGCTGCAGTCCCAGGTCCAGACCCTGCGCAAACAGCTGCAACCGGCCGACGAGCTGGGCCCCCTGATCGGCCATTCCCGCGCTTTTCAGGAGACCGCCACGCTCTTGCGCCAGGCCGCCGCCACCGATGTGACCGTGCTGCTGACGGGCGAGACCGGGGTGGGCAAGGAGCGCTTTGCCCGCGCCCTGCACGCCATGGGCGCCCGGGCCGACAAGCCTTTTGTCGCCGTCAACTGCGCCGCACTGCCGGCCGAGCTGATCGAGAGCGAGCTGTTTGGCGCCGAAAAAGGCGCCTACACCGGCGCCCACAGCGCCCGTATCGGCCGCTTTGAGCGCGCGCATGGCGGCACCCTGATGCTGGATGAGCTAGGCGAGCTGCCCCTGCCGGCCCAGGCCAAGCTGCTGCGCGTGCTGCAGACCGGCGAGATCGAGCGCCTGGGCGGCCACGAGGCCCGCCGCGTCGATGTACGCGTGGTGGCCGCCACCAATGTGGACCTGGAGCAGGCCGTGGCCCAGGGGCGCTTTCGGCGTGACCTGTTCTACCGCCTGAACGTCTATCCCATCCGCATCCCGCCGCTGCGCGAGCGCGCCGACGACGTGGAGCCATTGGCCATGCACCTGTTGCAACAGTACGCGGTGCGCCACCAAAAACGCATCGCCGGTCTGACCGACCGCGCCCTGGCCGCGCTGCGCGCCCATGCCTGGCCCGGCAATGTGCGCGAGCTGGAAAACCTGATCGAGCGCGGCGTGATCCTGGCCGCCAGTGGTCAAAGCATTGATGCCGAAATGCTGTTCCCCAAACTCACGGTGCAAGGCGGCGCGACCATCAACCACCGTGGCACACTCGAACAGACCGCCACCACACCCGCCAGCCAGGCCGCCAAGCTGTTTGACACCATGCTGGACAACGGCCTGTCGCTGGAAGCCCTGGAAGACACCCTGATCCGCGAAGCCGTGGCCCGCGCCGGCGGCAACCTGTCTGCCGCCGCCCGGGCTCTGAGCCTGACCCGACCGCAATTGAGCTACCGCCTTTCCCGATTGAACGAACGCACCCGACCTTCTGCCTGAGTTATGGCCAAACGCCCTTTTCTGCCTGCCACCGACACCGGACCCGACACGGCGGGGAACGCCTCGCGCACCCTGATCGAACACACCTACAACGCCCTGCGCAACGACATCATCGAGGGCCGCCTGGAGCCCGGCAGCAAGCTGCGCATTGAACACCTGCGCGCCCGATACGACGTGGGCGCCAGCACCCTGCGCGAAGCCATCACCCGGCTGGCCAGCGATGCCCTGGTCACCGCCGAGGGCCAGCGCGGCTTTCGCGTCGCGCCCATCACCCTGGAAGAGCTGGCCGACCTGACCAATCTGCGCGTGCAGATCGAGATCGAGGCCCTGCGCCAATCCATCCGCCACGGCGACGAGGACTGGCGGGAGCGCGTGCGCGAGGCTTACGAGGCCATGTCCGCCTTCGAGCAGCCTGTCAAACCCGAGCACCGGCGGCACTGGGAGGCGCTGAACGCCCGCTTCCACGAAACCCTGCTGTCGGGCCACCACTCCCCTTGGACGCAAAAGATCCTGGCCGTGCTCTACCGCCACAGCGAGCGCTACCGCCGCTACAGCCTGAGCATGGAAGCCGACCGCGACGTCCACGCCGAGCACGCCGCCATCTATGAGATGGCGATGAGCGGCCAGGAAGCCCGCGCCGCGCTGGCCCTGGAAGCCCATATCCGCACCACCCCCGACCTGCTGGTGCGCAAGCTCGATGAAAGCGTGTTTTTGCGCCCGCCCGCACCCGCACCTGCCCCTTTAGAACCATGCTCCACTACCTGACCATCCCCGTCACCCCGTTCCAACAAAACTGCTCGCTCGTCTGGTGCGACGCCACGCGCAAGGCCGCCGTGATCGACCCGGGTGGCGACCTTGAGGTGCTGCTCGCCGCCGTGGACAAGCTGGGGCTGGAGCTGGAACAAATCTGGATCACCCACGGCCACATCGACCATGCCGGCGGCACTGGCGAGCTGGCCGAGCGGCTGCACCTGCCCATCGTCGGCCCGCACCCCGGCGACCAGTTCTGGATCGACGCCCTGCCCCCCACCAGCCAGAAATACGGTTTTCCGCCGGCCAAGACCTTCACGCCCACCCGCTGGCTGCACGATGGCGACCAGGTCACCATCGGCCACGAAACGCTGAACGTGCGCCACTGCCCCGGCCATACGCCCGGCCATGTGGTGTTCCACGCGCCACAGATCGACCGGGCCTTCGTCGGCGACGTGCTGTTTGCCGGCAGCATCGGCCGCACCGACTTTCCCCAGGGCAACCACCAGCAACTGATCGACAGCATCACCCAGCGCCTGTGGCCCATGGGCAACCAGACCGTGTTCATCCCCGGCCACGGCCCGGAAAGCACGTTTGGCCGCGAGCGGCAAAGCAACCCCTTTGTTGGCGGGACCTAAGCCGCCTCAAACACTCCTCTTTTGATAGCTAGTACCGCTGGTATCCATTGCCCTGGGGGCTGATTTGACCCTTAAAACCTCCCCGCACTCCGACGCGACCGACCCCGGCAGCATCACCCGCGTGGCGGGCATCGAGGTCGGCCACTGCACCGACCCGCGCCGGCCCACCGGCTGCACGGTGGTCATCGCCAAGGACGGCGCCGTGGGCGGGGTGGATGTGCGCGGTGCCGCCCCCGGCACGCGGGAGACCGACTTGCTGGACCCCACCCATCTGGTGGAAAAGATCCACGCCATCGTGCTGGCCGGCGGCAGCGCCTGGGGGCTGGACGCTGCCACGGGCGCAGTCCGCTGGCTGGAAGAGCAAGGCATCGGCCTGGACATCGGTGTGGGCCGCCTGCCGCTGGTGCCCGCCGCCGTGCTGTTCGACCTGGCGGTGGGCGACATGCGCGTGCGCCCCGATGCCGCTGCCGGCTACGCCGCCTGCGCTGCCGCGTCGAAAGCGGACCCAGCCGAGGGCAATGTCGGTGCCGGGGCGGGTGCCTGCGTGGGCAAGCTGTTCGGCATCCAGCGGGCGATGAAGGGCGGCATCGGCACCGCCTCGGTCACGGTCGATGGGATCACGGTGGGTGCGCTAATCGCCTGCAATGCGGTTGGCGACGTGATCGACCCCGCCAGCGGCCAGGTCGTGGCCGGTGCGCGCACGCCCGACGGGCGCGGCCTGCACGACACCCAGCGCGCCTTGCTGGCCGGTGAGCGCCCGGCGGTGATCCTGCCGGGCACCAACACCACCATCGGCGTGATCGCCACCGACGCCGTGCTGACCAAGGCCCAAGCCCAGCGCCTGGCCGTGGCCGGTCACGACGGGCTGGCGCGCACCATCCGCCCAGTCCACACCCAGCTGGACGGTGACACCCTGTTCGCCCTGGGCACCGGCGCATCGGGCCGCAACCCCGGCCCCCTGCTGCTGGCCGCCATGGCCGCCGAAGCCACCGCCCGCGCCACGCTGCGCGCGGTGCGGATGGCGCGCAGCTTGACGACGGAGCAGGGGCTGCATTTGCCCAGCGTTGGCGAGCTGGGCTGAACCCATGAAAGCAATCACCCTCAAAGCGGCCCGCATCGTGGGGCCGCTGACACTTGACCTGGACTGGAGCACCGGCGAAACCCTGCGTGCTGAGTTGGCCGGCTGGCTGCGCGCACCGTTCGATGCGCTCCACGATCCCGCACTGTTCGGCCAAATGCAGGTGGACGACTGGGGCGGCGGATTGAACTGGCCGGACGGGCTGGACCTTGGGGCCGATACGCTGTACGAACTGTGCCGACAACAGGCCGGCTTGCCGACCGCGAGCGAGTTCGATGCGTGGATGAAGCGCAACGGCTTGTCGCTACAAACCGCTGCCGACAGCCTGGGCATGACGCGGCGCATGATCGCCCACTACCGCACCGGCAGCCGCGCGATCCCCCGCGTGGTGGGGCTGGCCTGCAAGGGCTGGGAAGCCGAACACCGTCGAATAGCCTCGTCCTGATCCCGGGCGACGCCCACTCCCCTGCGCACCAAGCTTCACCCATGTCTGAACGCCCCCTGATCCTTCGCCATGCCGGCACCGTACTGGCCGGCCAATTGGCCACGATGGCCTTTGGCATCACCGACACCATCGTCGCCGGGCGGCATGGGGGCGCCTCGCTGGCGGCGCTGTCGGTGGCTTCGGCCATCTTTATCAGCGTGTCGGTCGGGCTGATGGGCGTGCTGCAGGCGCTGCTGCCGGTCTGGGCTGAGGAGCGCGGCGCGCAGCGGCCAGAGCGGATTGGGGTGCTGTTCCGCCAGGCGCTGTATTTGTGTGCGCTGGTGTCGGGCGTGGGCGCACTGGTGCTGTGGTTTCCGGGGCCGCTGCTGAGTGCCGCCGACATCCCGCCCGCGCTGCACGGCACGGTCATGGCCTACTTGCAAGTGCTGGGCGTGGCGATTCCGCTGAGCCTGGGTTTCCGGCTGTTTGGCACGCTGAACCAGGCGATCGGCCACCCGCAGGCCGTCACGCGCATCCAGCTGCTGGGCCTGGCGCTGAAGGTGCCGCTCTCAAGCTGGCTGACCTTTGGCGGCGCGGGGGTGCCCGAGTTGGGCGCCGTGGGCTGCGCCTGGGCCACGCTGCTGGTCAACGCCGCCATGCTGGCCGCCGGCCTGTGGCTGATGCGCACCCAGGACATCTACCGACCGCTGCGCCTGTGGGAGCGCCTGGAGCCGCCCAATCCCACGCTGCTGCTGCAATTCGCCAAACTGGGACTGCCGGCAGGGCTGACCATCCTGGTCGAGGTGACCTCGTTCACGATGATGGCGCTCTTGATCGCCCGCCAGGGCGTGGTGGCGGCGGGCGCACACCAGATCGCTGCCAACTTGGCCGCCGTGCTCTACATGGTGCCGCTGTCGCTGTCGATCGCCACCAGCGCCCGGGTCAGCTTCTGGCGCGGCGCGGGCGACGAAGCCCGGGCCCGGGAAGTGGCCTGGATGGGTTTTCGGGCGGTAGGCGCCATGGCGCTTGCGCTTGCAGCTCTCTTATTCATAGCACGCACCCCGCTGGCCGCGCTGTATTCCAGCCAGGCGGAGGTCGCAACGCTCGCCGCTGGGCTGCTGGCCTGGGTGGCGGCCTACCACGCGGTGGACGGATTGCAGTGCTTCAGCCTGTTCATCCTGCGCTGCTACCGCGTGACGGTGACGCCGCTGGTGGTCTATGGCGTGATGCTCTGGGGCGTGGGCCTGCTGGGCGGCTACTGGCTGAGCTACCAGGGCCTGGGCCCCTGGCCCGCCATGACCCACCCCGCCACCTTCTGGATCACCAGCGCCGGCGCCCTGGCCGTGACCACGCTGGTGTTTGTGGGGATGGTAGTACGCAAGCTGCGCGTAGGAAATTGAGCACGGCTCTGATGCGGCTTCACCTTGCTCACAGCGATCAGGCTAAGGGGTCAATACGCCAGACGCTGGTGGCCAAACCAGCTAGGAACCGTTGTCGGGCAGCCACCCGCTCAGGTGTCCAAGTCTCGTTCTCCTGGGCCAGTTTCTCCGTAAGGCCAATGCCGCAGCCCTGCAGCAGGGCACGCTTTTGCGGATAGGGCTGATTACCCATCTCCCTGTTTTTTCCACGCTGCAGCAGCACCATATTGCCCAGGCGGTAGCACAGCGCCTCTGCCTCTTCATCAGAACCCCCCCCCAGCCGACATCGGGACTCTGTGGCAGCACATGCTCCACCGTGAACACATCGGTGTCTATGTCGATGGCTTGCCCACTGAACTGGCGCTCCAGCTCGCTGAGGATATAGCGCACCACCCGGTTGTTGCGGGAATCCGTGGTGCGAATCACCTTGTCCACAAACACCGCCTTGAAGGCGTCGTCCTGGGGGTAGATCTCCCGCAGGTGCTGGATCACCGCCGTGGCACGCTCGGGTTGATCCAAGGTCAGGCGCTGTGCCGCCGCGTTATAGACACGCTCTTGCTCATTGGTGGGCTGATTGCCAATGACGTTGTAGCGAAACGCAATCACCACACAGGCCTTGAGCAGGGTGGCGCACTCAGCCCTGGGCAACACCCGCCAAGCCGCGAGCAACAAGGAATAAGGTTGGCGTACCCGGAACATCTTCAAGGTGCGCGCATGGCGCTTGAGCGCTTCGTCCCAGTTGGAGGCATCCGGGGAAGACAGGGCTAGATAGGTGTCGATGTCTTCCTCCATGCCCCTGAGCAGTTCAAACACGGCCGCGCGGTCAGCGACGCGCTGGCGTATGGTCTTGAACAACTCTGATTGCCGGACCAAAGGGCTGCGGCTATTCCAGTGACTGCGTAAGAAATCTGGGAAGCTTTCCGCCCCCAGGCGTGACACCAGACTCTCCCAGCGATCCTCAAGCACCTGCATTTCCCGATCGTGCTCGTCACCCCGGCTCAGTACTGAGAACAGGTAGTTCTTCAGCAAATCGGTGGAGGAGAGACGCACCCCACGGGCATTCAGTGTCTCGAATACCTTGTAAGCGTTCAATTCGTCGGTCACGCTGATCACTGTAAAAAACAGCCGATCACTCATGGTTTCGAGCAAGCGAGCTAGCGCCACGCCTTCATCGCCCGCTTGGCGACGGGCATGGTCTCGGACCCGTCGCTCAAACCATTCAAACGCCTTACGCAGGCTGTGCTCGGACGCCCGAAAACCCCGCTGGGGCAAGTGGCCCAAAGGTACCAGATAGGTCTGGTAATAGTGGTCGTTGTTGCGGTTGAGCGTGAGCTTGCTGCGCGTGATCAGGGTCACGGGATCGAGATAGCCAATGTAGGTATTGCGGATCTGTGTCAGACGCTGCTGGTTTTGCTCAGGCTGTTTACCTTCGTCCACCAGACGCTGCAGATTCTTCAAGACGGCTAAAACGATCAGACTCAAAGTGGACAGCCGCTGCTGGCCATCGATGACGTCGAATTGCTTGTCGTCTTGCGACTGCAAGACCAGATACCCCATGTAATGGGCGGGCTCACCCTGTTCCGACACGGTGTCGAGAATGTCCGTCCACAGGTCCTCCCATTCCGTATCGCCCCAGGAGTAATCGCGCTGGAAACGGGGAATGCGGTAAGTCAGGCCATTGCCGATCAACTGGCGGTAGGTGCTGTTGGTGGTTTTGAAATTGGTGGCGGACATCGAACCCTCGCAAGTGCATGCCTCGGTCTGAAAGAGGCGCACGGGGTCTCTATCAAAAGGAGTGCAGCCTGTGCGCGGCAGGGAAGATTGTCCACGCTCACCACCACCTCTCAGAAATCACTGCGCCGCATACCCCCCATCCACCGCCAAGATCTGGCCGGTGACCATGCCGGCGGCGGGGCTGGCCAGGAACAGGATGGCGGCGGCTACTTCTTCGGGCTCGGCAATCCGCCCCAGCGGGGTGATGGCGCAGGCCTGGGCCAGGCTGTCGTCGGACAGACCGCCGATGAAGGCGGTGCGCGTCCAGGTCGGGGCCACGGCGTTCACGCGGATGTTGCGGTGCGCCCACTCCATCGCCAGCGCGCGGGTCAGGTTGACCACGCCGCCCTTGGTCGCCTGGTAGGACGGGTTGGGATACGGCCCGCCGCCCACCAAGCCCATCACTGACGCGGTGTTGACCACCGCCCCGCCCTGTGCCGGCATGTGGCGCACGGCAGCGCGGGCACAGAGGAAGGCGCCCGTCAGGTTGACGGCCACCACCCGGTGCCACTCGGCCAGCGAGAGCTCGTCGGACGCCTTGCGGATCGACAGGCCGGCGTTGTTCACGAACACATCGATGCGGCCATGGGCCTGGGCGACGGCGGCAAAGGCGGGTTCGACCGCCGCTTCATCGGTCACGTCCAGGACATGCGCCGTGGCGCCGGGCAGTTCAGCGGCGGCGCGCTGGGCGGCGTCGCCATCGCGGTCCAGGATGGCGACGCGAGCGCCGGCCTGCTGAAACAGCCGGGCCGCCGCCAGGCCAATGCCGTTGGCGCCACCGGTGATGGCGACCACCCGGCCGTCGAGGCGGAAAGCGGCCATGCCGCTGGGAAAGGAAGCAGGCGTCGTCATCGGCGGTGGCCTTAATCCAGTTTCAGATTGGCATCGCGAATGATCTTGGCCCAGCCCTGGGTGTCGCTGACCATGCGCTGGGCAAAGGCGTCCGGCGCCATGTGCATGGGCAGGTAGCCCAGGGTGCGGTAGCGCTCGACCAGCTCGGGGGAGTTCAGCACCTCGGTCATATCAGCAGCGATCTTCTCGCGCACGGCCTTGGGTGTGCCCTTGGGGGCGAACAGACCGACCCAGGCGTTGACCTCGTAGCCCTTGCTGCTCGCAGACTCGGCGGTCGCGGGCACATCGGCGTACAGCGGCAAACGGGCGGGTGCGGCAATGGCGATGAAGCGCACCTTGCCAGCTTTTTCCATTGCGCCGGCGCTGCCCACGCTGCCCAGGGCCCACTGCACCTCCTGGGTGGCCACGGCGGTGTAGAGCTGGGGCATTTCCTTGAAGGGAACATGGGTCATCTCCAGGCCCTTGAGCGCCTGCAGGCGCAGGCCGCCCAGGTGGCCGGGGCTGCCGTTGAACCAGGAGCCATAGGTGACCTTGCCCGGCTGCGCCTTGGCGGCAGCGACGATGTCGTCCAGGGTCTTGAAAGGGCTGTCCTTGGCCACGACCACGAAAAAGTCGGTCAAGAGCAGCGGTCGCACGGGCTCGAAGTCCTTTTGCGGGTCATAGGGCAGCCGGCTGAAGGTGTGCGGGTGCGTGGTCATGTGGCTGCTGTCGAGGTTGATCAGCTCATGGCCATCGGGCTGCGCGTTCTTGAAGGCCGACACGGCGATGAAGCCGTTGCCGCCCGGGCGGTTGTCGATGATGACCGGCTGGCCCCATTTCTGCGACAGCTTCTCGCCCACCGCGCGCATGGCGGCATCGGGACCGCTGCCGGCCGACGAGGCGACGACGATGCGCACCGGCTTGGTGGGGAAGGCGGGTGCCTGTGCTGCGGCGGGCAGGCTGGCGCCCAGGGCCAGGCCGGCGGCCAGGGTCAGGAAGGTTTTGCGTTGCAACATGGTTTTGTCTCCTTGAAGTCGTTGTGTTCAGTCAGAAAACGTCTCAAAGCTCGGGATCGCCAGCGGTGAGGTAATCCCACATCCGCTCGAAGATCCGGCCGGCATCGGTGGCGCGGCGGGCGCAGGTGTCCGCATCGAGCACCACCGATTCGGCCTCCAGCCCGGCGGCGCGGATGTCCAGCTCCAGCCGGGCGGCGTCCTCCAGGTACCAGGTCAGGCCCACGGCCTTGACCAGCGAGGTGCTGGCGACGATGGCGCCATTGCCGCGCATCACCAGCGCGCTGCGCGGGCCCAGGGTCTCGGCCAGCGCGGCGGCAGCGGCATCGTCGCGCAGGAGCTGCGGGTCGTCCCAGAGCGCAATGCCGTCGGCAAAGTAGCTGCCAAAGCCATGGCGTGGCTGGGGCACGCGGCGGGCGGTGCCCAGCGTCATCACGCTGCGCGGCATGGCGCGAACCACGGCCCGCACCTCGGGGCGGCGGCGGTAGATTTGCTGGTGGATACGGACTTCGCCCAGCACGCCCTCGGGCAGCGGGCCGTCCACCGGCACCACGGTGCCCAGCTCGCCGGGGGCAATCAGCCCCATGGGCTGGGCGGCACAGACCAGAAAATGCCCCGCATCCAGCCGCTGGCTGCAATGGCCATAAGCGTGGACCAGACCATGGCGGCCCAACGCGCGGGCGGCCAGGCGCACCTGGCGCTGGGCGGTATCGAGATCGGAAAAATTCATCAGGGTCGCCATCCCGCTCACACCTTGAACGCCGGAATGTCGGGTTTGGAGCCCCACATGCAGAACGAGCTGGCGGCCATCGGGAACTGGCGCGGCTGGTAGCCGGGCTCCTGCTCGGCGGTGATCAGGCGCACGCCGGTCGAGTATTCATAGACCATGCCGTCTGGCCCCTCAAAGTACAAAAACTGGGCGCCCGAGGTCGGGTGCCGCCCCGGGCCAAAGACGATGCGGATGCCCAGTTCCTTGAAGCGGTAATAGGCACGCATCACGTCGTCAATCGATTCGACCTGGTGGTTCACATGCTGCACGCCGGGCGTGGCCGAGGGGAAGAGCGCGATCTTGTGGTGCACCTCGTCGATGCGCAGCAGGGGCGAGGGGCCGATGCGGTCGCTGACCTTGGCGCCCATCACGCCAGTCCAGAACTTCTCGTCGCGGGCCGGGTCGCTGGAGCACAGGCCGATGTGGCTAAACCCCGTGATGCCCGCATCGCGCGAGGGAAAGTGCCGGCGCCCGCTGTGGTGCGGCTGCACCACCAGCTCGATGCGGTTGCCGCTGGGGTCGCGGAAATGCGCAAAGGCTTTGACGCGGCGCTGCTCGCATTCCTCCACGGTGCCCGCCGTGACAGCGACCTGCACGCTTTCCAGGTGGGCGGCAGCGGCCTCCAGCGCATCGGCATCGCGCAACTCAAAGCCCACGGAGGTGCACCAGCAGCGCCTGTTCACCGAGGAATTTGTCTATGTGATGCGCGCCGGCCACCCTGCGCTGGCCCAGCCCCTGACGCTGACAACGCTGCGCACCCTGCGCCATGTGGTGGCCAGCCCGCCCGGCACCGAACACCTGAGCGCCGTCGAAAAGGTGCTGACCAGCCCCCGCGTGCGGGCCGACATTGCGCTGCGGGTGCAGAACTACCTGTCGATCGGCCCCATCGTCGCTGAGACCGACCTGGTCGCCCCCGTGCCGTCCAACCTGGCCCCGCTGCTGATCGCCCGCAGTCTGGACCTGGCCAGCTGCGCGCCGCCCATCCGCTTTCCGCGCTTTGAAATTTGCAGCTACTGGCACGCCCGCATGCACCAGGACCCGGCCACGGTCTGGCTGCGGGGGGTGTTCTGGCGGCTGTTTGGGCAGGAGGCGATCCCGCCAACGGCTTGATTCACCGGACCGACTCAGCAGCCGTGGCGCATGCCGTCTTCCCAGACCTCGCGCAGTTGGCGCAAAAATCCGGGCGGAACCCGGTCATCGCCCTGGGCAGCGTCCAGGGTGTCCTGCATGGCGTGGGCGATGGACTGCAACACCCTGGCGGGCTGGGCGACCCCGCACACGGCGCGCCCAAAGGTGCACAACTCCTCGGTCGTCGGATAGGCCTTGGTGTGGTGCTTTCCCGCAAAAAGCTTGAGGGCCAAAGTCCGGTCCTCCAGCGCCGGGCCGCCCTGATATTGGACATAGCGGTACACAGCGGTGGTCACCACATCGAACATGGGCGCCAGCCACAGTTCAGACGAAGAACGGTAGAGCACGCCAAAGTTCTTCAGATGGGCATCGCCGTTGCGGACCATCACCGAGAACGCCACCTGCTCGAAAAAACGGTGCAGGTTCTCAGCTGGCAGCCGCAGCTGCTTGAGCAGTTCGGCCACCCGCTGGTAACTGCCCTGGTACTTGCGATCGGACAAGGTATCGCGCACGCGCAGGCCTGCCAGCGCGGCGATGTCCTCAAACCCGAGGCGCTCGATGCGGCCATCGGGCCGTTCCACCATGTCGAAGCGGTCCAGGATCAGCATCTGGCCGTCGTCGGACAGCATGAACTGGGGCACGGTAATACCAGCCTTGCGCGCCGCTGTCAGGCACAGGTGCTCGTTGACCGCCAAGTGGGGGTAAGCCGGACTGGCCGCCTTGACGATCAGGGAGGGGATGGGCACGGTCGGGCGGTCCGGCACCATGATCTTGGGCTGCATGCCAGCAATGCCGGCACCGGTACTCAGGTAGGCCGCAACCAGATCCTGAAAGACCTCGGGGGAATAGCAGGTCTTGGCGAGCATCTCCTTGCTGATGGGTGGGGGCGCCTTCGCCGTGGGTCCGTCGGGCAAGGTGTAACCCAAGCGCCCGATGCCGTTGCGGCCGACCAGGGCCAGCAGGTGCATGGGGGTCATGGGCTGCTTGGGGAAGCGCGCGCGGATCTGCATGAACAAGTCCCCTTCCGGAAGGTTCTGGTCCATGGGGGGAAACAGATCGCCGTCCTGCCAGGTCAGGCGGGTGCTGGCCGGAAACAGCAGCGCCATCGACGGCTGTGTGGGCTCCGGGCTCAGGTAGCGGAACTCGTAGGTCGAGGATTTGAGGAGCTGCCCGGCCTGGTCGGCATCGCCAATCGACACCGATAACAACCGAATTTTTTCAGGGAGCATCCTCGTCCTCCAGGAAGCGGCGGGCCACCTCCTCGGCGGTGGGCAAGCCCACGGGCTCCAGTCGCAGGGCCAAGCCCAGGGCCCCCAGCACGGCCATCAAAGAGGAGACGGTCGTGTCCTCGCCTGCTTCCAGCCGATAGACCACTTCGCGGACCTTGCCGGCACGGTTGGCCAGTTCAGATTTGCCCAGGCCCAGGGCTTCACGCCGTGCGCGCAACTGGTGGCCCAGCTCATCGGGGAGTCGAATGGTGTCAGTCATGGCTTGCATTTTTAGGGTTTAACCCCTTCAATGCAAGTCATAACTGACAAAACAAGGAGGCACCGTGCGTCAGGACTTGCTCGCCTGCTGCTTTTTCAGGCGCTTGGCTTCGACCTTGCGGATGCGCTCCAGCATCGCGGCGTCGGGGTCGGTCCAATTGCCGCCGGCAGCGCGGGCCATGTAGGCGACGGCGCTGCCGAACTCTTCCAGGCTGAGGTCGGACGCCCCGCCACGGGGCGGCATCTTGCGAATGCCTACCCAGGCCTGGCCAGTCAGCTCGTGCTGACCCTCGCGGATCAGCGGGGCCCAGGCTTTGCGGTCGCCGAGGATGGGGGCTTTGTCCACGCCGGTGGCGTGGCAAGCCATGCACACGGTCTGATAGACCTGCTCGCCGGTGCGCAGAGCAGCGGACGGCGCAGGGGCGGTGGCGGGCGCCTCCGTGGGCGCGGAGGTCTGCTGGGCCGTGGCCACCGCGCTGGCGGCCAACAGCAAGGCCGGCAGGGCGGCGCGCAAACCGCGCCGCAGGAAAGAAGCATCAAAACATGCCATGGCAAACACTCCAAAAAATCATGGTCAAATTGGGCTCTAGGCCAATATATTCCAGCGGTATTAGCTATTATTTAAATAGCAAATTATCCCCCTGCACGGGCGGCAGCGTACAGGCCCTGCACCTTGGGCACGTTCATCTCCAGCTCGCGGATGCGGTCAGGACCTGAAGGGTGGGTGGACAGGAACGCCAGCCCCGCCTGGCCACTGCCGGTGGCGTTGCCCATCTTGCGCCACAGGCTCACGGCGGCCTCGGGCTGGTAGGCCGCGCGGGCGGCCAGTTCCAGGCCGACCAGATCGGCATCGGTCTCGTCCGATCGGCTGAACTTGAGCGTTAGCAACTGCCCGCCCAGCCCGGCCGCCATCTGGCCCAGATCGCCCAAGCCCAGCAGTTGCGCCCCCAGGCGGATACCGAGGTTGGTCGCCTGGGTTTTCACCAGCCGCTCGCGCGCGTGTTCGCGCAGCGCGTGGGCCATTTCGTGGCCCATGACCATCGCGGTTTCGTCGTCGGACAGCCGCAGCTTGTCGAGGATGCCGGTGTAGAAAACGATCTTGCCGCCTGGCATGCAAAAAGCGTTGACCTGGCTGCTGCCGATCAGGTTGACCTCCCAGCGCCACTGGCGGGCGCGGTCGTTCCAGGGCATGGCAAAAGGAATCAGGCGGCGGGCAATCGCGTGCAGGCGCTGCAGCTGCGGGTGGCCTTGGGGTGCCAGGGCCCGCTTGGCCTGGGCCTGTTCCAGCATCTGCTGGTATTGCTGCTCGGCGGCGTCTTCGAGCGCCTGGGCGGGCACCAGCTTGCGCACGGCCGAGGCACTGCCCACATCCACCTGCGCCAGCGCGGCAGCTGGTGCCAGGGCCGAGGCACCCGCCGCCAGCAAAAAGCCACGGCGGGCCGACCAGGGGGACGATGGGGCGGAATGCGCGAAAGGGGTGGGGCAAAAGAGGCACATAGCGGCAATCTTAGAGAAAACCCGCGCCGCGCGGTTCCGCCCTCCCCGCGCGTCTGGTTTCAGGCCGCCAGGGCGGCCTCGATGTCCGCCGCCAGCTTGGCGGGCGCATCTTGCGGCGCGTAGCGGCGCAGCACCCGGCCATCTCGGCCGACGAGGAACTTGGTGAAGTTCCACTTGATCGCCTCGGTGCCCAGCACCCCCGGCGCCTGGGCCTTGAGCCACTGGAACAGCGGATCAGCGTTCGGGCCGTTCACCTCCACCTTGGCCAGCATCGGAAAACTCACGCCGTAGTTGCGCTGGCAGAACTGCGCAATCGCCTCGTTGCTGCCCGGGTCCTGCCCGCCAAACTGGTTGCACGGGAACCCCAGCACCATCAGGCCCCGGTCCGCATAGGTTTCATGCAGGGCCTGCAAGCCGGCGAACTGCGGCGTGAAACCACAGGCGCTGGCGGTGTTGACGATCAACAGCACCTTGCCGGCGTATTGCTGCAGCGACTGCGCCGGGCCGGACATGGGCTGGAGGGTGAGGTCGTAGAGGGAGGATGCAGGGGTGGTCATGGTCAGGGATGGAAGTCAAAAGTTCCAAAGATGGGCTTCGCGCCCGGACGTAAACATCACAGCGCTGCGGGTGACCTTGCAGCGCCAGGTCTGCAGCGTTCGGTTCAGTCCCCCGGGGGGTTCGGACAATGCGTCGGGGTCAAACACCACCGCGCAGCGCTCGCCAGCTGCGCGCACGGACTCATAGGCCAGCCATTGCACGCGACGCTCCTGTGCCGGTCTTGCTCTGCGGGTGTGTCCACCAGGCGCATCGTGGCCACCACATGCTGGGCTTCCACACCGAGCCAAGCGAGCAAACTGCGGGGCGCAATGGCGCCTTCAAACCAGTCCAGGCGCCACGTCGTCATGAGGGCGCCCGGATACCGTCCAGATAATTCAGCGTAGCCACCAACCCTTCAGCCTTTTGCACGAGCTGCATGGGTGGGCCACCCAGCGTCTGGTTGTGAGATTGCATCCACAGGCGCCGTTTTTAGTCGTCCGTACCGACCATCGCATCCAGGGCGCGGTACACGCGCACCAACAACAAGGCCAGCTCGCCCTCCTTGCTGGCGGGATCAATGGCCTTGTCGCCCCGCAGGATGCGAGACACGGTGGGCTCGCTCAGCCCGATGGTGCGCGCCAAGGCCGCACCGGTCAGTCCCAGCAGCTCACTGGCGCGAGCCGTGGCCTTGGCCAGCACCCAACTCGGTTCTGGATAGGCAATCCGCTGTTCCATGGTTTCTCCTTGGGCTCAAGAATGTTTCTGAAGAAATAGTAAACCCAGGAGGATGAATTTTTAATGCCCTTCACGGCGTGACGGGTTCATCCAGACTCCCTGGCACAGCCCCCACCGGAAAGTCTTGCCCCAGGGACGCCCGAGCGATGGGCCTCGAGCATTCTTTACAGTCAAAATGACCCCCAACCCTTTAAACACCAGCGGTACTAGCTCTTAAAACAGGAGCAAAATCCAGCGTAAACCGGCTCAACTCAATGGTGCTGGTCGTGCCGCGCCAGCTCCAGCAAATGCTCCAGCTCCTCGGCGTGGTGCACGGTGTTGTGGGCGTGCCAGCGCTGGATCAGCCACATCACGCCGGCGACCACCACGCCAAAGGCGGTGATGGCGCCAAAGGCCGACAGGCCCAGCTTGGTGGACAGGCTGTAGAACAGCCCCAAGCCCAGGATGCAGGCCTGTTCGTTGAAGTTCTGCACGGCGATCGAGCGGCCGGCGCCCATCAGGTTGTGGCCACGGTGCTGTAGCAGCGCATTCATCGGCACGACCAGAAAGCCGCCCAGCCCGCCCAGCAGGATCAGGAAGGGCACGGCCACCCAGACGTTGTCGATCACGTTCATCAGGATGACCAACAGGCCCATGGCAATGCCCAGGGGCATCACGCGGGTGGCCATCTCCAGGCGCATACGCACCGAAGCGACGACCGCGCCCACCGCCGTGCCAATCGCCACCACGCCGACCAGGCTGGAGGCCTGGGTGGTGCCGTAGCCCAGGGCGGCGGCGCTCCAGGCCAGCACGATGTAGCGCAGGTTGCCGCTCACGCCCCAGAACAGCGTGGTCGTAGCCAGCGAAATCTGGCCCAGTCGGTCATGCCAGAGGCGGCGGTTGCAGCGCCAGAAATCGGGCAGCAGCGCCAGGGTGTTGGCCAGCACGCTGCGCTGCGGGTCCTGGCGCAGGGGGCGCATCTCCACGCCGGTGTGCGGGATGCGGGTGTTGAACCAGGCCGCCAGCGCATAGACCAGAATCAGCGTCAGGATGCCGGCCTCGGCGGGGGTGGCGATGCTGGGCAGGTTCAGCGCCAGCACGGGGGCCGACAAGGTGGGCCCGACCAGCTGGCCGCCCAGCAATACGCCCAGGATGATGGAGGCAATCGTCAGCCCCTCGATCCAGCCATTGGCCTTGACCAGCTGCGAGGCTGGCAGCAGTTCGGTCAGGATGCCGTACTTGGCCGGCGAATACGCCGCCGCGCCCAGGCCCACGATGGCGTAGGCCAGCAGGGGGTGGGAGCCGAACAGCATCATCAGGCAGCCGATCACCTTGATGGCGTTGCTGAGGAACATGACCCGCCCCTTGGGCTGCGCATCGGCAAACGCGCCCACAAACGGCGCCAGCACGACATAGAACAGGGCAAACATCGGCACCAGGGCGGCGCGTTGCCATTCGGGGGCACCGCCGGTGCGCAAGAGCTCCACCGCCGCCACGAACAAGGCGTTGTCGGCCAGCGAGCTGAAAAACTGCGCCGACATGATCGTGTAGAAACCGCGCTTCATGGGAGGGCTGGGGAGACTCGACGGAACCGTGTCGGAGGAAGGGAGGGAGGAAGGAAGGGGGGCGAGAGATGGGCCGGGGCCCGCGTGGCGGCGGTTATATCACGCAGCCCGCGCCCCAAGATGCCAGAATCACGCCCCTGCTCCGCCTGCCTGCCCCCCCGCGTTCCCCCGCCCTCCCGCCATGCCCCGCCCGCTTCACGCCACCGTCCATCCCGCCGCCCTGCGCCACAACCTGGCCCGGCTCCAGGCCAGCGTGCCCGATGCCAAGGTCTGGGCCGTCATCAAGGCCAATGCCTATGGCCACGGGATCGAGCGGGTGTTTGAAGGCCTGCGCGGCGCCGATGGCTTTGCGCTCTTGGAGCTGGACGAGGCCCGGCGCGTGCGGGCGCTGGGTTGGCGCGGCCCCGTCCTGCTGATCGAGGGCGTGTTCGAGCCGCGTGATCTGGAGCTGTGCTCGCGCCTGGACCTGTGGCACACCATCCACTGCGACGAGCAGATCGACATGCTCGCTGCGCACAAGACCCAGCTGCCGCACCGGGTGTTCCTGAAAATGAACTCGGGCATGAACCGGCTGGGCTTTGCGCCCGAACGCTTTCGCAGCGCCTGGGCGCGGCTCAACGCCCTGCCCCAGGTGGATGAAATCTCGCTCATCACCCACTTCAGCGACGCGGATGGGCCCCGGGGCATCGCCCACCAGGTCACCGCCTTTACCGCCGCCACCCGCGACCTGCCCGGCGAGCGCAGCCTGAGCAACAGCGCCGCCGCGCTGCGCCACGGCCAGGCCCCCGAGGTGCGGGCCGACTGGGTGCGGGCTGGCATTGCCCTGTACGGCGGGGCGCCCGACTACCCCGAGCAATCCGCCGCCGGCTGGGGCTTACAGCCCACGATGAGCCTGCGCAGCAAACTGATTGCGGTGCAGCACCTGCAGGCCGGTGACACCGTGGGCTATGGCTCGCGCTTCCAGGCTGACGAGGCCATGCCGATTGGCATCGCGGCCTGCGGCTACGCCGACGGCTACCCCCGCCATGCTGGCACGGGCACCCCGGTGCTGGTGGCGGGCGTGCGCACGCAAGTGCTGGGCCGGGTCAGCATGGACATGCTGGCGGTGGACCTGCGCCCGCTGGCAGCGGCCGGGGTCACGGCGGGTTTTGGTGCGGAAGTGACGCTCTGGGGCCAATCCCAGTCCCACCCAGGGGCGCTGCTGCCCATCGAGGAAGTGGCCCAGGCGGCAGAGACGATTGGCTACGAGCTGATGTGCGCGGTGGCCGGCCGCGTGCGAATGGAAAGCGATGGGGCCTGATCAGGCGAACAAGCTGATGCCTGTCCAGCCGCTGCCACCGGGCTGGGTCTGGACCGCGATGTCCTCATAGGTCTGGGCCATGCGCTCTCCCCGGGTCATGGGGCCTTGGGATTCACGGGTCTGGATGCGCAGGTCGCGGTAGCCATCGGACACCATCTGGGCACCGACAGCCGCCACGCGGTAGTCCTGGCTGCTGGGCTCGGCCGGGGCCAACGCAGCGCGCTGGATGCGCTCGCCCTTGTCGATGTTGGCGCGGGGCTCTTCTTCTTTCCCGGTGTCGATGCTGACTTCGCCGCCAATCGCATAGCGCTTGCCATCCGGGCCGACGGCGTACTCATAGCGGGCACCGCTGGTGACCACCCCGTTGCCGGCAGACAGATGGGCGGCCTCGTGCGCGCGAACCTCTCGGTCCGTCTGCTGAAGCTTGGCGACCTGGGCCTGCTGCGCGGGCGTCAGCTCGGTGCCGGTGGCGTCCCTGGCACCTTTGCCGCCGGCCGCTGCCTTGTCCTGGTCCTCGGGGCTGTCGCTGGAGCGCGCAGCCGCGTCCGCGCGGTCCGTGCTAGCAACACGGGCCGGAGCAGGCAACAGAGGAATGGGGCTGATGGCAGGCATGGGTCAGTAAAGAAACGTCCTTTTATTTTGCCAAGAGATGCCCATCGCTGCCAAGCCCTGGCTGCGGGGTCTGTGGCTTTCACGTCGGCATGAGCCCGGCGTCGAACGGCGCTGCGCCGGGGGGTCATCCGCCTGTGCTAGCGTGCTTCCATGCTGCCGCACGATCCCGACTCCCTGAGGGGCCTGAGCCAGGCCGAAGCCCAATCCCGCCTAAGCCGCCTCGGCGCCAACGAGCTGGCACAAGGCCACCGCTCCCCGCTGTGGCGGCTGGTGGCCGAGGTGGTGCGCGAACCCATGTTCGGCCTGCTGCTGGCCTGCGCAGTGCTCTACGGCCTGGTGGGCGACTGGCAGGAAGCGGCGGTGCTGGGCAGCTTCATCCTGGTGGTGGTCGGCGTGACCGTGGTGCAGGAGGCGCGCACCGAGGCCGCCATCGACGCCCTGCGCCAGCTCAGCAGCCCGCGGGCGCTGGTGCTGCGCGACGGCGCCGCCATCCGTGTGCCCGGCCGAGAGGTAGTGCCCGGCGACCTGCTGGTGCTGGCCGAGGGCGACCGCATCGCCGCCGACGGCCGGGTGCTGCAAACGAACGACCTGCTGGTGGACGAATCCCTGCTCAGCGGCGAATCGGCAGCAGTGGGCAAATGCGCCGCGCCCGACCTGCCCCCCGGCGACGACCCGCGCCGCAGCCAGGTCTTTGCCGGCGCGCTGGTGCAGCGCGGGCGGGCGCTGGTCCGGGTCACCGCCACCGGGCCCCACACCGAGTTTGGCCGCATCGGCCAGTCGCTGGAGGCCGTACAGCCCCAGCCCACCGCCATGCAGCGCGAGATGGCCACGCTGGTGCGGCGCTTCTCTGGCGTCGCGGCGGGCATCTGCCTGCTGCTGGCGCTCTTGCACGGTGCCCTGCGCGGCGACTGGCTGGGCGGGCTGCTCAGCGGGCTGACCTTGGCGATGGCGCTGCTGCCCGAAGAATTTCCGGTGATCCTGACCGTGTTCCTGGCGCTGGGGGCCTGGCGCATGTCCCGCCTGCAGGTGCTGACGCGGCGCATGCCCGCGCTGGAAACCCTGGGCGCCGTCACCGTACTGTGCACCGACAAGACCGGCACCCTGACGGAAAACCGCATGCAGCCCCGCGCGCTGTGGGTGCCCGGCGCCCAGGGCCTGGCTGAAGCGGGAGCCGGGGCCGGGGAATCCATCGCCGTGGACAGCGGCACCGCCACCCTGCCCGAGGCCTTCCACCCCTTGCTGGAACACGCCCTGCTGGCCGGCCAGCGCGAGCCCTTCGACCCCATGGAAATCGGCATCCAGGCGCTGGGCCTGCGCACGCTGGCCGATTCCGAACACCTGCACGCCGACTGGACCGCCGAGCGCCAGTACCCCCTGTCGCCCGTGCTGCTGGCCACCGCCCACGCCTACCGCCCCGCTGGCCCGTCCCAGGCGCTGGTCGCGGCCAAGGGGGCGCCCGAAGCCATCATCGACCTGTGCCACCTGCCGCCCGAACAGGCGCAGACCGTGCTGGACGCCGTGCAGGCCCTGGCCCGCCAAGGCCTGCGGGTGCTGGCCGTGGCCATGGCCGACCACGAAGGCGACGGCCTGCCCGAGGGCCAGCACGATTTCGACTTTCGCCTGCTGGGGCTGATTGGTTTTCAGGACCCGCTGCGCCCCGAAGTGCCCGCCGCGCTGGCCGAATGCCACGGCGCCGGTATCCGCGTGCTGATGCTGACGGGCGACCACCCCGACACCGCGCTGCACATCGCCCGCCAAGCCGGTCTGCTGCAGGGGCTGCCGCCCGAACGCCACACGGACACGCAGACCGTGCTCACCGGCCCCGACATCGACGCCCTGGACGATGCCGCGCTGCAGGCCATGCTGGCGCCCGAGCAGGGCGTGCGCGTCTTTGCCCGGGTGATGCCGGCGCAAAAGCTGCGCCTGGTGCGGGCGCTGCAAGCCCAGAGCCAGATCGTCGGCATGACCGGCGACGGCGTGAACGACGCCCCTGCGCTCAAGCAGGCCAATGTGGGCATCGCCATGGGCCAGCGCGGCACCGACGTGGCCCGCGAAGCCGCCGACCTGGTGCTGGCCAACGACCAGTTCGCCACCATCGTCGAAGCCGTGCGCCAGGGCCGGCGCATTTTTGCCAACCTGCGCAAGGCCAGCACCTATGTGGTGGCCATCCACCTGCCGATTGCCGGGCTCACGCTGGTGCCCGTGCTGCTGGGCTGGCCGCTGATCCTACTGCCCTTCCATGTCGCCACGCTGCACCTGCTGATCGACCCGTCCTGCTCCACCGTGCTGGAGGCCGAGCCCGCTGGCAGTGACCAGATGCAGACGCCCCCGCGCGCGCCCGGCACCCGCATCCTGGACCGGGACACGGTGCTCTGGGGCCTGTTCCAGGGCCTGGTCGCCCTGCTGGCGGTGCTGGGCCTGTTCGCGCTGGCCTGGCTGCACGAAGCCGACGAGGCCAGCGCCCGGGGCCTGGCCTTCACCGGACTGCTGCTGATGAACGTGGGCCTGGTGCTCGCCAACCGCTCGCGCCACCACAGCCTGTGGCACAGCCTGCGCACGCCCAACCCACCGGCCCGCTGGGTGGCGCTGGGGGCGGTGCTGTTTTTGACCGCGATTTTTGCCATCCCCCCGCTGCGCACCTTGTTCCGCGTGGAACCCTTGCACCTCGGCGACTGGGGCTGGGTGGCGCTGGCCGTACTGGGCACCCTGGGCCTGCTAGAGGCCGTGCGGCGGCGCAAGTGGGGGTGAGGACCATCCCCAAACCCCTGCTGGACCTGGTGCGCCTGGAAGCGGGCGCCCAGGTGGAGGTGGACGTTCAGGACGGGCGGCTCATCGTCTCGCCCCAGCGCAAGCCCCGCTACAAGCTGTCGGACTTGCTGGCCCAATGCGACCCCAACCTGCCGCTGACCGCCGAGGAAGAGGCTTGGCTGGACGCGCCCCCGGTCGGCCTGGAATCCTAAAAAGGCTTTGCGGTCACCCTGATGGGCAGCGGCACCGCAACCCAGGGCGTGGTGATGTGCAACCAGCCCCGCACCATCGATCTGGCCGCCCGCCAAGGGCGCTGGGTGGAATCCGTAGGGCCCGAGCTGCTGGAAGAAGTCCTGGCCCGGGTGCAGGCGATTCTGGAAGACTGAGCGCGGCGCCAGCGGTGGCGAACAACTCCTAATTTGATAGCAAATACCGCTGGTATTTATTGGATTGGATGCACTTTTTACCCTAAGCGCGACACCAAGTACGACAAAATACTGTCGCGCTTTTGTCGCGCCTGTGCGACAGTTCAGAACCGTTCCACGCCATCCAGGATGCATCCATGCCACGCGCGACGCCCACCGAAGAACTCCAGCAGATCGAAGCCATCGTGGCGGCGCATCCGGCGGGCATCGGCATCTCCGGCATCGAGGCCGCAATGCAGCGCCAGCATGGCCAGGTGCCCCACCGCCGCA
>CAZQXQ010000013.1:0-25466 GCA_964597235.1 uncultured Burkholderiaceae bacterium | reverse complement strand
AGCGGCCGTCCTTGGGGCGGCGGCTGGGCTGCACGTAGGCGGCCTTCCAGGGCTCAGGGCCGATGGCGCGCAGGAACGTGGCGGTGTGCGAGGTGCCCGCGCCCACTTCCATGTCGTAGGGCTGCAGGAGGGCGCAGCCCTGGGCGTCCCAGTACGACTGCAGCTTCAGGATGATTTGTTGGAATGTCAGCATGACCTTGGCAAGCGAACTCGGGCGCCAGGCCCGAAAGTAGGCGCGCGGCCGAAGCCGCGCGGAAGAGGAAAGGCTCAGGCGCCGTCCCAGCGGCGCAGCACCAGCGTGGCGTTGGTGCCGCCAAAGCCGAAGCTGTTGGACAGCACGGTGGTCAGCTGGGCATCGCGGGTCTGGGTGACCAAGGGCATGTCGCCCAGCAGCGGGTCGGGCGTCTCGACGTTGACCGAGCCGGCGATGAAACCCTGGTTCAGCATGATCAGGCAGTAAATCGCCTCCTGCACGCCGGTCGCGCCCAGCGAGTGGCCCGTGAGCGACTTGGTGGACGAGAACGGTGGCACCTTATCGCCGAACAGCGCACGCATGGCGCGCACTTCTTGCATGTCGCCCACTGGAGTGGAGGTGCCGTGGGTGTTGATGTAGTCCACCGGGCCCTCCAGGCCTTCCAGCGCCTGCTTCATGCAAGCGATGGCGCCATCGCCCGAGGGGGCGACCATGTCTTCGCCATCCGACGTGGCGCCAAAGCCCACGATTTCGGCCAGGATGGTGGCACCGCGGGCTTGGGCGTGCTCCAAGCTCTCCAGCACCACTGCGCCGCCGCCGCCGGCGATCACAAAACCGTCGCGGTTCGCGTCGTAGGCACGGGCGGCCTTTTCGGGGGTCTCGTTGTACTTGCTGGACATGGCGCCCATGCCGTCAAACAGCAGGGCCATGCCCCAGGACAGCTCCTCGCCGCCGCCGGCAAACATCACGTCCTGCAGGCCCCAGGCGATCTGCTGAGCAGCTGCGCCAATGCAGTGCGCGGAGGTCGAGCAGGCCGAGGTGATCGAGTAGTTGATGCCCTTGATCTTGAAATTGGTGGACAGGCAGGCGGACACGGTGCTGCTCATGCAGCGCGTGACCTGGTAAGGGCCCACGCGGCGGATGCCTTTTTCGCGCAGGGTGTCGGCCGCCTCGATCTGGTTGGCTGGCGAGCCGCCGCCCGAACCCATGATCAAGCCCGTGCGGGGGTGCGACACCTGCTCGGGCGTCAGGCCCGCTTGGGCGATGGCGTCTTGCAGCGAGAGCTGGGCGTAGGCCGCCGCATCGCCCATAAAGCGCAACTGCTTGCGGTCGATGCGCTCTTCGAGGTTGACCTCGGGGATGCCCGCGACCTGGCTGCGCAGCCCCAGCTCGGTAAAGGAGGGCATCGCGCGGATGCCGGAGCGGCCTTCGCGCAGCGAGGTTTCGACGGTGGCCAGGTCGTTGCCGATGCAGGAAACGATGCCAGCCCCGGTAATGACGACGCGGCGTTTCATGCGGCACCTCCGCCAGGCTGGTCGCCCTCGCGCAGGAACAGGCCCACGCGCAGGTCGTTGGCGACGTAAATCTCTTTGCCATCGGCCAGCAGGCGGGCATCGCCAATGGCCATGTTCAGCTTGCGCTTGATGACGCGCTTGATATCGATCTCGTACTTGACCAGCTTCACATCTGGGCCGACTTCGCCGGTGAACTTGACTTCGCCGGCGCCCAGCGCACGGCCGCGGCCCGGCAGGCGCAGCCAGGTCAGATAGAAGCCGATCAGCTGCCACATGGCATCCAGGCCCAGGCAGCCGGGCATGACGGGATCGCCCTGAAAATGGCAGGCAAAAAACCACAGGTCGGGCTTGACGTCCAGCTCGGCCTCGATGCGGCCCAGGCCGTGGGCGCCACCATCGGCGTCAATGTGCGTGATGCGGTCGAACATCAGCATGGGGGGCAGCGGCAGGCGGCCACTGTCGGGGGTGAACAGCCGGCCTTCGCCCGAGGCAATCAGTTGTTCATAGGAAAAAGATTCAGCCATTTTCGGTCTCGCTTCCGTCGCGCGGCCCCGCCGCACGGTCCATCATCAGGGTTGGCAATAGTTGCAGGGCGACATTATCCGCGCCAGCGCAGCGCTTGCGGGCGCAAACGGGACTGGCGTTTGGCCCAGGCCGCTAGGAGCAAGGCCAGTAGCCCCAAGCCCCACAGCGGCCACAAGCCCCAGCGGGCCACCCACCAGGCGTAGGGCGTGATGCCCTCCCCACCTTGCCCCCGGCCCTGGACCTGCGCGTGCAAGACATCCCGCACCTGGGAAGGCAAGCGGTGGGTGACCTGGCCCCGGTGATCAATCACAGCGGTGGCGCCGGTGTTGGTCGCGCGTACCATCGGGCGCTCGAACTCCAGCGCGCGCATACGGCCGATCTGCAGGTGCTGGTCAATGGCCAGCGAATCGCCAAACCAGGCGATGTTGCTCAGGTTGACGAACACCGTCGGCGCCCGGGCCGGGTCGGCAAAGCGTGCGGCCAGCTCTTCGCCGAACAAATCCTCGTAGCAGATGTGAGGGGCGATGCGCTCACCGCGCCACGCAAAAGGCGGCGGGGCCAAGGCGCCCCGGTTGAAGTCGCCCAGCGGGATGTTCATCAGCTGGGTGAACCACTTGAAGAATGGCGGGATGAACTCGCCAAACGGCACCAGGTGGTGCTTGTCGTAGCGGTAGGCCGTCTCCAGCGTGGCCGCGCCGGCGCGCCAGCCCAGGACTGAATTGGTGTAGCCCAGGCGCTCATTGCCCAGCGGAATGCCCAGTAGCGCCGCCCGCCCGCCCTGGGCAAAGGGCGCTGCCAGGTCTTCCAAGTAGCCCGGTATCAGCTGGTCGGGCAGCAGGGGGATGGCGGTCTCAGGCGCCACCACCAGCGAGGCCGACGCACCGCGCAGAGCGCGGGCATACCAGTCGAGTGCCAGCGGCACGCCGGAACCGGGCTGAAACTTCTCATCCTGCGGGATATTGCCCTGCAGCAGCGCCAGGTCCAGCGGCGGGGGCGGTTGCACGGCACTCACCGGGGCGGCGGCCAGGCAGACAGGATCGTCCGACAGGCCCAGCGCGCAGTCGCGCTGCCAGGCCGCCCCAACCAGCAAGGCTGCCGCACCCAAAGCCAGCGACCAGGCCTTAGGGGAGAGCGCATCACGCCAGCGGACCTGCACCGCCAGCATGGCCAGCGCCGCGGCGACACCGCCCAGGCCATAGACGCCGATCCAGCGGGCCAGCGGCGCCAGCGGACCATCGGGATGGGCATAGCCACCGGCACCCCAGGGAAAACCGGTCCACCACTGACCACGCGCCAGCTCGGCCAGGGTCCAGATTGCTCCGAAAAAGAGAGCACGTACCGCACGATTTTCGGGGCTTAGACGGCAAAAAAGCCATGAAACCACCCCGTAGTAACTGGCCAAGAAGGCCGCCAGCGCCAGCACCGCCAGCACCGCCAGCGGCGCGGCCAGGCCGCCGTAGGTGTGCATGGAAATGAACAGCCACCAGAAGGTGCCCACCAGCCAGGCCCAGGCAAACACAAAGCCGATCCAGCCCCCCTGCCCCGGGGTTTTGGCGCGGTGCAAGAGCCAGGCAAGCATGGCCATCGCCGCCAGCTGCAATCCCCAGGCGGGCTCACCGCTGCCGGGTAAGGCCAGGGAAGCCGCCTGCGCCAGCCCCGCCAGCACGGGCCAGAACGCACCTTGCCAAAAACCCGCCCAGGGGGCTGCTTGCCGCCGCCACATCGCGGTGCTCAAGCGCCGGCGGCGTTTTGGTCCACGCGGGAAACCTTGAACCAGCGCACCGCGCCGCCCTTGGTGTGCAGGACCGTGAAGTCCAGCCCGCACAGCCGCAGGTGCTCGCCCCGCTTGGGCACATGGCCCATTTCGTGCGCGACCAGGCCGCCGATGGTGTCAAAGCGTTCGTCCGGGTCGCTGCCCGCCAGCGCAATGCCAAAGGCCTCGGCCACCCGCTCCACGGGGGTGTCGCCGCTGACGCGGAAGGTGTGATCGGCCAAGGCGAAGATGTCACCCTCGTCCTCGCCGATGTCGAATTCGTCCTCGATCTCGCCGACGATCTGCTCCAGCACATCCTCGATCGTGACCAGGCCAGCCACCCGGCCGAACTCGTCGATCACGATCGCCAGGTGATTGCGGTTGCCGCGGAATTCGCGCAACAGGTCATGCAGGCCCTTGCTCTCGGGGACAAAGGTGGCCGGCCGCAGCAGCGCGCGGATGCTGAGCCCCGGGGTGCGCTGCAGCTTGAGCAGGTCCTTGGCCAGCAGGATGCCGATGATGTTTTCGCGCTCGCCCTCGAACACCGGGAAACGCGAATGGGCCGTGCCAATGACGACCGACAGCATTTCGTCAAAGGGCGCGTGGATGTCAATCAAGTCCATGCGCGGGGCGGCCACCATGACGTCGCCGGCGCTCATGTCGGCCATGCGGATCACGCGCTCGATCATGACCCGGGAGTCGGCGCCGATCACCTGGTTGTCCTCGGCCTCGGCCAGGGTTTCGATCAGCTCTTCGGGGGAGTCGGGGCCGGGATGGATGAATTCGGCCAGTTTTTGCAGGAAACTGCGCTTGTCTTCCCTGTCGGCAGGGCGCGCGGGTGCGGGGTCGGACACTGTCTTGGAGTGCAGGACGTGCGGTAGTGAAAGGGGCCCTAAGGATAGCGGATCAAGATGACAGACCCGCTCGCACCATGGGCAAGAGGATCACACCCCCGACTGGTGCCGGGCGTTTTGCACGCCACGGCGCACTTCTTGGACGCCGGCCAAAAAGTCCCAAAACTGTTTGGCCTGTTTCTTGAGGCGGTAATCCACTTCGGCGAACTGCTGCACCACCAGCTCGCCGACGCGGGAGTCGAAGTCCGCCGGAGGAATCTGCAAATAGGCCTCGGATTCAGAGCCGTCGCGGTGCACTTCGGCACCGGCGTTGCGGGCGATCTTGAGCATGGCGGTGTTCTCGGTCAGCGCGTGGATGAACACCATGTTGACGCCGGCATTGCGCGCGTGCATCACGGCGCGATCGAACAACCGGGCACCCAGGCCCTGCCCTCGGGCCTTTTTGAGCACGGAGACCCCAAACTCGGCGCAGGACTGGTGCTCAGGATCGTCGGCAAAGGCCAGGTGGGCCATCGCGATCAGCTCCAGCCGGCGGTTGTAGATACCAAAAATCTCGTCCCGCTCGAAGTTCAGGCCCTCGGCGTAACGGCGGATCTGCTCGTCGGTGGCCGGGTAGCCAAAGCGCAGATACCGGTCTGCGGGCTCCAATTGAAGCAAATGGGCGGTGATGCGCTCACGGTAGGACGGGCCCAGGGAGCGGATAGGCACCACACCCGGGCGGCGCGCCGGGGGCTTCGCAGGCGCGGGACCTGCAGAAGACGAAAGCGGTTCGGAGATCGGGCTCATGGCAATTCCTATTTCCTGGATATTAGGGTTAACCCTGATATTTTCCGTGATTTTTGCTGCGGCGCAACATTACCACAGAACCCGGAAATCTGCACCATGGGTAAAAATCCGCCTATGGCGCATACAAACTGCGCTACCAGCTATTAAATCAATAGCAACCCTGAGCGCATCACGGGATCAAGGGGGCGTCACAGGGATGCATCACAGCGGCATCACCGTCGTGGTCTTGACCCGGTCCAGCACGAAACTGGTCTTGCAGTCCTGCACGCTGGGGTGCTTGAGCAGGGTGTCCATGATGAAGCGGCTGTAGTGGGCCATGTCGGCCACGACCACGCGCAGCAGAAAGTCCATTTCGCCAGTGAGCGCGGCGCATTCCACCACCTCGGGCCAGGTCTGCACGCTGGCGCGGAACAGATCCATGGGGTTGCGCTTGTGGGTTTCGGTGTGCTTTTCCAGGCGCACGTTCAGGTAGGCCGTCAGGCCCAGACCCACGGCTTCGGGCGGCACCAAGGCCACGTAGCGGGCAATCACCCCAGCGTCTTCCAGGCGCTTGATCCGCCGCAGCACCGTGCTGGGCGACAGCCCCACCTCCGCGCCGATGGCTTCGCAGGTAGCGCGGCCGTCGTCCTGCAGCCGGCGCAGGATGGCGCGGTCGAGCTTGTCGAGTTCGGGATAGCGCTGCATGAAAACACCTTCAAATCACCCTTCAAAGGCAAAGAACTGTGCCAGAAAACGGATAAATGCAGAAATCCTGCACCAAATAGCCCAAGCCGCCTGTTTTTGCGAAAAACCTGCGCCGGCCTGCTTCTACAGTCCAGCCCCATGCCCTCATTCCGGGGGCCCCACGAATGGATCTGGAGACCTGCATGACCACCACCGCCACGCCCCTTGCGACCGCCGCCCCAGCCTGGGGCAACCCCATGGGCCTGATGGGCTTTGAATTTGTCGAATTCACCTCGCCCACCCCGGGCGTGCTGGAGCCGGTGTTCGAAAAACTGGGCTTCACCCTGGTCGCCCGGCACCGCTCCAAGGACGTGCTGCTGTACCGCCAGAACGGCATCAACTTCATCCTGAACCGCGAGCCGCACAGCCAGGCGGCCTACTTTGGCGCCGAGCATGGCCCCTCCGCCTGCGGGCTGGCATTCCGTGTGCAGGACGCCCACAAGGCGTACAAGCGCGCGCTGGAGCTGGGCGCCCAGCCCATCGAGATTCCCACCGGCCCGATGGAGCTGCGCCTGCCCGCGATCAAGGGCATTGGCGGCGCGCCGCTGTACCTGATCGACCGCTTCGAGGACGGCAAGTCCATCTACGACATCGACTTTGAATGGATCGAGGGGGTGGACCGTCGCCCGGCTGGCCACGGCCTGCTGGAGATCGACCACCTGACGCACAACGTCTATCGGGGCCGCATGGGCTTTTGGGCCAACTTCTACGAAAAGCTGTTCAATTTCCGCGAAATCCGCTATTTCGACATCCAGGGCGAGTACACCGGCCTGACCTCCAAGGCCATGACCGCGCCCGACGGCAAGATCCGTATCCCGCTCAACGAAGAAGCCAAGCAGGGCGGCGGCCAGATCGAGGAGTTTTTGATGCAGTTCAACGGCGAGGGCATCCAGCACATTGCGCTGATCTGCGACGACATCCTGGACACGGTGGACCAGCTGCAGATGGCTGGCGTGCCCATGGCACCCGCCCCTAACGACATCTACTACCAGATGCTGGAAGGCCGCCTGCCCGGCCACGGCCAGCCCGTGGGCGAGCTGCAGTCGCGCGGCATCCTGCTCGATGGCACCACGGCCGACGGCACACCGCGCCTGCTGCTGCAGATTTTCTCGACCCCCATGCTGGGGCCGGTGTTCTTTGAGTTCATCCAGCGCAAGGGCAACTACCGCGACGGCTTTGGCGAGGGAAACTTCAAAGCGCTGTTCGAGTCGCTGGAACGCGACCAGGTACGCCGGGGCGTGATCGCCGCCGCTGCAGCGGACTGAGACGCTCAGGGCTGTCGCCCGGGGGACGGACAGGCGCGGCCCTTGGGGCAAGCCCCAACGGCAAAGAGGCGAGAAGCGGGAGAGAATGGCCCGCATCGGAACCCCTCTCAAGGACGACGCCCATGGACCGCCCCTGGCTCGCTAGCTACCCGCCCGGCGTACCCCACCAGGTACAGCCCGAGACCTACCGCTCTGTCGCGCATTTGCTGGAGGAATCCCTCCGTCAGCATGCCGACAAACCGTTTTCGGTCTGCATGGACCGCTGGATGAGCTACCGCCAGCTGGACCGGCTCTCCACTGCGCTAGGCGCCTACCTGCAGGGCCTGGGGCTGGCGCCCGGCGCGCGGGTGGCGATCATGCTGCCCAACGTGCCGCAGTTCGCCGTGACCATGGCGGCCGTGCTGCGGGCGGGCTACACCTGCGTGAACGTCAACCCGCTCTACACCGCCCGCGAGCTGGCGCATCAGCTCAAGGATTCGGGCGCAACGGCCATCGTGATCCTCGAAAACTTTGCCCACACCCTGTGCGAAGTGGTGGAGGACACCGCCATCCAGCATGTGGTGATGGCCGCCATGGGCGATCTGCTGGGGCCCTGGTATGGGCGCTGGATCACCTTCGCGGTGCGACACTTGGCCAAGATGGTGCCCGCCTATGAACTGCCCTTGACGCAGGGCCGCCAGGTAGTGAGCTTCAAACAAGCCCTGGCCCTGGGCGCGCGCCGCACACTGGCGCCCTGCCCGGCCACGCTGGACTCGATCGCCTTCCTGCAATACACCGGCGGCACCACTGGCCTGTCCAAGGGTTCGGTGCTCACACACCGCAACATCGTCGCCGCCACGCTGCAGGCCGAGGCCTGGTTCACCCCCGCGCTGGCCAAGGTGGGCGAGGCCAGCAAGATCCACCAGATTGCCGCGCTGCCGCTCTATCACATCTTCGCGCTCACGCTGTGCCTGCTGGCGCTGCGCCAGGGCTCCAGCCTGTCGCTGATTCCCAACCCGCGCGACTTTCCCAAGTTCGTCGAAGTGCTGAAACAACGGCCCTTCCACCTGCTGCCGGCGGTGAACACGCTGTTCAATGCGCTGCTGCAACAGCCGAACTTCAAGAGCGTGGATTTCTCGCAGCTGTGCATCTCGCAGGCCGGCGGCATGGCGGCCACCGAAGGCACAGCACGCCAATGGCAAAAGGTCACCGGCAGCACCATGATCGAAGGCTGGGGCATGAGCGAGACCTGCGCCATCGGCACCAACAACCCGGTCACCAACACCCAGTTCACCGGCTCCATCGGCCTGCCGCTGCCTGGCATTGACATGGTGATCAAGGACGATGCCGGCCAGGACCTGCCGCTGGGCAGCGTGGGCGAGCTGTGCATCCGTGGCCCCAATGTGATGACCGGCTACTACCAGCAGCCAGAAGAAACCGCCAAGGCCTTTACCGCCGACGGCTACCTGCGCACCGGCGACCTGGGCACCATGGACGCCCAGGGCTATTTCCGCATCGTGGACCGCAAGAAGGACATGATCATCGTCAGCGGCTTCAACGTCTATCCCAACGAGATCGAGCAGGTGGTCTCGCTGTGCCCCGGGGTGCTGGAATGCGCAGCGATTGGCGTGCCCGACGAAAAGCAGGGCGAAGCGATCAAGGTCTTCGTGCTGCGCAGCGACCCCGCCCTGACCGAGCAGGACGTGCTGCGCTACTGCCACGACAACCTGACGGGTTACAAGCGGCCCAAGCACATCGAGTTCCGCGACGAGTTGCCGAAAACAAATGTCGGCAAGATCCTGCGGCGCGAATTGCGGGCAAAAACCGGCGGTTAACCAGCGCTTGGCGGGCGGTGGGCTGACTACACTCCGACCGAATCCCCCTACAGCGCTTCACCATGTACGCCTTTGACCTGCGCACGGTTGTTTTTCTGACCAGCGGCATGGGCATGCTGCTATCGCTGGTCTTGTTTTTTCTGCGCAAAAGCTATCCCCCCAGCATCCGGGGGATGGGGCATTGGGCACTGGGGCCCTTGCTGGCAGGCTTGTCCTCCCTGTTGTTTGGACTGCAGGGGCTCGTGCCCATCCACCTGGTATTGGTACCGGCGAACCTGGTGTTGCTTGCTGGCAGCGATCTGATGGTCGAAGGCACGTTCCGGCACTTTGGCTTGGCACGCCCGAGGTGGACTCGGCTCTTGCCCATCCTCGGCATCGGATTGCCAGCGATGCTCTGGTGGTCGCTGGTAACCCCCTCTTACGGCATGCGCACCCTGGTCATCAGCGGACTGCTGGGGGGGTATTTCCTGAGCATGGCCTGGGTGCTGTTCCGGCACGCGCGCAGTCATTTTGCGGGCCGCTTCACCCTGCTGGTCAGCCTGGTGATGGCCCTGGTCACGCTGCTGCGCATGGCCACCGCCACCCAGGTGCCTGTGGGACAAGGCCTGTTCGATTCCACCTTCTTCCAGAACCTTTACATCCTGGGCATGTGCATCGGATTGCTGATGCTGAGCATCGGCTTCGTGCTGCTGGCCGCCAAGGCCCTGCAATCGGAGTTGGAAAATCTGGCCACGCACGACTCGCTGACCGGTGCCCTCACCCGCCGCGCGCTGTTTTCTCAGGGCGAAGTGGAGCTGGCACGGGCCAGTCGTACAGGCCAGCCCATGTCCGTGCTGATGATGGACCTGGACCATTTCAAGCAGGTCAACGACACCCATGGCCACCTGGTGGGCGATGCGGTGTTGCGCGACTTTGCCCTGCGCGTGGAAGCCCAGCGGCGCCAGACCGACCTGTTCGGCCGCTACGGTGGCGAGGAATTTGTGCTGCTGCTGCCCCACACCGACGCGGCCCAGGCCCAGGTCGTGGCCCAACGCATTCTGGACAGCCGCTCGGCCGATCCGCGCTTGCCGCTGTGCACCGTCAGCATCGGCGTGGCCACCCACCAGCGCAGCGACGGTGGCCAGACGCTCGAAACACTGATCAACCAGGCGGACCAAGCGCTCTACCAGGCCAAGGGCCAGGGACGCAACCGCATCGAAATTGCCCGGCCATGAAATGGTGAGATGCCCCCCCATCCCGAAGTGATTTAAATTTTGGTCGAACAACTTCATGGAGAACAAAAATTAACTCCATCCTGACCCAGGTGCGGCGCAGCGCCCACTTTGTGAAGTCCTTCGGCTTGGTGAGCATTCTTCTCATCGTCTTATGGGCGGGAATCCTGTTCGATCTGGAACGTGCCCGAAAAGACATTCTTGTCAAAACCCATAACGACCTGACGAACCTCGCCTTGGCTTTCTCCATGCAGATCGAGTCGTCGGTCAAAACGATTGATGTGGCGCTGGTCGATCTTCGAGATGGATGGACAAACGATAAAAATCACTTTGCGAAGGCGGTACGACAACGTCAGGACTATCTGAAGAAAGAACTGGCCTTCCAGGTGGCCATCATCGATGCGAATGGAATGCTCGTGTTTTCCAGCCTGGAGCAATCGGTCAAGCCGGTCGATCTCAGTGATCGGGAGCACTTTCAGGTCCATCGACAACGCAGCGTCGATGAGCTGTTTATCAGCAAACCCGTCCTGGGGCGGGTATCGAAACGCTGGTCCATTCAGTTCACACGTCCCCTGTACGACAAGGAGGGCCAATTTTCTGGCGTGATCGTTCTTTCGGTTTCGCCTGAATATTTCAGCCGCTTCTACCGATCCATTCAATTCCCTGAGGACAGCAGCATCGGCGTGGTGCGCCAAGAGGGAGAAATCTTATCCAGACACCCCAACCCTGAAAGTGCCTTGGGAAAAAGCCTCACAGAAGCCCCCTTTCTATCCCCCCTCCCTCCTGAGTTTGGGGCGTATGAAAGGATGTCCCAGGTCGATGGGGTCAACCGCATGTTTGCCTGGCGCAAAGTCGAAGGGCACAACTTGGTGGTGCTGGTGGGCCACGCCATGGCAGAGATGCTGCGCCCCTACCATGAGCAGCGGTCCAGAGCGTTTTTGGCGGCTTCTGGCATTTCCGTGCTGCTTTTGCTGATTGGCTATATGAACTATCGGTCCATCAAGCAGCGGATGGCGCAAGAGCGACGCCTGACCGACAACGAGGAACGGTGGCGTCTCGCACTCGGGGCAGCAGGCGATGGCGTTTGGGACTGGAATTTGGTCAACAACAGCATTTTGTTTTCCCTGGGGGGGAAAACGATGCTGGACCATGAAAACGCCGAACTCAGCACCAACATCGATGAATGGAAAAAGCGCATCCACCCTAACGACCTTCAGGAAGCCATCGACAGCCTGGAAAAACACTTCCGGGGTGAGACGGCTTTCTATGTGCAGGAGCACCGAATCGCCTCCAAAGATGGAAGCTGGCAATGGATCCTGAATCGGGGCATGGTGATCGCCAGGGCCCCGGATGGAAAGCCACTGCGCATGGTGGGAACCCACACCGACATCTCTGCCAGGAAACAAATGGAGGTCATGCTGACCACCCTTGCCACCACGGATGCGCTGACGGGATTGAACAACCGACGAAGTTTCTTGGAAAAACTAGAGAGGGAGATTTCTCGCGTCAAACGCTATCCTGAAACCTGCTCTTCGGTGCTGATGATGGACATTGATTTTTTCAAGAAAATCAATGACACCCATGGGCACGCCGCGGGCGATGCCGTCCTGAAACATGTCGCCAATATCCTTCAACAGCTCATCCGAGAATGCGATACGGTTGGCCGCCTCGGAGGGGAGGAATTTGGTGTGCTACTGCCCGAAACCAATTTGGGGAATGCCGAACAGTCCGCGCAACGCCTTTGCGCCGAACTGCGAAAAGCCCCGGTCATCGTCGGAGAGCACCGTATTTCTGTCACGATGAGCATTGGCGTTGCGATGATTTTCGTCACGGACCCCAATCCCGACGACGTCCTTCATCGGGCGGATGTGGCTTTGTATGAAGCGAAGAAAATGGGCAGAGATCGGGTGGTTGTCAACCACCAGGGCGTCCCCTTCAGTGACTCGGTCGAAGACTTTGTCATTTGACAACACCCTCACACCATGCTTTCTCCCAGCCTTGCACCCAACCTCCCTCCCGAGCTGTACGTCTTTGAACGCGGCTGGCTGTCGGCCAACAACCTCCTGTTCATCGGCCACGAGCAGACCGCACTGGTGGATACCGGCTATTGCAGCCATGCCGACCAGACCCTGGCGTTGGTCGAATCTGCCCTGAACGGCCGACCGCTGGACTGGGTGCTCAACACCCACCTACACAGCGACCACTGCGGCGGCAACGCCCGGCTACAAGCCCACTACCCCGGACTGCGCACCGCCATTCCTCCTGGTCAGGCTGCGCAGGTGCGCGACTGGGACCCCGTGGCGCTGAGCTATACGCCCACCGGCCAGGACTGCCCGCGCTTCACCTTCGATGCGGTGCTGGAACCCGGCAGCCGCTGGCGCCTGGGCGACCGGGACTGGGAGGTGCATGCCGCCCCCGGCCACGACACCCATTCCATCGTGCTCTGGGAGCCCGAGTACCAGGTGCTGATCTCCGCTGACGCCCTCTGGGAAAACGGCTTTGGCGTGGTCTTCCCCGAGCTGGACGGCGAAGACGCCTTCGAGGCGGTGGCCGACACCCTGGACCTGATCGAGCGCCTGCAGCCACGCACCGTCCTCCCGGGCCATGGCCGGATGTTCACCGACCTGCCCGCCGCGCTGGCCACCGCCCGGCGGCGCCTGGACGGTTTTGCCCAAGACCCGCGCAAGCATGCGCTGTATGCCGCCAAGGTCTTGCTCAAGTACAAGCTGCTGGAATGGCAACGCATCGGCCTGGACGAGCTGCACCGTTGGCTGGCCGCCACCCCTTACATGACCGACGTCCACGCCCGGTATTTCGACACCCAGGACCGCCAGGCCTGGCAGAACAGCTTGGTGCAAGACCTGCTGCGCAGCGGCGCCGCCCGGGTGCAGGACGATGCGCTGCTCAATGCTTGAGCGCCAGAACTGAGCGTCGCCGCCATGACGACCCTGTGGGACATTTCCGCGCCGATCCAGCCCGGCAGCCCGGTGTTTCCGGGCGACACGCCCTACGCGCAGCGTTGGAGCGCCACCCTCGCCCCTGACTGCCCGGTCAACGTGGCCAGCCTGACACTCTCGGCCCATTTGGGCACGCACGCCGATGCGCCGCTGCACTACGACCCGGAAGGCCAAAGTGCCGGCCAGCTCGACCTGGCCCCCTTCCTGGGTCGCTGCCGGGTGATCCATGCCATCGACCGTGGCTCCCTGGGCACGCTCGTCACGCTGGACCACCTGGCCCATGCGCTGGCGGACCTGCCCCCGCGCGTGCTGGTGCGCTGCTACGCCCGGATGCCCGTGGACCGCTGGGACCCGGCCCTGCCCGCCCTGCACCCGGACACCGTCCATGCCCTGGCGGACCGGGGCGTGCGGCTGATCGGCATTGACAGCGCCAGCATCGACCCCGCTGACAGTGCAACGCTGGACAGCCACCAGGCCGTGCGCCAACGTGGCCTGCGCGTGCTGGAAAACCTGGTGCTGGATGCCGTACCCGAAGGCGATTACGAACTGATCGCCCTGCCCCTCAAGCTGATGACCGCCGACGCCAGCCCGGTCCGCGCCGTGCTGCGCGCTCTGTGAGCAGCGCGGCCTGAAAATCATGGCGTTTTAAGCCTCTAGCCCAATGAAATCGGGCGGTACTAGCTATATATTTAATAGCTAGTACCGCCCGTAAACAGGGGCTTGCAGCCGGTTTGCTTACAGACCCAGATAACCCGACAGCTCCTCGCTGTTCGCCACGTCCTGCGCAGCGCCCTGCAACACGGCCACGCCCTTTTGCAGCACCAGGGCACGGTCGGCGTGGGCCAGCACCTTGCGGTAGTCGCGGTCCACGATCAGCGTGGCGATGCCGCTGGCGCGGATGTCGCCAATCACGCGCCAGATGTCGGCCACGATCAGCGGGGCGAGGCCCTCGGTGGCTTCGTCCAGAATGATCAGCTCGGGGTGGGTCATCAGCGCGCGGCCGATCGACAGCATCTGCTGCTCACCGCCGGAGAGCTGGCCGCCCAGATTGGTCAGGCGCTCCTTGAGACGCGGGAAGGTGTCCAGCACGCGCTCGTAGGTCCAGTCGTGGTTGCCGTTCACGCCGTGGCGGGCGGCCATGACCAGGTTCTCGCGCACGCTGAGGTTGGTGAACACGCCACGCCCCTCGGGCACATAGGCCACGCCCATGCGGGAGACCTCATGCGGCGAGGCCTTGGAGGCTTCCTGGCCCAGGATGGTGATCTGGCCGCTGCGCTGCTTAACGTGGCCCAGCAGCGAGCGGATCAGGGTGCTCTTGCCCATGCCGTTGCGGCCTAGCAGGCCCAGGGTCTCGCCCCGGCGGATCTGCACATCAATGCCATGCAGGACATGGCTAGAGCCGTACCAGGCGTGGATGTCGGTGGCTTCCAGAAGGATTTCGGTGTCTTTCATGGCTCAATGGCCTCCCAGGTAGGCGTCCTGCACTTCCTTGCTGTTGCGGATCTCGTCCGGGGTGCCGTTGGCAATCCGGGTGCCGTTGACCATCACGGTGATCTCATCGGCAATGCGGAAGACCGCATCCATGTCGTGCTCCACCAGCATGATTGCGTGGCCGTTTTTCAGCTCTTCCAGCAAGGCCAGCATGCGCTCGGTTTCCTCGGCGCCCATGCCGGCGAGGGGCTCGTCCAGCAGCAACACTTCGGGGGCGGTGGCCAGGCACATCGCGATTTCCAGCTGGCGCTTTTGCCCGTGGGACAAGAGGCCGGCCTCGCGGTCCAGGCAATTGCCCAGACCGGCGCGCTTGGCAGATGCCAGAGCCGCCTCGGTGCTGGCCTCGCAGTGCTGGGCGTCCTGCCACCAGAACCAGGGCTTGGGCGTGCGCGCTTGGGCGGCCAGGCGGCAGTTCTCAAACACGCTGAAGCTGGTGTAGATCGTGTTGCGCTGGTAGCTGCGGCCCAGGCCGGCGCGGGCGCGCTGGGGCTGGGGCCATTCGGTCACGTCCTGGCCCAGCAGCTCCACCTTGCCGTCCGACGGCGGAATCTCGCCGGACAGGATGTTGATCAGCGTGGACTTGCCAGCCCCGTTGGTGCCGATCACCGCGTGCACGGTGCCGCGCTTGAGCGCCAGCGACACCTTGTTGACGGCCACCAATCCGCCCCAGCGGCGGGTGATCTCGGTGGCGCGCAGCAAAACCTCAGTGGCTGCCATGGGAGTTCTCCGTTGCGAGTTCATCGACAGGAATTTCGTCCTTGCCCATCAGGCGTTCTCGAATCTGTTTGGGAATGCCCACCAGCCCCTGCGGCAGCAAGGCCACGCAGGCGATGATGCTCAAGCCCAGGCCCAGGTGCCAGTGCTTGGCAAAGTCGCCAAACACCGCATCGGCCTTGAAAAACTCCTGCAGCAGCGTGAAGGCAAAGGCCCCCACCAAAGCGCCATGCAGGTGGCCCAGGCCGCCCAAGATGATCATGATCAGCAATGCGCCCGACAGGTGCCAGCTCATCATTTCCGGGTTGACGAAGCCATCCTTGACCGCGAACAGGAAGCCCGCGAATCCGGCCAAACAGCCCGAGATCACAAAAGCGGACAACTTGTAGGGATAGGTCGAGAACCCGGTGGCGCGCATGCGCTGCTCGTTCACGCGGATACCCGCTAGCGCACGGCCAAAGCGCGAGCGCTGCAGCAGCGACAGGAAACCCAGCACCAGCACCAGGCTCACCCAGATCAGCGCATACAGCGTCTGGGGGTTGCCCAGGTCCATGCCGAACAGCGTGGGCAAGTCGTTCAGGTAGATGCCATCGGTGCCGCCACCCAGCGGGGTGTCGTGCACCACGTAATAGGCCATCTGCGCAAACGCCAGCGTGACCATGATGAAGTACACGCCCTTGGTGCGCAGCGACAAGGCGCCCACCAGCAAGGCGAAGACCCCGGCGGCCAGGATGCTGGCCGGCAGCAGCCAGACCATGGAGGCCGGGCCGGTCGAAGGCGTCAGCAGCACGGCGGCATAGGCGCCAATGCCAAAAAAGGCCGCCTGGCCAAAGCAGACCAGGCCGGTGGTGCCCACCAGCAGCTCCAGGCTCAGCGCCAAGATGGCGTACACCATGATCTTGCTGACCAGGTCCAGCCCAAAGCTGCCGCCAAACAGGGGATACAGCGCCAGGACGAACAAAGCCGCCCCGACGAAACGCAATTGATTGGAATTCATGGAAAAACGTCCCTTGCTCAACCGGCCTTGAACAGGCCATCGGGTTTCCACAGCAGGATCAGCGCCATCAGCACATAGACCAGCACGCCAGCTGCCTGTGGCACCAGCACCTTGCCGAAGGTGTCCACGATGCCAATCAGCAAAGCCGCCACCAAAGCGCCCTTGATCGAGCCAATGCCACCGATCACCACCACCACGAAACAGATGATCAGCACCTGGTTGCCCATGCCCGGATAGACCGAAGACACCGGCGCCGCGACCATGCCCGCCAGCACGGCAATCGCCACGCCCGCCGCAAACACCACGCGATAGAGGAACTGGATGTCCACGCCCAAGGACTGGACCATCTCACGGTTGTTGCTACCGGCGCGAATCGTCATGCCCAGGCGGGTACGGGTGAAGACAAAGTACATGCCCAGCGCCAGTGCCAGACACACGCCCGAGATGAACAGGCGGTACACCGGGTAGGTCATCACATCACCCAAGGGGAAGGAGCCAGCCAGCCAGTCGGGCACGTTGACGCTGTGCACGTCGTCGTCCACCAGGATGGAGCGCAGTTCCTCGAACACCAGGATCAGGCCATAGGTCATCAGCACCTGCTGCAAATGCTCGCGCTCGTACAGGAAGCTGAAGAAGGCCCATTCCAGGACATAGCCCAGCACGATGCCCAGCACCACGCCAACGAACATCGTTGCAAAAAAACCCCCGCCAAAGCTGGCTGCCACGATGGGCGCCAGCGCATAGGCCATGTAGGAGCCGATCATGTAGAAGCTGCCGTGGGCGAGGTTGATCACGCCCATGATGCCGAAGATCAGCGTCAGCCCGGAGGCCACCAGGAACAGCAGCAGCCCGTACTGCAGCGAGTTCAGGCACTGGATCAGAAAAGTGGAGAAGTCCATACGCGAAGCTCATCCGGGGCCGCCACCGAACGGTCACGACCCACTGAAACATTGAAGGAGAAGCGCCCAGTGGCTCGCCGGGGCGAGCGGGCGGCAGGACCACCGCCCCGGGGCACCACGGAGCTTGCTTACATGCGGCAGCCGCGGCCAGGATCGGCCAGGGCCTTGGAAGCGATGCCCACCATCTTGTTTTCCTTGCCGCTGACCTGGCGCAGGTAGATGTCCTGCACCGGGTTGTGCGACTTGGACATGGTGAAGGCACCGCGCGGGCTGTCGAACTTGGCCTTGCGCACGGCCTCGGCAAACTCGGCCTTCTTGCCCAGGTCGCCCTTGACGGCCTGGGCACCGACGGCCAGGATCTGCGCGGCGTCGTAGCCCTGCATGGCGTACACGTCGGGCTGCAGCTTGAAGGCCTTGGCGTAGGCCAGGCGGAAGCTCTGGTCACGCGGGGTGTTCAGGCCATCGGCGTAGTGCAGCGTGGTCAGCAGGCCCTCGGCATCGGCGCCCTGGGCTTCCAGCGTGCCATCGGTCAAGAAGCCAGCGCCATACAGGGGCACGGTCTTGTTCAGGCCCGCCGCTGCGTAGTCCTTGACGAACTTCACCGCACCGCCCCCCGCGAAGAAGGTATAGACCGCATCGGGCTTGGCTGCGGCGATTTGGGTCAGCAGGGCCTGGAATTCCACGTTCGGGAAGGGCAGGGTCAGCTCCTGGACGACCTTGCCACCCTTCTTCTCGAAGGCTTCCTTGAAGCCGCCGACCGACTCGTCGCCCGCCGCGTACTTCCAGGTAATGGTCACGACCTTCTTGTGGCCCTTGGCGGCCATGGCCTCGCCCATGGCGTAGCCGGGCTGCCAGTTCGAGAAGGAACTGCGGAAGATGTTGGGCGCGCACATGGGGCCGGTCACGGCGTCGGCGCCGGCGTTGGGCACGATCAGCAGGGTGCCGGTCTGCTTGGCGACCTTGGCCATGGCCATCGCCACGCCCGAGTGCACGGTGCCCACCAGCACGTCCACGTTGTCGCGCTTGATCAGCTTGTTGACGTTGTCGGTCGCCTTGGCGGGATCGGATTCATCGTCCACCTTGACGAACTCGACCTCGCGGCCGGCGATCTTGCCGCCCTGCTCGTTCACGTACAGCTTAAAACCGTTTTCGATGGCGGTGCCCAGAGCGGCAAAGGTGCCGGTGGCGGGCAGCATCAGGCCGACCTTGATCTTGGCGGGAGCCTGGGCAAAGGCGGCGGGCACCGCCAGTGCGGCGGCGGCTGCAGCGGCGACCAGGGTGAAGGTTCTGCGGTGTTGCATGGTGTTGTCTCCTGAATGCAAGGGATGAAAAACGATAAAACGATGCTCGGGGCTGCCGCCGCGCACAGGAGCACGGCATCGGCAACAAGCTCAAAACAAGAAAGAGGAGGAGATGCAGCGAGCCGGGCGGGCCAGGTGGGCCGCCGGGGCTGTCAAAGGACGTGACTGGGGATACTGGTCAAGGCGTTGTCTCCTGATAAACCCGTGGTTGCGGGCCTGTTTTTTATTTGTAGTCTTTTTGGGCGGGAATGCGCAGGGTTGAAACCCTAATGCCCCGGGGCACTGCGCCCCGCCAACCGGCTGGGAACGCGCAAATGATGCCGGCAATCTTCGCATGCTTGCAGACTGTTTTGGATGCTTTCGATACCTTTTTATCGATAAAGCACAGCTCGCAGCCCAGCAACCAGCGGTAAAACTGGCCCGTGGAAGGAACGCCACATTCGTTGGTCTTGTGTATGAATGTGTAATATTTGGCCATGAAAAGCGCGGACCTCATCAAGCAACTCAAGGCCGATGGTTGGTATCTGGTGCATGTCGTGGGATCGCATCACCAGTTCAAGCACCCCAGTAAGCCTGGCAAGGTCACGGTGCCACATCCCAAGAAAGACCTGCTGCTCGCCACGGTGCGCAGCATCCTCAAACAAGCCGGCCTGTGAGGGCCACCCCAGGAGCAACCATGCTGTATCCCGTCTATGTGCATGTGGGCAACGCACACGAGGCCCACGGTGTGACCTTTCCGGACTTTCCCGGCTGTTTTTCGGCGGCGGACGAATGGGCCGATCTGCCTGCGGCCATCCAGGAGGCCGTGCAAGCGCATTTCCACGGCGAGCCCGAGACCGTGCCACCGCCCACGCCCCTGGAACAACTGGCCAAGCACCCCGATTACCAAGGCGGTGTCTGGATGCTGGTGGACATTGACCTGACCCGAATCGACACCAAGCCGGTGCGGCTCAACATCAGCCTGCCGGCCCACCTGGTGCAGCAGATCGACGCTTACGCCAGCGCCCACCATCTGACGCGCTCGGGTTTTCTGGCCAAGGCAGCGCAGCAGGCCATGCACGGGTGAGGTCCGAGCTTGCAGGGGCAAAAACGCTCTCTTTTTAAGAGCTATTACCGCTGGTGTTTATTGGCCTCAAGCCACTTTTGACCATCCATCTTCAGATGTGGTCGCCTGGCGTGTAGGCAGGGCGTGACCCAAGCCGGCTTGGCGCGAAGGAACCCGCTTTCAACGCATTCCTTCAAAAATAAAATCTCCCCATGGACTTGCGCCAGCTCAAATACTTCATTGCCGTCGTCGAGGAACGCAGCTTTACCCGGGCGGCGGAACGGCTGCACATCTCGCAGCCACCGCTGAGCCGGCAGATTCAGCAGCTGGAGGACGAGCTGGGCGTGCAGTTGCTGGAACGTGACAGCCGGCCACTGCGGCTGACCGAGGCGGGACGGTTCTTCCATGCCCGGGCGGTGCGCGTCATCGAGCAGATCCAGGAGATGACCACCATGACCCGGCGCATCGCCAAGATGGACCGGCGGCTGGTGATCGGCTTTGTGCCCACCACCATGTACGGTGCCCTACCTCGGATCGTGCGGATTTTTCGGGCGCGCAACCCGCACACCGACCTGGTGCTGGTCGAGCAAACCACCGTGCAGCAAATGGAAGCCCTGCTGGCAGGCCAGATCGACGTGGGTTTTGGCCGCATCCGGCTGGATGACCCCCAAATCCGGCGCGAAGTGTTGCGCGAGGAACGGCTGGTGCTGGCCATCCCCATGGAGCACCCGCTGGCACAGCAGCGCGGCCCCATCAGCCTGGCCGAAGCGGCGCCCCACCTGCTGGTGACCTACCCGCAAAAACCGCGCCCCAGCTATGCCGACCATGTGCTGTCGCTGTACCGCGACCTGGGCGTGGAGCCCGCAGGCGTGCATGAGGTGCAAGAGGTGCAAACCGCGCTGGGCCTGGTCGCGTCGGGGCTGGGCGTGTGCGTGGTGCCCTCGGGCATGCAAAAGCTGCGCCGCGACGAGGTCGTCTATCGCCCGCTGACCGAAGCCAACGCGGTGTCGCCCATCATCATGAACACGCGGGCCAATGACCAGTCGCCCGACATTCGCCTCTTGCGCGCGGTCATCGACGAGGTCTATCGCCTGTATGCCGAAGAGCGCCGGCAACAGGCGCTGCAAGGCGGGAGCGAAGACCCGCCCCCCCTGCCCTGCCCTTGAACCGGAGCCGATTCGGATTCAGCGTAGCGTCAGGCCCCGGCGAATCACCACGGGCTTGCCGCCCATGCTGCGCTTGAACATCCAGTGCGCCAGCGCCGAGTCGAGCTGGTCGGCATGCTGCGGGAACCACTTGGCCAGCGCCGCCACCAGGTCGCGGGCCACGTCGAAATGGCCCTCGGCCAGGATCTCACGCACCTCGCCCACGGACTTCATGACGGCAGCATGCTCGTCGATGTGGCAATCGCGGGGCGGGAACTCGGTCTCCACCATCCAGGTGTTTTCCATCTCGAAATGCTGCTGTAGGTGTTCGGCAAAGCGGTCGAGCAGCGCGGGCAATTCGGCGTCGGGCGCGGTCTGCATCTGGCCGACCAGGGTTACGAACTCCTCGTGGACCTCGTCGATGGGGCCGTAGCCCAGCAGGTACTGGTCGCCCCAGGCCAGGGGGGTGTCATTGTCGGATTGGATTTCTTGCATAAAAAGTGACTCTAAGCCAATAGATTCAAACGGTATTAGCTATTAAATCAATAGCGAATACAAGGTCCGACGGTGCCCAGGCGGCCCTTGAGCGACTGCGGCAGGCCAGTGAGGAGGGCGGCGTAGTTGGTGGTGTTGGACAGCACCTTCTTCACGTAATCGCGGGTTTCGGCAAAGGGCACGTTTTCGGCCCAGATGGCGGCGTCCAGCACCGGGCCGTTGCGCCAGTTGCGTGGGCGGCCCGGGCCAGCGTTGTAGGCAGCGGCGGCCAGCGGCATGGAGCCGGCAAAGTCGTCCAGCGCCAGCTTCAGGTACGCGGTGCCGATGGTGATGTTGGTGTCGCGGTCGGAAATCTGCTCGGGCGTGAAGTCGGTCAGGCCGATCTTTTTGGCCGTCCATTTGGCGGTGGCGGGCATCACCTGCATCAGGCCCGACGCCCCGACGTGCGAGCGCGCATCCATGATGAAGCGGCTTTCCTGGCGGATCAGGCCATAGACATAGGCCGGGTCCAGGCCAATGCCTTGGCTGCGGGCCACGACCTGGCTGCGAAACGGCATCGGAAAGCGCTGGCCCATGTCCACCACGGCGCGGGTGCGCTCGCTGGTGTTGATGCAGCGGTCCCAGACCTCGCGCTGGCAGGCCAGGTCGGCGGCGGCCAGCAGTTCGCGATCGCTCATGCCGCCGCGCTGGTGCATGTTGATGGCGTAGTTCCACTCGCGCACGCCCTCGGAGCGCAGGCCGATGGCAATGGCCTGCAGGGCGCGTTGCAGCGCGGGGTTGGCGCGGGCGGTGGCTTTTTCGGCGTCGGTCAGCGGGGCGGGCGCCGGCGGCAGGGTGACGCGCTGGCCCAGCTCTTCCAGCGCCAGCTGCTCGTAAAAGCCCCGGTTGCCAGCAATCGACTGGAACAGGCGCTGCGCTTCGGCACGGTCGGCCTCCGTCGGGCGGCTGGCGGCCAGCAAGGCGCGCGCCTTCCAATAGACCCAGGTGCTGTCCTGGCGCAGCTCGGGCCCCATCGCGTCGATGGCGGTGAGCACGCGCTTCCAGTCGCCGGCGCGCAGGGCGGCGCGGGCCTTCCAGGCCAGGTGCTCGTCGTGCAGGTCGGTGGCGCGGCGCACCCGGTCAAAGTGGCCCATGGCCTCGGGCGACAGGCGCTGCGCCGCCTGCTTGCCGACCAGGCCCCAGAGCCAGTGGCGCTCTTCGGCCGTCAGATAAACGTCCCACTGGTTGTCCAGCAGGCGGGTGGCGGCATCCACATCGCTGGTGGCCAGCTTGACCAGCGCCAGCACCACCAGCTCCTGCCGGACCTTGCCGCGCGTGCTGGCACGGCTGGCCAGGAACTTGACAGGGGCATCCAGCGCTTCTTTGAGCTGGGGCAAGGCCTCGGGGGCAACGATCTCCACCGCCTGGCGGGCGGCGCGGGGGCGGTTGGCCTCGACCGCCAGACGGGCCTTGCGCCACAGGTCCAGCGTGCTCAGCTGCTTGGCGGCGTAAAAATTCCCCGCTGCCTGGGCGCAGCCATCGTCGGCCTCGCGCTGGGCGTACCAGGTGCGGCGCACCTCATCAGCAGCGTCCGAGGCCGCCACGCCGGTGAGTTGCTCGATCAACAAGGCGTAGCAGCGGACTTCACGGTCATCGCCCATGCGGTAGTTGGCATGGTGCTGGGCAAAGCCTGCCCAATCGCGGCGTTGGCCCAGGAGCAGCAGCCAATCGTTGCGCAGGCGATCTTCTTGGTAGGTGCCGGCGTAGCGCTGCAAAAAGGCCTCGACCTCGGCCGCGCTGGCCTCGGGCAGGCGGGCCTTCAGCTCCCAGTAGGCGGCCCAGGGCTCCAGCAGGTGGCCACGGGCGGCGGGCAAGAGCTGCTCCAGCCGCTTGCGGTCGCCCTTGCGGAAGGCCTGCTGCATCTCCAGCACGGCCTCGTCGGCGTTCTGGGATGGCAGCGTTTGCGCGCCAGAAAGGGGGGCAGCCAGGGCCAGCGTCAAAGCGGCCGCCAGCGGTGTCAGAATCTTCGTCCATTGCATGGGGAGAATTATGTGATGGACAAAGCCGCTCTGCGCCGCGCCCTGGTTGAAACCCGACTGAACATGCCCGACCGGATGGCCCGGGCCGAACAACTGCAACAGGTCATGCGCATCTGGCTGGTCGGCCGCCCCGACACCGTGATCGGCGCTTACTGGCCCATCAAGGGCGAATTCGACCCCCTGCCTGCCTTGCACCGATGGAAGGAAGACGGCGAGCTGCTCGACCAGCCCCTGCGCCGGCGCATCGGCCTGCCGGTGATCGACAAAGTCCACAAGACCCTCACCTTCCATGCCTGGTACCCCGGCTGCCCCATGGAGGAAGACGCTTACGGCATCCCCAAGCCCAAGGACACCGAACTGATCGTGCCCACCCTGCTCTTCGTGCCCTGTGTGGGCTATGCACCCGGCGGCTACCGCCTGGGCTACGGCGGCGGCTTCTACGACCGCACCCTGGCCGCGCTGGAACCCCGCCCCTTCACCGTCGGCCTGGGCTACACCAACGGCTACGTGGACGACTTTGAGCCCGAAGCCCACGACCAGCCGCTGGACGCGATCCTCAACGACAACGGGGTGGTGTGGCCGGTGTAAACCACGGCGGAATCGCCCTCACCCCTACCGAAACTGCTTGCGCAAAAACGGCTTGTGCCGCGCGATGTGCGCCAGCTGGGCGGGGGCAATCGTGCCGCCCAGGTCCTCGTCCTCGGTGTTGAGCACGCGGTTGGCGTGCTCCAGGGCGCGGGTGACCACATCGGCCTCGCTCACGCCCAGCTGGGCGGCCAGGTCCATGGCCACGCGGCGCATGGCGCGCTGGGACAGCATCCACATCGCGCCAAAGGCATCCCAGGCGGCGGCGGATTCCTTGAACTTCTCGCGCTCGGCCAGGATGTCCTTGAGGGGCTTGGCCAGCAGTTCTTGCACGGCCTCCATCTGGGATTGCAGGGCCTCAAACTGGGCCTCGCGCTCCAGCGCATGCGCGGCGGCATTGGCGGCGGCGTCGGGCGGAGGCGGAATCGGAATGCTGCCGTCAGGGTTGGGCTGGGCGATGGTCAAGGAATCGGACAAAGACATGGTCAATCACACGGTCAATTGCGGGCACCAGGCCCGTCAGGAATAAAAAAGGCCGTCAGAACCAGCGCCGACGGGACACCAGACCCTGTCCTACACTGCCGCCATGCAAATTTACATGGTAGGGGGCGCCGTCCGTGACCGGCTGCTGGGCCGCCCCGTCAATGACCACGACTGGGTGGTGGTGGGCGCCACGCCCGAACAGATGGAAGCCCAGGGCTTCTTGCCGGTGGGTCGGGATTTTCCGGTGTTTCTGCACCCCGAAACCCGCGAGGAATACGCGCTAGCCCGCACCGAGCGCAAAAGCGGGCGCGGCTACCGGGGTTTTGTCGTGCAGACCTCGCCCGAGGTCACGCTGGAAGAAGACCTGTCCCGCCGCGACCTGACCATCAACGCCATCGCCAGCACGCCCGACGGCGCCACGCTGGTGGACCCCTACGGCGGCGCCCGCGACCTGCAGGCCAAGGTGCTGCGCCATGTGACCGAGGCCTTCCACGACGACCCGGTTCGCATCCTGCGCCTGGCCCGCTTTGCCGCGCGCTTCACCGACTTCAGCGTCGCGCCCGAAACCATGGACTTGATGCGCAGCATGGTGGAACACGGCGAGGCCGACCACCTGGTGCCCGAACGGGTGTGGCAGGAAATCAGCCGGGGCCTGATGGAGGCCCAGCCCTCGCGCATGTTCACCGTGCTGCGCGACTGCGGCGCGCTGGCCGTGGTGCTGCCCGAGCTGGACCGGCTCTGGGGCGTTCCCCAGCGGGCGGAATACCACCCTGAGATCGACACCGGCGTGCACGCCATGATGGTGCTGGACATGGCCGCGCGGCTGCAGGCCCCGCTGCCCGTACGCTTTGCCTGCCTGGGCCACGACCTGGGCAAGGGCAGCACGCCCGCCGACGTGCTGCCGCGCCACATCGGCC
>CAZQXQ010000012.1:0-25816 GCA_964597235.1 uncultured Burkholderiaceae bacterium | reverse complement strand
TCATGTCCACCGGCTTCAAGGGCGCAGAAAACGCCAACATCCGCATCGGGGACACGGTCGTGGTGTTTGCCCAGGGCCCCATCGGCCTGTGCGCCACGGCAGGTGCCCGCCTGCTGGGCGCGACCACCATCATTGCCGTCGATGGCAACGACCACCGCCTGGGCATCGCCCAAAAGATGGGCGCGGACATCACGCTGAACTTCAAGAATTGCGACGTGGTCAGCGAAATCCTGAAGCTGACCGGCGGCCGGGGCGCCGACTCCGCCATCGAGGCGCTGGGCACGCAAGCCACGTTTGAGTCGGCCCTGCGCGTGATCAAGCCAGGCGGCACGCTGTCCAGCCTGGGCGTGTATTCGGAAGATTTGAAGATTCCCCTGTCCGCCTTTGCTGCCGGCCTGGGCGACCACCAGATCCGCACCGCGCTGTGCCCTGGCGGCAAGGAGCGCATGCGCCGCCTGATGAATGTGGTCGCATCCAACCGGGTGGACCTGGGCGTGCTGGTCACCCACCATTACAAACTGGACGACATCGTGGCGGCCTACGACCTGTTCGCGCACCAGCGCGACGGCGTGCTCAAGGTGGCGATCAAGCCCTGAACAGAGGGCGCTTGAGCGCACTGAAACGACATGGGCTGGAGGTCTTTTTGGCCTCTAGCCCTTTGTTCATCTGCGGTACTAGCTATTTTTTCAATAGCACCCTCAGAAGCCGCGCATCGCCGCCCATTCATCGAACGGCGCACGGGGCGAGCGCCACTGGTTGATCGGGGCATTCGGGTCGGCGTAGCCCAGCGCCACGCCGCAGACCATGCGGTGCCCCTCGGGCCAGCCCAGGTGCGCGGCCACGGTCTTGCCGGAGTTGCGCCAAAAGCCCTGGGCGCAGGTCGCCAGGCCCTTGTCGGTGGCCAGCAGCATCAGGGACTGCAAGTAGATGCCGATGTCCAGCCACTGCGGCAGGCCCATGCGTTCATCGGTGTAGATGAACAGGCCGACCGGAGCGCCAAAGAACTGGGCATTTTTGGCCAACTGCTGCAAACGGGCGGGCTTGTTGTCGCGGCCAATGCCCAGGCTGCGGTAGAGGTCCTCGCCGTTTTCAAAGCGACGGCTGCGGTAGGGCTCCCATAGGTTCGGCGGATAGGAGGGGTTGTGCGCATCGTCCTCACGCTCGGCCTGGGCCACGACGGCGAGCAGCTCGGTGAGCGGCGCACCGGTGAGCGCCTCGACGCGCCAGGGTTGCAGGTTGCCCCCCGAGGCGGCCATGGCCGCCCCCTCGATCACCTCGCGCACCAGCGCGGCAGAAGGCACTTCGGGCAAAAAGGCGCGCACCGACTGGCGCTGCTGCAAGGCCTGGACAAGCTCCATGGATTTTTCTCCTGAAAGGGGGACAAACAAGGGGTGAAAAGAGGGCGAGAGCCTACATCAGCCCCCGCAACGCCCGGGTCACCCGCTTGACTCGCGCCCTCCCCGGCTGCGACCGCCTCACTTGCCCATCAGATCATTGAACTTGCGCGCCTCAAACTGTTCCTTGAGCGCTGCGTCGTCGGGCACGCAATCGGTGCCGGGCGGGCAGTTGGCCAGGGTCTCGATGGCCTTCCAGAGCAGCGCAATCTGGTGCTCGTGTGACGCGGCGTTGTCGATCAGTCCGCGCATGGCCATCGACACGGGATCGTCGCTCTGCGTCACGCCGTAGGCCGAGAAGCCCATGCGCGAAGCAGCTTCCTCGCGCTTGGCATCGGCGGCGGCCTCGATGATGCGGGCGGGGTTGCCCACGGCCGTGGCGCCCGGCGGCACCGGCTTGGTGACCACGGCGTTGCTGCCCACCTTGGCGCCATCGCCCACAGTGAAGCCGCCCAGCACCTTGGCACCGGCACCCACCACTACGTCCTTGCCCAGCGTGGGGTGGCGTTTGGCCCCCTTATACAGCGAGGTCCCCCCCAGCGTGACGCCGTGGTAGATGGTGCAGCCGTCGCCCACCACCGCCGTCTCGCCAATCACGATGCCCATGCCGTGGTCGAAGAACACCCGCTCGCCAATCTGCGCGCCGGGGTGGATTTCAATGCCCGTCAACCAGCGCGACAGGTGCGAAATGAAGCGCCCCAGCCATTGGAAGCCGTGGTTCCAGCACCAGTGGGCTCGGCGGTGGAACACGACGGCATGCAGCCCGGGGTAGCAGGTCAGCACCTCCCAGGCGCTGCGCGCGGCAGGATCGCGGTCGAGGATGCACTGGATGTCGGAGCGCAAGCGGGCAAACATGGGCAAAGTTCCGCCAAAGGCAAAGGGCGGCAGTCTAGCGCTTTGAGCCAGCCGCCTTGAGCATGGCCTTGGCAACACCACGCAGGATGTGGATTTCCTCCATGCCCAGCCGCGCGCGGTTGAACAGCTGGTTGAGGCGAGGCATCAGCTTCTTGGGCGCGGCCGGATCCAGGAAACCGATGGCGGTGAGCGCCTGCTCCCAGTGCGTCAACATGCCCGCCACCTGCGCGGCATCGGCCTGGGGGCGCAGGGCAGGCTCGGGCGCATCAAAACCACCCAAGGCCATGCGCCAGTCGTAGGCAATCACCTGGACGGCGGCCGCCAGGTTCAGCGAGCCGAACTGGGGGTTGGTGGGAATCTGCAGCGCGACATCGCAGCGATAGACATCCTCGTTGGCCATGCCGTAGCGCTCGGGGCCGAACAGGAAGGCGATGCCGACGGTGTCCTGGGCCTCGGTTTCTGCTCCTGGGAGGTCTGAATCGGGATTTGAAGCCTTTTTGGGCTCTAGACCAATAAAATCAAGCAGTACATGCTCATTTTTTAGGAGCAAATCAAAGTGCTGGCGTGGGCTGCGGGTCGGCGGGCCAAAGTCGCGCGGGGTCATCGCGGTGGCGCACAGGTGGGTGATGCCATCCAGCGCCTCATCCAGCGTGGCGACGATGCGGGCCTTGGCCAGCACATCGAGCGCACCGCTGGCCCGCTGGATGGTTTCTTCGCGGCGCAGCACATTGGCCCAGCGCGGTCGCACAAGGACCAGGTCGTCAAAGCCCATCACCTTCAAGGCACGGGCGGCTGCGCCGACATTGCCGGCGTGGCTGGTTTCAATCAGGATGAATCGGGTGCGCATGGGCAAAAAAGAGGAGGTGCAATCCCAAACGGGGCGCGGTAGAATCCGCCCCCTATTTTCGCCGCTGGCATCGCCCGGCGGCACCACTCGCTCCTCCACAACGCCTGCCTTGCCCTTTTCCTTCGCCTTGCGCCCTGCCAGCGGGGTGTGGTCGGCGCTACGCCTCACAATTTATGTCGTCCAACCTGCACCCCATGCTCAACGTGGCCATCAAGGCCGCACGCGCCGCCGGCGCCATCATCAACCGCGCTGCCCTCGATGTCGAAGCGGTGCGCATCTCGCAAAAGCAGGTGAACGACTTTGTGAGCGAAGTGGACCACGCGGCCGAGCAAATCATCATCGACACGCTGCTGACCGCCTACCCTGGCCACGGCATCCTGGCCGAAGAAAGTGGCAACGAACGCGGCGCCAAGGATTCCGATTACGTCTGGATCATCGACCCACTCGACGGCACCACCAACTTCCTGCACGGTTTTCCGGTCTATGCCGTGAGCATTGCCTTGAGCGTCAAGGGCAAGATCGAGCAGGCGGTGGTCTATGACCCCAGCCGCAACGACCTGTTCACCGCCACGCGCGGCCGAGGCGCGTTCATGAACGAAAAGCGCATCCGCGTCAGCAAGCGCACCCAGCTCAAGGACAGCCTGGTCTCCACCGGCTTCCCCTTCCGCCCCGGCGACAACTTCAAGAGCTACCTGATGATGATGGCCGACGTCATGCCCCGCACCGCCGGCCTGCGCCGCCCGGGCGCCGCCGCGCTGGACCTGGCCTATGTGGCGGCGGGTTTCTGCGATGGCTTTTTCGAAACCGGTCTGAGCATCTGGGACGTGGCCGCCGGCAGCCTGCTGGTGACCGAAGCCGGTGGCCTGGTCGGTAACTTCACTGGCGAAGCCGACTTCCTGGAACAGCGCGAATGCCTGGCCGCAACCCCGCGCGTCTATGGCCAGCTGGTGTCGGTCCTGGGCAAGTACAGCAAGTTTGCTGGTGCCGGCGACAAGGCCGCCATCCGTCAGGCATCGGTGCCCTGGACCAGCGGCGAGGAAACCAGCGATGCAGCGGTCGCCAGCACTGAGCACGCCGCCGTCAACGACGAAGCCTCCGCAACTTCTACACAAACAGCCCAGGACACACCGGCCGCCAGCGACGACCCTGCCGCACCCGCTGCCGCACCCAAAGCTCAAGACGAAGCACCGTTCTGACCCAGGCACTGCTCTGAATGCAAAAACCGCCCAGACCTTGAAAAGACGGGCGGTTTTTTTACAAGCAAATTGACGTGGGGGCCGTAATAGTGAGCGCGGTCAGCGAACGTTGCCCCACTTGTCCAGGAGCTTGGTAATCCCGCCACCGTCGTAGGCTTCAAAGGGCTGATGGATCCAGGGATTGCTGGGCAGCTGCTCCGCTACGTAATCGGGCTGAAAGACCGAACAGCCCTTGGCCCAAACCACCGCCGTACGCAAGGACGTGATGGCCGGGTAGCGCGTTTGCAGATGTTGCTGGACTTGCTGCAAGGTCTTGCCAGAGTCCACCAGATCATCGACCAACAAAACCGAACCAGCCAATACCGGTTCGGAATGGCTGATGTGCTGGGCAATGTGCAACTCGCCCTGCACAGTGCCGGCGTTTTCACGGTAGGAATGTGCCGCCAAGATGGCCAGGGGTTTGTCGAAAATCCGGCTCAGGACATCGCCGGGGCGGAGTCCACCGCGCGCCAGACAAAGCAAGGCATCAAACTTCCAGCCCGAGCGGTGAACCGTCACCGCCAGGCGCTCGATCAGGCCGTGGTATTCCTCATGGCTGACATAGAGGTGCTTTCCATCTTCGGTCAACATCGGTGCACCTCTTTCAGGTCATGGGGAAAGGACACGCAGCGCTGAAATTCAGGCGGCGTAGGGGTTGTGCATCACGATCGTGTGATCGCGGTCCGGGCTGGTCGAGATGATGGCGATCGGCACGCCAGTCACTTCCTCGATGCGCTCCAGGTAGCGGCGGGCATTCAGCGGCAGCTTCGCATAGTCGGTCACGCCCACCGTGGGCTCGGACCAACCGGCGATGGTTTCGTAGATGGGAACGCAGCGGGCAATCTCGTCGGCGCCCATGGGCAACAAGTCAATCTTTTCGCCGTCGAGCTCATAGCCAACGCACAGCTGGAGGGACTCCAGACCATCCAGCACGTCCAGCTTGGTGATGCACAAGCCAGAGAGGCCATTGACCTGGGCGCTGCGCTTGAGCAAAGCGGCGTCAAACCAGCCACAACGACGGCTACGGCCGGTGGTCACGCCTTTTTCCGCACCGACGGTGCTCATGTGGTAACCAGGGGTTCCGGGCTTTTCCCATTCGAGTTCGGTGGGGAACGGGCCACCGCCCACGCGGGTGCAGTAAGCCTTGGTGATGCCCAGCACATAGTGCAACAGGCCAGGACCCACACCCGCACCGGCGGCGGCATTGCCGGCGACGCAGTTGCTGGAGGTCACATAGGGATAGGTGCCATGGTCCACGTCCAGCAAGGTGCCCTGCGCGCCTTCAAACAGCAGGCTGGCGCCGGCCTTGTGCGCTTCGTTCAGTTCACGCGACACGTCGGCCATCATGGGCTTGAGCAATTCGGCGTGGCGCATCGCCTCTTGGTACACCGGATCGAACTGGGTCTGGCCGTCCTTGAGGTAAGGCTTCAGCGTCTCGGCAAAGGCCAGTTTTTCAGAACCCAGGAAGGTGGACAACACATGGTTGTGCAGGGCCAGCAGCTCGCGCAGCTTGGTGGCAAAGCGCTCGGGGTACTTGAGGTCCTGCACCCGCAAGGCGCGGCGAGCGATCTTGTCTTCGTAGGCGGGACCAATGCCACGACCCGTGGTGCCGATCTTCTCGGTACCACCCTGCTCACGGGCCATTTCACGGGCCACGTCCAGCGCTGCATGGAAGGGGAGGATCAGGGGACAGGCCTCGCTGATGCGCAGGCGGGAACGGACATCCACTCCGGCTTTTTCCAGGCCTTCAATCTCTTCAAACAACTTGGCAGCCGACAGCACCACACCGTTGCCGATGTAGCACTTGACGCCGGGACGCATGATGCCGCTGGGGATCAGGTGCAGGGCAGTTTTCACGCCATTGATGACCAAGGTGTGGCCCGCGTTGTGACCCCCTTGAAAGCGTACGACGCCCTCTGCACTTTCCGTGAGCCAGTCCACCAACTTGCCCTTGCCTTCGTCGCCCCACTGGGTGCCTACCACGACCACGTTGCGACCATTGCTAGCTTTCATCTCTAACCCAATTCAAATCAGTTGTTCACACTGCCCGGACGATCCACTCGCCAGACACTTCCACCAGTTCACGGTCGCATTGAAATTCATCAACTTCATGCTCATGACCGGGCATCACGCAGACCACGGTTTCCCCTTGCAAGCGCAATTGGGCAATCGCAGCATTCAAGGCCACGGAGTCTTGCCAGGGCGCACGGATCGCCGGCCGGAAAACCACCTCTGGCAACAGCGGCACCAATTGCTTGATGTCCAGGCTGAAGCCAGCCGCTGGCCGATTGCGCCCAAAAACCGCACCCACCTCGTCATAGCGCCCACCACGAACCAGCACATCGCTGGCGCCACGCGCATAGATGCCAAAACGGGTGCCGCTGTAATAGGCGTAGCCAGGCAAATCGGCAAAGTCAAACGAGACCGCGACGCCATCGCCATCCAGGCGAGATGCGAGCCATTCAAGGTGAGCAATCACATCTTCGGCCCCTGGCACATCGCGCAGTGCGCTACGCGCCTTGGTCAGAACCTGTTGGTCGCCATACAAATCCAGCAAGGCCAGCAGACCCTCACGCGAAACGGCAGACATGGCCCGCGTCAAGCTAGCCAAACCCGCTGCATCTTTGGCCGCCAGGGCAGCGTGGATGTCCTGGCGCAAAGGACTTTCGGCAGGCAGATCAGCCAACAGGCGGTGCGCAATGCGGACATCGGCGAGATCGACATGAACACCGTCCACCTTGGCCGCTCGCAGACAGGCGATCGCCAGCCGCAACGCCTCTAAGTCCGCCTCAGGACCAGCATGGCCAAAAATTTCGGCACCAAACTGCAAAGGCTCGCGGGTGGCGTGGGGGCGCTCAGGACGGGTGTGCAACACAGGTCCGCAATAGCACAAGCGCGTGACACCGCTGCGGTTCAGCAGATGGGCGTCAATGCGTGCTACCTGGGGCGTCGTATCCGCCCGCAAGCCCATGCTGCGACCGGAGAGCTGGTCCACCAATTTGAAGGTTTGCAGACCCAGCTGCTCCCCTGTTCCAGTGAGCAGCGAAGCCAGGTATTCGAGCATCGGCGGAGAAACGAGTTCGTAGCCGTAACTCCGCGCAGTGTCCAGGAGGATGCGACGCAGTTCTTCGATGTGACGGGCCTCGGAGGGCAGCACATCGGCAATGTGATCCGGAAGGATCCAGGCGGACATGGAAGTATCGGTTGGAATGAAACGCGCGATTTTAACGGCTCAAGCCCACCGGCCTTCCAAGCTTCGCCCGCATAAACCGGTCATTTGCGCGGCGCAGCGGACGCAGCGCCCGAGGCACCTCCGCGGAAGACTTTGAAGAACTCCGAGCTTCCAGGCTCCAGAACCATCACATCGCCCTTGCTGGCGAAGCTGGACTTGTAGGCCTCAAGGCTGCGGTAAAACTGCGCAAACTGCGGGTCTCGGCCAAAAGCTTCCGCATAGATACGGGCGGCCTCCGCATCGCCCTCCCCCTTGATCTTCTGGGCATCACGATAGGCGTTGGCAATCGTGATCTCTCGCTGTCGATCCGCATCGGCACGGATCTTCTCACCCTCGGCAGCGCCGGTAGAACGCAGCTCATTGGCTACCCGCTTGCGCTCGGCCTCCATACGGCGGTACACCGATTCAGTGATGGCCTCGACATAGTCCACGCGGGTGATGCGCACATCCACCACATCCACCCCCCAGGGGCGTTCACCACGCACTTTCTCCAGGACTTCGCTCTTGACATCGGCCATGAGGGCCTCGCGCTCCTGCGAGAGTAATTCCTTCACGGTGCGCTTGTTGATCTCTTCCTGAAAAGCGTTGCGGACCACACGGTTGAGCTGCAAAGCGCCCGCCCGCTCGTCTCCACCCACATTGCGAATGTAGTCTGAGGGCTCGGAAATGCGCCAGCGTACATACCAATCAATAACGACCCGCTGCTTCTCGGCCGTCAGCATGGGCTCGGTATCGGTACTGTCCAAGGTCAGCAGCCGCTTGTCGATGTAAGTCACATTCTGAAAAGGCGGCGGCAGTTTGAAATTGAGCCCTGGCTCGGTGACCACAGCCTTGATCTGTCCCAGGGCGTAGAGCACACCAAACTGGCGTTGATCCACCACATAGAGCATGGAGTTCATCAGCGCCACCAAAAGCAGGAGCGCGGAAGCGAGCATTCCCAATCGATTCACTTTGCAATCTCCTTCAATTAGCGCGACTCACGCTCGCGACTACGCCCGACATCCCGGGATCGTGCATCGGCTGGCAGCGCCCCCACGGGTGCAGCCGGCGTTGAACCCGTTTCTGCCGCAGACGGGGCCGGGGGATTCGAGGCAACGCCTTGCACAATCTTGTCGAGGGGTAGGTACAACAGGTTCGAACCTTGGCGGGACTCCACCAGGACCTTGGTGACATTGCCGTAGATCTGCTGCATGGCGTCCAGATACATGCGATCCCGAGTCACTTGGGGCGCTTTTTGGTATTCGGTCAGGATGGCTGCAAAGCGCTGCGCATCCCCCTGAGCTTGGGCGACGATGCGCGCCTTGTACGCAGCCGCCTCTTCGTTCAAGCGCGATGCGGTACCCACCGCACGCGGGATCACATCATTGGCATAGGCCTGGGCTTCATTTTTCGCCCGTTCGCGTTCTTGGCCAGCCTTGAGCACGTCATCAAAGGAGGCCTGCACCTGCTCCGGTGGACGAACACCACCTTGCTGCAGGTTGATACCCACCACCTCAACGCCCACTTTGTAGCGGTCCAAGATGGTTTGCATCAGGGTGCGCACCCTTGGCGCAATCTGGTCGCGCTCTTCGGCCAACGCAGTGTCCATGCGCATCTTGCCAACGACTTCGCGCACAGCCGTTTCAGCGGCCTGCACCACCGCATCCGCCGGGTTCTTACTCTCGAATAGCCAGGCACGGGCGTCATTCAGGCGGTACTGCACTGCAAACTTGATTTCGACGATGTTTTCATCTTCGGTCAGCATTGCGGATTCGCGCAGGCCCGTGCTTTTGATGACCGTATCGCGCCCCACATCCACCGAACGGATCTGTGTGACAAACACCAACTCGTGTCGCTCAAAGGGATACGGAAGACGCCAGTTGAAACCAGCCCCTGCCGTGGACTGGTACTTCCCAAAACGGGTAATGACAGCCTGCTGGCCTTCTTGCACGATGAACACCCCGGTGCCCAGCCAGATCAAGAGCCCTACCCCGAGCACCAAGCCCAAGCCGATATTGCCAGCCCGTGGGTCGGGGGGCGTGTGACTACCCCCCCCGGCGGGACGCCGCTTCCCACCATCGCCCCCAAAGAGACGACCGAGCTTTTGATTCAGGTCACGCCAAAGCTCGTCCAGGTCAGGAGGCTGGCCGTTGCCGCCACCGCCACGCCCCCGGTTAGGGCCCGAGGATCCAGGCGAAGAGCCGTCATTGGATGGGTCGGGCTTATTGCCGTCCATATCCTCACCCCGCCCCCAACGAGGGTCATTTAAATTAAAGACGTTCTGAATTTTGCGCAGCAGCATAAGGAATCACTCACTGAATTTCGGCCATCTGTCCGCAGGTCACCACCATCACTCCAAAGCATCAGGATCGGCCTCGGAACGCAGGCGAACAGCGATGGCCTGTCGCAAGAGGGGCAACCCCTCCCCTGTCTGGGCACTCACAAAAATACGAGGGACTTGACACCCACCGACTTCGTAAGTGTCCTGGAGTTCCACAGGTCGATGTTGCGACTCCAGCGCATCCAGCTTGTTAAAGACCAGGATTTGCGGAATGTCGTCTGCGGCGATCTCGGCCAGCACGCTTTGAACGCGCACGATGTGCTCAGGAAATTCTGGGCTCGCCGCATCCACCACATGCAGCAGCAGATCCGCATCAATCGTTTCTTGCAATGTCGCCCGGAAGGCGTTAACCAAGCCGTGCGGGAGATCGCGAATGAAGCCTACCGTGTCCGACAGCGAAACGCTCTGCTCGGCCTCGCCAAGGTACAACTGGCGGGTGGTGGTGTCCAAGGTTGCAAACAGCTGGTCCGCCGCATACGTACGCGCCTTGACCAAAGCGTTGAACAGCGTGGATTTACCGGCGTTGGTGTATCCGACCAAAGACACACGAAACATGCCGCGGCGCTCCCGCTGTCGGCGCTGGGTGTTGCGCTGACGTTCCACCTTGGCAAGCCGCTCCCGCGTGCGCTTGATGGCCTCGCCAATCATGCGGCGATCCAATTCGATCTGGGTTTCACCCGGCCCACCCCTGGCGCCAATCCCCCCACGCTGACGCTCCAGGTGCGACCAACGACGTACCAGGCGGGTACTGAGGTATTGCAACCGGGCGAGTTCGACCTGCAGCTTCCCTTCGTGGCTTCTCGCACGTTGGGCGAAGATTTCCAGAATCAGCAGCGTGCGGTCCGTGACTGGCAACTGCAAATGCCGTTCCAGGTTGCGCTGCTGTGCAGGGCTGAGGGCTTGGTCAAACAAGACCTCAACCGCCTGGTGCAATCGGGCCAACTCGGCGATTTCTTCGGCTTTCCCGGAGCCGACAAACAGGGCAGGATCAGGAGCTTTGCGTTTGCAGACCAAGCGGGCCACTGGTTCAAGACCAGCCGTCTGGGCCAGAAGACCCAACTCGCTCAGTGACGCATCAAAATGGGGCAATCCAAAATCAACCCCCACCAAGACCACAAGAGGCTTCTTGGCAGGGGCATCGGACAAACTTGAAGACAAATCAAACCATCCAGTGTTTGCCTAAGACCAAGCGGCCTTAGGTAGCCGTGTCGTTATTTGGCAGCCGCGTTGGTGGTGTCGGTCGTCAATTCGTTGACGAAATTGACAGCACGTCCCGGGACAATCGTCGAAATGGCGTGCTTGTAAACCATCTGGGTAACGGTGTTGCGCAACAACACGACATACTGGTCAAACGATTCGATCTGCCCCTGTAACTTGATACCGTTGACCAGATAAATGGAAACAGGCACATGCTCACGGCGAAGCGCGTTGAGGAAGGGGTCTTGGAGTAGTTGGCCTTTGTTGCTCACGATATTTTCCGTGTTCTCTGTAGTTGCAAAACGTCACCTTACCACAGCAAACCCCGGCCCTAACCAGGGCGCCGCGAAGGGCCTACAAACAGGAAGTGCTTCTTCAGTCCTGCGCTTGCTCAGCAAACGGATTCTGCGAAGTTTTCATCTCAATCCGTAGGGGCGTACCAATCAGGTTGAACTCTTTGCGGAACCGCCCCTCCAGATAACGCTTGTACGCATGGGTCACGTGCTCCAGGGAGTTGCCGTGGATCACGATCACCGGAGGATTCATCCCACCCTGGTGGGCATAGCGCAGCTTGGGACGAAACATCCCGGAACGCTTGGGTGCCTGGAACTGCACCGCCTCGTGGAGCAAGCGGGTCAGGACCGGCGTCGGCATCTTGCACGTCGCAGCTTTGTGCGCCTGGCTGATCGAGTTCCACAATGGACCTAAGCCCTGGCGTTTGATGGCCGAGATGAAGTGCACGGCTGCAAACTTCAAAAAGCCCAGTCGGCTCTCAATCGAGCGCTCCAGCAATTGGCGCTGGTATTCATCAACCGCATCCCATTTGTTCACGGCGATCACGACCGCACGACCGGTTTCCAGAACGTAGCCAGCAATGTGCGCATCTTGATCTGTGACGCCTTGAGTGGCATCAATCAGGAGCAGGACCACGTTGGCGGAGTCGATGGCTTGCAGCGTCTTTACCACCGAAAACTTTTCGATGGCCTCAAATACCTTGCCCTTGCGACGCAGACCCGCGGTGTCAATCAACTCAAAGCGCTGGCCGTCGCGCTCAAACGGCACACTGATGGCATCGCGTGTCGTGCCAGGCATATCAAAGGCGACCAAGCGCTCCTCGCCCAGCCAGGTATTGATCAGGGTCGATTTACCCACGTTTGGCCGCCCAGCGACGGCCAATTTGATGGTGGCAGTGCCCTGCTCCGCATCCTCTTCGGGCTCATCGGGCAGGTGCAAGGGCTCCAGAGCGTGCTCGACCAAACCGCGAACGCCTTGGCCGTGGGCTGCCGAGACAGGATAGACCTCACCCAACCCCAGCTCATAAAACTCGGCCAGCTGATGGCCCTGAACCATGCCTTCCGCCTTGTTCGCTACCAACAAACAGGGCTTGCCGAGACGACGCAGGTAATTGGCGATATCGTGGTCCTGGGCGGAGAGCCCGGCACGCGCATCCACCACGAACACCACCACATCCGACTCCGCCACGGCTTGCCGGGTCTGCTTGGCCATCTCACGGTAAATACCGGAAGATGCATCAGGCTCAAAGCCCCCCGTATCAATCACGATGTAAGTGTGCTTGCCAGACTTACCGGAGCCATAGTGCCGATCCCGGGTCAAACCGGCAAAGTCGGCCACGATGGCGTCGCGGGATTTGGTCAAGCGATTGAAAAGGGTGGACTTGCCCACATTGGGCCGCCCCACTAGGGCGATCACTGGTTTCATAAAACTTCTTTTTCCTCAATCGGGCCTGAAGGCGTGAATACCGCCATTGCGGGTGACCACAACCAAGGTTTCATCCACATTCACCGGGGCGAAGGCGATGCCAGAACTGTCCAGCACCACCTTGTTCAACAGCGAGCCATCTTCACGGGAAACAAAATAAACAGCCCCCGTCTGGTCCCCCACGACCACGGAGCGCCCCAACACCAACGGCGCGGTTAACTTGCGCAGCTTGAAGCGGTCAGACGCCCAGCGCTGCTTTCCATCCAGTCGGTTCCAGGCGATCAGCATGCCATTGCTCTCGGTGCCAAGCAGCAGCTCTTCATCGCCGTGCACACCTTGAACGCCGTTGGCCGAATGTGTCCAGGCCAAGGTCCCCCGACGTGCATCCACACAGCCGACCGCACTCTGGAAGGCGCGGGCGCAAACCTGGTTATTCAAACGCGATACACCACCAACCAAGTCAACGAGGCGCTCAACATCGTTGGCGCCACGCGGCGTGGCCAGAGGCGCATCCCAGAGGAGCCGCCCATTGTCAGGATCGATGGCAACGAAGCGACCAGCCACGCCTGTCACCAGGACATCCCCCACCGCCAGTAATACACCGGACTGGCGCAGGGCCAAAGGCTCTGGGGCGCGGGCCAAGTCCCAGAGCTTTCGACCGTTGTCAGCATCAAAAGCCAACACGGTGCGCTCCGCTGTGAGAGCAAAAATGCGGCCACCCGCCACCAAGGGTGGCGTGAACGTCTGGGAAGGCAAACGTGCCCGCCATTTCTCTTTCCCGGCTTCCAGAACGACCAGGACATTCGAGCGGGTCACCACGGCCGAGAGCCGCCCGTCCCCACCTACGCCTGCAGACAAGGACTCCTGGACATTCGCGCGCCAAAGGGCCTTTCCGGTCCGCGCGTCGAGAGACAGCAATTGACCGTTGGTGCCCGCCACGGTGAACGAGACGCCTGACACCAGGGGAACCAAAGCCCCTCCCGTATCTGCGCCCAACTTGTCAGACCAGACCTGGCGCACGCCCAACAAAGACAGCTTGGAAGGCAATTCCACGGGAGCAGCAACCGGGGTGCGTGAGGGCAGAAGCGAGCAGCCTCCCAGACCTATCGTCAGCCCAAGCAGCGCCAAGAAGATGGGCCTGAAGCGGGTGGGACGCGATGGCTTCGTCCCACCAGGGCTTGGCAAGTGCTTGATCGTCATGTTGCGCTCCAAAAGGTGGTTGGATTACCGCTCAAGGGGGGACACGCCCAACGCTTCCGCCTTGACCTCCAACAGGCGACGGTATTCGATGCCAGCGTCCATGCTGGCCACTGCTTGCTTGTAAGCAGCGGCTGCCTCGCTGGTCTTACCCTGCAAGAACAGCACATCGCCCTTGCGCTCCTGCACCAAGGCAACAAACGCGGGCGGGAATGGCGCATTGAGCAGTTTCAAGGCCTCGTCAAAAGCTTGCGCATCAAGGTGCAATGCAACAAGCCGCAGTCGTGCCACCGCCTGTGCCCCTTCGTCCCCCGATTTTTCTGCTACCCACATCAAGGACTCCTTGGCGGCAGCAGCCTCTCCAAGCTCGGTCAGAAATTTAGCGGCCAGCAAGTTGCCTTGCACGGCCTGAGCGGTGCCTGAATACTTACCACGCAAGTCTCCTGCCGCCTGCTTGAGGCGTGCAGCATCGCCCGGAGGCTGCATTGCCTCCGTGACAGCATCCAACAGGACGGCGGCCTGATTGGCCTGGGTGCGCTGCCAATACTGGTAGCCATTCCATGCCGTGAAAATCACTAGCACGGCTAGTACCACCGTGGAAATCAGCCCCCCCCACTTTTTCCAAAAGTGCTTGAGCTCATCAATTTGCTCTTGTTCTTCAAGATCGAGATGCGATGCCATTGCGAAAACTCACTGCGAAAGTTGAAGGACTGCGGTCAGGTTTGCAATGTCATCCATGGCAAATTCGGATTGCGGCGCATCTTGGATCCGCAGGGACTTGATCTTTACGACACCGCGTGTGATTTCGTCGGTGCCAAAAATCAAGGCGAACATGGCACCGCTGGCATCGGCCTTTTTGAATTGGGACTTCAAACTGCCCATGCCGGAACCATCTCCAGCGCTGGCGTGCGTCTGCACCGCGATGCCGTTGGCGCGCAAAGCCTGGACCAGTTTGGTGGCTACTGGCAAGCCATCAGCCTCTTGAACCACCGCATAGGCATTCAACAGTGGGGTGTGCGGCGACTTGTGCTGCTCCTTGAGCAGTTCCAGCACACGTTCGACCCCCAAGGCCCAGCCCACGGCCGGGGCCGGCTTGCCGCCCAGTTGCTCAATGAGATAGTCGTAGCGTCCACCCCCGCAGATGGTGCCCTGAGAGCCAAGCTGGTCGGTCACAAACTCGAACACCGTGAGGTTGTAGTAATCCATCCCACGGACCAGCCGTGGATTGAAATGCCAGGCTACACCATTGGCATCCAAAATGGCTTTCACGGTATCAAAATGCCGCCGCGACTCCTCGCCCAAATAATCGAGCAGCACGGGTGCGTTGTGCACCAAGGATTGCAACAGAGGATTTTTGGTGTCCAGAATCCGCAGCGGGTTGGTGTAGAGGCGCCGGCGCGCATCGTCGTCCAATTGGTCCACATGCGCTTCCAGATACGCAATCAAGGCGGCACGATGGGCCTTGCGCTCGGCGGGTTGTCCCAGGCTGTTCAACTCCAGGCGGATATGGTCTAAGCCCAGCTCCCGCCACAAAGCAGCCGCCAGCAGGATCAGTTCGGCATCAACTTCGGCCCCCTGAAAACCCAGGGCCTCCGCACCAATTTGGTGAAACTGACGGTAACGCCCGCGCTGTGGACGTTCATGCCGGAACATGGGACCCATGTAATACAGACGCTTGCCACCGTCATAGAGCAGCGAGTGTTCGACGGCAGCCCGTACGACGCCAGCGGTGGCTTCGGGGCGCAAAGTCAGGTGTTCTCCGTTCAAGCGGTCCTCGAACGAATACATTTCCTTTTCGACGATGTCCGTGACCTCCCCCAGACTGCGCACAAACAGGGGCGTGTGCTCCAGGATGGGGGTGCGAACATTGCGATACGCATATAAGGCCATCAAGTTGCGAACCTTGGCTTCTAGCCATTCCCACTGGGCCGAATGGGGCGGCAAGATGTCATTCATGCCTTTGACGGCCGACATCTTCTTGGTTTTTGGCGTATTTTTTTGAACTTCTGTATTCACCGGTTCACGACTCACGATCAAAACTTCAGAAAGGATTAGGAACGTCCAAAGCGACGAACTACGTAGCTTTCGACAATTTCTTGGAACTCATCGGCAATGCGGTCTCCCCGAAGGGTCATTGCCTTTTCCCCATCAATGAACACAGGCGCTGCAGGCGCTTCACCCGTACCGGGGAGACTGATGCCAATGTCGGCATGCTTGCTTTCGCCAGGACCATTGACGATGCAACCCATGACGGCCACCTTCAAGGTCTCCACCCCGGGATACTGGGTACGCCACTCGATAATCTTGGCTCTCAAGAAATCATCGATCTGCTTGGCCAGGGTCTGGAACGTGGTGCTGGTGGTGCGCCCACAGCCAGGACATGCAGTGACACTGGGCACATAGGTACGCAGACCCAGCGCCTGCAAGATTTCAGCAGCGACCACGACTTCTTGTGTACGCGCTTCGCCGGGCTGGGGCGTGAGCGATACGCGAATGGTGTCGCCAATGCCTTCCTGCAACAACACGGACAGCGCCGCCGTCGAAGCCACCGCGCCCTTCGTTCCCATGCCGGCTTCGGTCAGACCGAGGTGCAAGGCGTAGTTGCTGCGCTTGGCCAGCTCGCGGTACACGGCGATCAAATCCTGCACTGCACTGACCTTGCACGACAAAATGATTTGATCGGCACGCAGCCCCAAGGACTGGGCGCGCTGCGCCGACTCCAAGGCCGATGTGACCAACGCTTCGTACATGACCTGGCGCACATCCCAAGGCTGCGGACGGGCACTGTTAATGTCCATCAACTCACCCAGCAGCTCCTGGTCCAGACTGCCCCAGTTCACGCCAATGCGCACGGGCTTGTTCCAACGCAAGGCGACCTCGATCATCTGACCGAATTGTTTATCGCGCTTTGCGCCCTTGCCTACGTTGCCAGGATTGATACGGTACTTGGACAAAGCCTGGGCGCAATCCGGGAAATCCGACAGCAGCTGGTGGCCGTTGTAGTGGAAATCGCCCACCAAGGGGACGTCGATGCCCATACGGTCCAGCTGCTCACGCACATACGGGACGGCCGCTGCCGCCTCAGGCGTATTGACCGTGATGCGCACCAGCTCAGAGCCGGCCAAGGCCAACTCCTTGACCTGGATCGCCGTCTCGACCGCATTCACGGTGTCGGTATTGGTCATGGACTGGATCCTGACGGGCGCATTGCCACCGATGGTCACCAAGCGCTCCCCCCAGCGGACCTCAACCGGCAGGGAACGGCGTGGCAAAGGGGCCGACAAAGGAATGGGACCCTGCTCAATCGCTGGGATGGACAGTTCGTCTTGCATGGATATCGTGGAATTAATCGTGAATCTTGCCGCGCTCCACATCCATCCACTCGCGTGAATCGGGAAAACGCTTTTTGAGCTGCCCCGCCAGCTGCTGAACCGACACGGTGTTACCCAAGGCGCTCTCCACCTTGATCCCCAGGAACAAGGATTCAGCATTCGAGAATTCGCCATTGTTCACACGGCGAATGTAGAACTGCGCACGCGGATAGTCCTGGAGCCGATACAGGGTCAGCGCCAACTGGTAGGCAATGACGGGGTTAGCCGTGTCGAATTCATAGGCCTTCAGCAAGGCTTTCTCGGCCTCTGGCAACCGACCCTCATCAGCCCAACACACCCCTTGGGCCATCCAGGTTTTGGCTTTGGCACGGTAATTGGGCTTGCTCAGTGCCTCGGAAAACAGAGTTTGCGCTTCCGCATAGCGACGGTTCTGACACAGGAGCCACGCATGGTTATGCGCAGTATCGGGATCTGCAGGCCTCAAACTGCGGGCGCGGCGAAAGCTGGCATCCGCCTCAGCGAAATTGCCAAGACGCATGTGCAGCAGGGCGTGCAAATTGAAGGCATCGGCCGATTGGGGGTCCAGCGCAAGCGCCTGCTGGACCTCTTCCAAAGCCACCTTGTCCTGGCCCGCGTCAAAGTAATTGGCGGCCAGTTCCAAGCGAATCTGGGCACGCCGACGCACATCGGTCTGCTCGCTAGAGACGAAGCTGGAAGTCCCCGGAGCATCTTCGGGATGCGGCACTCCAACGCCATTGCCCGCACAAGCTGCCAGCAAAACGCTTGTCAGGCACACCGCAGCCCCGCCTGCACGAACAAGGCCGACACGCCAACGGAAGGAGGTGACAGTGATGACAAGGTTTTTCATGGCGCCAGCCGATCACACCGCACGGATGGGAATCTGGCGCTGCTTGGCCATGCGCTCCACGGCACGGGTGCGGTCTTTCACATCGCCCGCCAACTGACCACAAGCCGCATCGATGTCATCCCCGCGGGTTTTGCGTACAGTGGTCACGATGCCCGCGTCAATCAAAGTTTTAGCGAACGCGGCCACCTGGGCAGGCTTGGAACGCAAGAGGCCCGACTGAGGGAAGGGATTGAACGGGATCAAATTGAGCTTGCTGCGCAGCCCCTTGGCCTCCATGGAGCGGAGCAAGGCGAGCAACTGCTGGGCATGTTCGGGGGTGTCATTCACGCCGTCGAGCATGCAGTATTCAAACGTGATGAAGTCCCTGGGGGCGTGGGCCAGGTAGCGAACACAAGCCCCCATCAATTCGTCCAGGGGATATTTGCGGTTGAGCGGCACCAGGGAATCGCGCAAGGCATCGTTGGGCGCATGCAGGGACACCGCCAAGGCCACGGGACAATCATCCGCCAAGCGGTCCATCATCGGTACCACGCCGGAGGTGGAGACCGTGACACGGCGACGGGACAGGCCATAGCCGTGGTCATCCAGCATGGTGCGCAAGGCAGGCACCACGGCAGAGTAGTTTTGCAAAGGTTCGCCCATGCCCATCATCACCACATTGGCGATGATGCGGTCCGAGGTCCCAAAGCGCTTGCGCAAGCTGTGTTCCGCAAACCAAAGCTGGGCCAAGATTTCACCCGTGGTCAAGTTGCGACTGAAGCCCTGATGCCCCGTGGAGCAAAAGCGACAGCCCACGGCACAACCCGCTTGGGAAGAGATGCACAACGTCGCACGGTCTTGCTCTGGGATAAACACCGATTCAACGGCATTGCCACCGCCGACATCAAACAACCATTTGATGGTGCCGTCGGCAGACACATGCTCGGACAGGACCGACAAGCCCTGCACGGTGGCACAAGACTTGAGCTTTTGGCGCAGGACCAACGCCAGATCGCTCATGGTGTCAAAGTCGCTGGCGCCGCGCTGGTGAATCCAGCGAAAGAGCTGTACCGCACGAAAACGCTTTTCCCCCAGCCGCTCGCAAAAAGCGACCAAGCCATTGAGGTCCAGATCAAGAAGATTGGTCAGCATCACGTGCGCCTATGCTCTAAAAACCAAAACGGCCCGAGGCTCGCGCTGGTAGGCAGCGAGTCCGGGCCGCAGCGTTGCGATTAACGGCTGTAAACGTTCATGCCGGGGAAGAAGAACGCCACTTCAGCAGCAGCAGTCTCGGGGGCATCCGAGCCGTGCACAGCATTGGCGTCGATGCTGTCGGCGAAATCGGCGCGGATGGTGCCCTTCTCGGCCTTCTTGGGATCGGTGGCGCCCATCAGTTCACGGTTCTTGGCAATGGCGCCTTCGCCCTCCAGGGCCTGGATCATCACGGGGCCAGAGATCATGAAGTCCACCAGGTCCTTGAAGAAGGGACGCTCTTTGTGGACGGCATAGAACTGCTCGGCTTCGCCACGCGACAGGTGTGCCATCTTGGCAGCGACGATCTTCAGGCCAGCGCCTTCGAAACGGGCGTAGATCTGGCCGATCACGTTCTTGGCCACGGCATCGGGTTTGATAATCGACAGGGTGCGTTCAATCGCCATTTTGGGTTCCTGATAAAGGTAGAAAAACTGTTTTTTTGCGAACTGCAAAGCGCCCGATTCTAACCATCCAGCTTTACGGCGTCGGGCGGGACTCAGCGGGGGCGGCGTTTGCCAGCGGCCTGCCGCTTTTGTTCCTTGTAATGGCGGCTCAAGCTGTCACGACCAATGTAGCCCACCGAGGTTTTCATCGGATCGGGTTGGGCCGAGGATGTCTTGCGAGCGCCTGTGTCCTTGGCGGGGCGACCACGGTTGTCGGACGAACTTGCAGGCGCAGGGCGACCCCGTCCCATCCGTGCCCCGGGTGCAGGACGACCGCGCCCCGCAGGGCCGCCAGGGCCACGTGCCAGGGCTGCTGCAGGAACGCCAGCCGCATTGGCCAGGGCGCGAATGTCCGCCTCACCCAACTCCAGCCATGCGCCTCGCTTGAGACCGCGCGGTAGCACCATGGCGCCATAACGCACGCGGATCAGGCGGCTGACCGCGTGCCCCACGGCTTCCATCATGCGGCGCACTTCGCGGTTGCGCCCCTCAGAGATCGTGACGCGGTACCAACAGTTGGCACCCTCCCCGCCCCCGTCTTCAATCGAGCCAAAGGCGGCGACACCGTCGTCCAGCGTGACACCATCAAGCAAGCGCTGTTTCTCTTCGTTGCTCAAGGCACCGAGCACGCGGACCGCATATTCGCGCTCCAGACCGAAGCGGGGGTGCATCAGCTTGTTGGCCAGCTCACCAGAGCTGGTGAACAACAGCAAGCCCTCGGTGTTCAAGTCCAGGCGCCCGACGGACTGCCATTTGCCATGCGCCAGACGGGGCAGCTTGCGAAACACCGTGGGACGGTTCTGCGGGTCGTCATGGCTCACCACCTCGCCCACGGGCTTGTGGTAGGCAATCACCCGTGGTGGTGGCGGATCGATCCGGTAGTGCACCGGCTTGCCGTTGACCCGGATTTGGTCACCATACTGAATGCGCTGGCCGATGTGGGCCGGCTCGTTGTTGACGGAAATTCGTCCTTGCAGGATGAGCTGCTCCATGTCCAGCCGCGAGCCCAGACCCGCCTGCGCCAACACTTTGTGCAACTTGGGCGTTTCGACCTGGGGGGTGAGCACCCGTTTGGACGGCGAAACGACCGGCTCTTCGGCCTCGTCGGTATCGAAACGCCCACTGACGAAATCTTCAAAGGCGTAGCCTTCGGCCGCCTTGCGGGCACGGTCAGGCTTGGGCCTGGATTGGGGGGCACGGGGGCGCTCCGCCACACGCTCTTTGGCGGGGGCGTCGCCGCCATTTTTCATCAACACGGGTTCATTCATCTGACTCTCCATCGGCCCAGGGCCGGATTCATGCTTCGTCCTGGGCGATGCCAGGAATTTCCTCAGGCGGCATTTCAAGCATCGCTGCCACCCCCGACACCGCCTCGGGGGCCAGCAGGGCTTCCAGGGCGTCACCTCCACGGGTCGTTTCCTGCAGTTCAGGCAAGCCCTCTAGCGAGCGCAGCCCCAGGTCGTCCAGAAAATGCCGGGTAGTGGCAAACAAGGCTGGCCGCCCCACGGTCTCCCGATAACCAATCACTTCGATCCAGCCGCGGTCTTCGAGCTGCTTGATGATCAGGCTGTTGACCGTCACCCCGCGGATTTCTTCAATGTCCCCACGGGTGACGGGCTGACGGTAGGCAATGATGGCCAGGGTCTCCAACACCGCACGGGAGTAACGTGGGGGCTTTTCGGGGTACAGCTTGTCCAAAAATGGACGCAATTCCGGGCGACTCTGGAAGCGCCACCCCGAGGCCACCTGCACCAACTCGACCCCGCGCAAAGCCCATTCCTGCTGGAGATCTCGCAACAAGCCCTTCACTGTGTCCGCACCCAGGGCATCGTCAAAGAGCAGGCGCAGCTCACGCAAAGAAACGGGTTGTGCAGCACACAACAAGGCGGCTTCCAAGATCCGCTTGGCGTCCAAGTTGTTCATAGATTCTGAGTGAGGCTGAACACGCAGCCAAGCGCGGTTCATGCACAAGGGGCAAATTTCACGCGCATCTCACGCGGATTTCGCCGAGCGGTTTCATCCCGAAACCGTCACCCCACACAGGGGCTTATTCGAAAGAGCCGGGATTGTAGCCGAGGCCCCATTGGGCCAGCACTGCCTGCATGTCGGCGGGCAGCGGTGCCCGGACATCCAAGGGAACACCGGTCATCGGATGCACAAACGCCAGGCGATAGGCATGCAGGGCTTGCCGCGCCATGCCAAAGGCTGGCTGTCCGCCGTAGAGCGTGTCCGCCAGCAAGGGATGCCCCAAGTGCGCCATATGGACCCGGATCTGGTGCGTGCGCCCCGTGTGCAGGGTGCAGCGCACCCAGCAGCCGGCGTCGGTGCTGCCCAGGCATTCCATGTCCGTGCGGGCGGGTTTGCCGGACTCGCCTCGGGCCAGGTCCACCACCGCCATGCGCAGGCGGTTGCGCGGATCGCGGCCAATCGCCGCCTCCACCGTGCGTGGGCCACCACGCCAGGCGCCGTGGGCCAGGGCCAGGTATTTGCGACTGACCTCGCGCGCGGCAATCATGGTGACCAGCGCATCCATGGCGGCGCGGGTGCGGGCGACCACCATCAGACCGCTGGTGTCCTTGTCCAGGCGGTGAACGATCCCGGCACGCGGCACCAGCGCTGCCTTGGGATCACGGGCCAGCAAGGCGTTGAGCAAGGTGCCCGTCCAGTTGCCCGGGGCCGGATGCACCACCATGCCGGCGGCCTTGTGCACGATGCACAAATGCTCGTCCTCATAGACGATGTCCAGCGGAATGGCCTCCGGCCGAAAGGCTTGGCTCTGCAAGGTGGGCCGCATTTCGACCACCACCGCATCGCCGGCCTTCACCCTCAGCGCAGGCTTGGTGGCCGGTTTGCCCTGGACCTGTACCAGCCCCTGGGCAATCAGCTGTTGCAGGTAACTCCGGGAAAACTCGGGCACCCCTTCCACCAGGGCCTGGTCCAGGCGCCAGCCATGCTGGGCCGCAGCCACCGTGAACGGACGGAGTTCAGGCGCCTCGGCCAGCCACTCCGCAGGGTCTTCGGTCGCGAGGACTGCTGGATCTTCCACCACCGCAATCAGCGTGACGGCAGGTAACGGGAAGGATCCACCGGCTTGCCCTGGCGGCGGATTTCAAAGTGCAGCTTGACACGGTCTGCATCCGAATTGCCCATTTCGGCAATCTTTTGCCCGCGCTTGACGGACTGGTCTTCCTTGACCAGCAGCGTCTGGTTGTGCGCGTAAGCCGTCAAAAAGGTGTTGTTGTGCTTGAGGATGATCAGGTTGCCGTAACCGCGCAGACCCGATCCGGCATACACCACGCGACCGTCGGCCGCCGCCCAGACTGGATCACCGGCCTTGCCGGCAATGTCGTAGCCCTTGTTGCGCGCCTCATCAAAACCCGCGATCAGGCTGCCATTGGCGGGCCAGGCAAAGGGCACATCGTCTTCGCCCCCCGTCGTGGCCGAAGGCGCAGGCTTGGCGGGCTGGGCAGGTGCCACAGGCGCCACGCCCGAAGAGATGATGGGACGCGCAACGACCCCTTTGTCGTTGGCCACCACAGCCGCCGCTGCGGCACCACTGACGGGTGGCACTACGCGAACGACCTGACCGACTTCGATCAGATTCGGATTTTCAAGATTGCTCCAACGGGCAATGTCTTTCCAACTCTGGCCATGCTCCAAGCCAATGCGGATGAGGGTATCGCCAGGCTTGACCGTGTAATAGCCGGGCTTACCAGCGTTCTCCGCCCCCGGAAGCGGTTTGACAGGGGCCGCCTGCGTGCCCGGACCCGCCAATGCCGAGGCGGAAGCAGTGCCCCGATCTTCGACCGGCGCCCTGTTCGGCGGGCTGCTGCAGCCCGAAAGAACCACGCCCGCCAAGACCACCGACACCCCGAGAACCAGACCACGCCCCAACTTCATAGACATTCCCTTGCGTTAAGCGAGGCCGGATTTTAAGGGGACAAAATGCACGGGTTCGAGCAGCTGCTGGCGCAGGCCCTCCCGCGTTTTGTCCACCACCAACAGGACCTGCTGGCCCCCGGAGGCCATCGGCGCGACCAAGCGCCCCCCCACCGCCAGCTGCTCGCACCAGGCGGGTGGCAGGGCCTCACCACCCGCCGCCGCAATGATGGCGGCATAAGGCGCCCCCTTGGCGTAGCCGATGGTGCCGTCGCCCAGCAACAAATGCACGTTCGTCAGCCGAAACGGCCGCAGGTTGTCGCGCGCCTTGTCGTGCAGGCCGCGCAGACGCTCGACGGTATAGACCTCGCGGGCCAGATGGCTCAAGACGGCGGCCTGGTAGCCGCAACCGGTGCCAATCTCCAGCACCCGCCCCAGGCGCTCTTGCCCAGGCGGCATGGTCTGGACCAGCAACTCCAGCATGCGGGCCACCACGCTGGGCTTGGAAATCGTCTGGCCCAGGCCGATCGGTAGGCTGGTGTCTTCATAGGCCTGGTTGACCAGGGCGCTGTCCACAAAGCGGTGGCGCTCCACCTTGGTCAGGGCCTGCAGTACGGGGGCGGCGCTCACTCCACCCTGGGCAATGCGCTGGACCATGCGGTTGCGCACTGCCGCCGAATCCAGTCCCAAGCCCAAGGGTGCTGCCGGGGCCATGGCCACGGGACGGACGGCCTTCGCTGGCGTGGCGGAGCCGGTATTCAAGTTCAGTTGGGCTGGAAACCCCGGACGGCGCTGCATCTCAGCGCCCCTCCGCCGCCCAAGCCCCGGCGCTGGCCCAGTCCGCCCACGCAGGCAAGCCAGCATGCTCGGTCAGGTCCACATGCAGGGGCGTGATGGCCACATGGCCCTGGGCGGTCGCATGAAAGTCGGTGCCCTCGGCATCGTCCTTGACCGAGCCTGCGGCGCCAATCCAGTACATGGTCTCGCCCCGGGGGCTTTCCTGGACGATGACGCGCTCCGCCGCATGGCGCCGGCCCAGGCGGCAGACTTTGGGCGGGCGCAAGGCCTCCAGCGGCAAATTAGGGATGTTGACGTTCAGCAACCACGGCGCATTGGGCACCGGCGGGCGCGCCAGGCATTCCTGCACCAGAACCCGCGCCTGCTGCGCCGCCGCCTGCAATTCGCCCCAGCCCTTGTCCACCTGCGAGAACGCGATCGCCGGGATGCCGAACAGATACCCCTCCATCGCCGCGCCCACGGTGCCGGAGTAAATCGTGTCGTCCCCCATGTTGGCGCCGTTGTTGATGCCCGAGACCACCAGGTCCGGCTGGTAACCCAGCAGCCCGGTCAGGGCGATGTGCACACAGTCCGCCGGCGTGCCGTTGACGTAGCGAAAGCCGTTGCTGGCGCGGTGCACATACAGCGGCGAATGCAGGGTCAGCGCATTGGATTTGGCACTGTTGTTGTGCTCGGGCGCGACCACTTCCACCTCGGCGATGCTGGACAGCGCCTCGTACAAGGCGGCAATGCCAGGCGCCTGAAAACCGTCGTCGTTCGAAAGCAGAATTTTCATGGGTCAGAGGGGTCGGTGGAGGGTGCGCGGGATTGTAGGCAAGACCATGCGGGCCTCAGCGCCCCTTCAAGGATTGCAACTTGGCAAAGGCCGACGCCATGGCCGACGGTGCGGCCGGCTCGTCGCGGCGTCGGGGGGCTTGCTGACCACGGCCCGCGCCTTCAAAGCGGTTGTCGCGCGGGCCATCACGACGGGCAGGGGCGGCGTCGAGCTTCATGCTCAGGCCGATGCGCTTGCGGGCTACATCGACCTCCATCACCTTGACCTTGACGAGGTCGCCGGTCTTGACGACTTCGCGGGCGTCGGTCACGAACTTGTGGCTGAGCTGGCTCACATGCACCAGCCCATCCTGGTGCACCCCCAGATCGACAAAAGCGCCAAACTGGGCGACGTTACTCACCGTGCCCTCCAGCACCATGCCCTCGCGCAGGTCGGCAATGTCTTCCACGCCCTCGTTGAAGCGGGCCACCTTGAAGTCGGGGCGCGGGTCGC
>CAZQXQ010000011.1:0-26411 GCA_964597235.1 uncultured Burkholderiaceae bacterium | reverse complement strand
CAGGTTGCCCTCGGCGTTCTCGAAGTCGATGGGGTTGACCTTGTGCGGCATGGTGCTGGAGCCGATTTCGCCCGCCTTGAGCTTTTGCTTGAAATAGCCCAGGCTCACATAGCCCCAGATGTCGCGCGAGAGGTCGATCAGGATGGTGTTGGCGCGCGCCACGGCATCGAACAGCTCGGCCATGTAATCGTGCGGCTCGATCTGGATGCTGTAGGGCTGGAAGGTCAGGCCCAGGCCCAGCGGCTCGGGGGTTTCCACCACTTTCTTGCTGAAGGCTTCCCAGTCGAAGTCGGGCCAGGCGGACAGGTGGGCGTTGTAGTTGCCCACGGCGCCATTCATCTTGCCCATGATCTTGACGGCAGCGATGCGGTCGCTGGCGTGCTGCAGGCGCACCAGCACGTTGGCCATTTCCTTGCCCACGGTCGTGGGGCTGGCGGTCTGGCCGTGGGTGCGGCTGAGCATGGGCACTTCGGCAAAGGCCTGGGCCATTTCGCGCAGCTTGAGCTGGATGCGGTCCAGCGCGGGCAGCACCACCAGGTCGCGGCCGGCGCGCAGCTGCAGGGCGTGGCTGGTGTTGTTGATGTCCTCACTGGTGCAGGCGAAGTGCACGAACTCGGCGGCCTTTTCCAGCTCGGTGCGGGCCTCGAACTTGGACTTGATCCAGTATTCGACGGCCTTCACATCGTGGTTGGTGGTCTTCTCGATCTCCTTGATCGCAGCGCAATCGGCTTCGGAGAAGTTCTTGACCAGGCCCAGCAGGTAGGCGCGGGCACCGGCACTCAGGGGTTTGAATTCGTCAAAGCCCGCATCGGACAGGGCAATAAACCAGGCCACCTCCACCTGCACGCGGCGGTGCATGTAGCCGAACTCGCTCATGATGGGGCGAAGCGCGGCCAGTTTCGGGGCATAGCGGCCGTCGAGCGGCGACAGGGCGGTATTGGGGGACATGCTCATGGCGCGTGATTGTATGTAGGTCCATTGGTTCCCGCGTGCTGGACTGGAGCCGCGGGGCTTTGGCGTGGGGCCCCGCTTCCGTGGAGGGGCTCGATAGAATGCACGGCTCACTTCCCGACCTGCCTTCTTTGTCTTCTGCCCCTCCCAGACGCCCATGAAACTCATCGGATCCACCGCCAGCCCCTATGTCCGCAAGGTCCGCGTCGTGCTGGCCGAAAAAAAACTCGACTACCAGCTGGTGCTGGAGAACGTCTGGGCCGATGACACGACCATTTCCGCCACCAATCCGCTGGGCAAGGTGCCCTGCCTGGTGATGGAGGGCGGCGACGTGATCTATGACTCGCGTGCCATCGTCGAGTACTTGGACACGCTGTCGCCGGTCGGGCGCTTGATTCCCGCCTCGGGCCGCGAGCGCGCGGAGGTGCGCACCTGGGAGGCGCTGGCCGACGGGGTGCTGGACGCCGCCATCCTGGCCCGCCTGGAAGCCACCTGGGCCGGCCGCGCCGAGGGCGAGCGCAGCCAGGCCTGGATCGACCGCCAGCTGGGCAAGGTGCACGACGGCCTCAAGGCCATGAGCCTGGGCCTGGGCGACCGCCCCTACTGCCACGGCATTCACCTGGGTCTGAGCGACATTGCGGTGGGCTGCGCGCTGGGTTGGTTGGAATTCCGCTTCCCCGAGATCGCCTGGCGCAACGAATACCCCAACCTGGGCAAGCTGCTGGACAAGCTCTCGCAGCGCCCCAGCTTTGTCGAGACCAAGCCCTACGTTTGAGAGTGAAATTGGCCTCCAGGCCAATAGATACCAGCGGTACTAGCTATTCTTTTGATAGTGCTCAGGAGCGGTTGGCCTGGCGCTTGAGCCAGCGCATCAGGCCGCCAAGCACGGGGAGCTTTTCGTACAGCTCCTCGGCCACGTCCCAGTAGTCGCGGTGCAGGGTGATCTGGCCCTCGGGGCTGAACACCAGGTGCGTGGCGCCGCGCACGGTCTGGGTGCTGGCGCTGTCAAAGCGCTGAAAGCGGAACAAAAAATCCCAGGTCAGAAAGCATTGCTCGCCCTGCAGCACCCGCCCGGTCACGACAAAGCGGGGTTCGTGCAGCGCAGTAAACATGTGCTTAAAGATGCCCGTGATGGCCGCAACCCCCTGCACTTCGTTGAACGGGTCTTTGAAGCGGGCCTCGGGCGCGTACAGCTGGCCAAGCTGGGCCAGGCTCTGCGGCGTGAGCTGCTCGAAAAAGGCCACGGTGGCGTCCACCGCCGCGTGGTGGTCGGGTATGGCAGGGGATGGCTTGGGCGGCATGGCGGTCCAGGGGGATGAAGGCGCGGATCAAGGCACGGACATTCACAGACCCGTCAAACGCCGAATGGCCGGGAAGTACCAGCGGTAGGGCAGCAGCCGCAAAAGCTTGAGCACCCGGGTGAAGCGCTTGGGGAAATGGATCTCGAACTCGCCCCGGGCCCATCCCTGCAGGATCGCCTGGGCGGCGGCCTCGGGGGTGATCAGTTCGGGCATGGGGAAGTCGTTGCCGGCCGTCAGCGGGGTGGCGACAAAGCCGGGGTTGATCACGCTCACGCCGATGCCCAGGTCCTGCAGGTCCAGGTACAAGGCTTCGCACAGATTGATCAGCGCGGCTTTGGTGGGCCCATAGGCCAGGCTCCTGGGCAGGCCGCGCAGGCCGGCGATGCTGCTGATGAGGCTCAGGTGCCCTGGCCGGCCCGCGCGGGCGGCCGCCAGCAGGCCGGGCAGCACGGCGTTCAGGGTGTGCACGGCGCCGAGGTAGTTGACGCGGTTGTGCTCCAGCATGGTGTCCAGGTCGTAGTCGGTGGCGCGCATGTCGCGAAAGGTGCCGGCGCAAAAGCAGACCAGGTCCAGCGGCCCGCCGGCGAACAAGGCGCGGGCGGCGTCCTCTACGGCGGCGGGCTGGCCAATGTCCAGCGCCAGGGCCTGGCTACCGGGGTGCTCGGCGACGAAGGCCTCCAGCGCATCCATCTTGCGCGCCGAGACGACGACCTGCGCGCCCCGCGCGTGCAGCGCGGCGGCCGTGGCCCGGCCAATGCCGCTGGAGGCACCGATCAGCCAGGCGCGCCGGCCCTGCCAGTCGCTAAGGGGGGGATTGAGGCTCATGGCTGCGCCCGCGTGAACGACAGCGTGACCTCGCCCAGGCGCAGGCCAAACTTGCGCATGGTGGCGCGGTTGAGCATGACGCGCTCATCGACCAGGAACATCCAGTCGTCCATGGCCACCTCATAGACCTTGCCGTCCACCGGCAGGCGCAGGGTGTAGGCCCAGTGGAAGGCATGGCCCCGGGCCTGGCCCACGGCCTCGCCCACCACGTCGTCGGCGCGGCCGGTATAGCGGCCATCGCCATGGTGGGTCAGGCGCCAGATGCGCCGGTCCTGGGTGCCATCGCTGTAGTCGAAATGCTCGTCGAGCACGCCCTGCTCGCCGTCCCAGTGGCAGTCCATGCGCACGGTGAAGCGCTTGACCACCTTGCCATTGCGGTCCTGGAACATGCCGTGGGCATCGACCCGGCCGTTGAAGTAGCGGCGCAAATCGAGCTCGGGCCTTTCGCCGGCATAGTCGTTGGGTACGGGGCTGGCGCAGCCGAGCAGGGCCATCGGAGCCGCGACCACGGCAGCGGTGGAGAGGAGGCGTCGTCGTTGCATCAGGAGCTCCGGGGGAAAGAAGGGTTCAGGGGTTCTGGGATGGGGCGAACCGGGCCTTGGCGCCAGGCCGCAGCAGCAAGCCGTACAGCGCACCGGCGGCCAGCAGCTTGAGCAGGCAGGGCAGCAGGGCATAGGCGCTGCCCAGCACGCGCAGCGCCTCGGGGTCGCGGGTGCCAGGGGTGTAGCCGCCCCATTCCAGCAACGGCAGGGCCAGGCCGGCGGCCAGGGCCAGGTTGAGCTTGGCGGCAAAGTTCCACCAGCCGAAATACAGGCTGTCGTGCCGTCCGCCATCGCCCTGGTCCGCGATCACGCCGGCCAGCAGCGCGCCCGGCAGGGCCAGGTCGCTGCCCAGCGCGGCGCCCGACAGCGCACAGACCACCAGGAACGCGGGTCCGTCACCGGCGCCCAAAGCGGTGGCCCAGGCAAAGACCCACACCGACAGCAGCATGCCCGCCAGCCAGCTGCGCGCCAGCCCCCAGCGGGCCACCGCGCGCAGCCACAGCGGGATGGCGCCCGCCGCACCAACGAAATACACCGCCAGGAACGCCGGGGCCTGTTCGGCCGGTGCCTGGAGCCGGTCCTGCACAAAGAACAGCACCAGCGTGGCCGGGATGGCGCTGGCAATGCCATTGAGCGTGAACACCGCCAGCAGCCGGCGAAACGCCGCTTGCCGCCAGGGATGGGTCAGCAAAGCCCGCAGGGGCGGGGCCTCTGCGGGTGCGGGCGCGGGCGCGGGCGCAAGGGAAGGCGCGGTGGTCGGCCGGGGCGCCCGGGTCCAGGCCAGCCAGCCGACCAGCAGCGCCAGCGCAAACACCAGCAGCATCGCCGGCAAGCCTGCCAGCGCAGGCAGCACCGAGGCCAGCACCACCCCAATCAGCGCCGCGCCCTCGCGCCAGGCGACGATGCGGCTGCGCTGGCGCTCGTCCCCGCCCAGGCGGGCGCCCCAGGCCTGGTGGGCAATGGTCAGCTGGCTGTAGGCGGCGTAGCTCAGCACCAGGCAGCCGGTGGCCCAGGCCGTGAGCGCGGCAGGCGAGCGCACCCAGGGGAAGAACAGCGCCGTCAGCCCCAGGGCCAGTACCAGCGCTGATACGGCCCCCACCCCCAGCACCGCCCGCAGCGAGCGCTGGAACAAACGGTCGTTCCAGCGGCCCAGTAGGGGGTCGGTGACGGCATCCAGCAGCCGGGCGGCCAGCAGCACCGCGCCCAGCGTGGCCAGCGGCATGCCAAAGGCCTGGGCGTAGTGGTGCGGCAGTTGCACGTATAAGGGCAGCGCGACAAAGGCCAGGGGCAGCCCCAGCAGCCCATAGGCCAGGCCTTGGCGGGGGCCCCAGCCGGTGCGTGGCGGGGCAACGGGGTTCATGGCGATCCGGTTGCGGTTGTGGTTGTGCGGCGGGTGATCAGCGCCTGGCGCAATCCCGGCTCCGAAGTCTGTGGCGAGAGCCAGATGCCAAAGAACAGCCGGGCGAATTCGGGGTCGGCCACCTCGCCGACCACGCGGCTGCCCATCCGAAACACCGCCGGGCCGCCCGGCTGGTACAGGCCCGTGAGCGTGTCGCCGGGCTTGACGTCGGGCAGCGCGGCCTGCAAGGCCTGTTGCCAGCGCTGGGCCTGGTCCTCGCTGAAGCGGCCGACGCGGCGCATCTCCTCGATGGAGCGCTTGGCAATCGCCTCGGCCGTGAAGTTCCGGTGGTAGGTCAGCTCCAGCGCCAGCGGGTGGGCGGCGTAGTCCTCGGCCTGAAAGCCGGGGCGGGTCCAGAGTCGGGCGTCATAGACCTCGAAGCCCAGAAAGCGCATCTGCCCCTGGCCTTGCAGGCGGGCGCCCGCCAGTGGTGCCGGTGCGGTGGCCACCGCGGCCACGGCGGTGGATTGCGCCAGTGCCGTTGGGGCATGAAAAACGGCCCCAAGGGCCATCCAGAGAGCGGTAGTAGCTATATTCTTCATAGCAATTGCCCGCGGTTTCAGGGCTTGACCAGGGTGTACTGCACCAGGTCGATGTTGCCCATTGCAAAGCCGGCCTCGCAATAGGCCAGGTAGAACTCCCAGATGCGGATAAAGCGCTCATCAAAGCCCAGCTGCAGCACGGCCTGGCGCTCGGCCAGGAAGCGATCGCGCCAGCGCTTGAGCGTCTCGGCGTAATCCAAGCCAAAGGCAAATTCGTCCTCGACCTGCAGGCCCGCCGCCTGGGCGGCTGCGCGGAAGGCGCTGGGGCTGGGCAGGCAGCCGCCAGGGAAGATGTACTGCTGGATGAAGTCGGTGCCCTGGAGGTAGCGCTCGAACAGCCGGTCGTTGATGACGATGCTTTGGATGCAAGCGCGGCCGCCGGATTTCAGCAGGCGGTGCACCGCTTCGAAATAGGTGGGCCAGTATTCGCGGCCCACGGCTTCGATCATTTCGATGGAGCAGATCGCGTCGTAGGGGCCATCCTGGATGTCGCGGTAGTCCTGCAGGCGCAGGTCGGCCTGTGCCGCTACACCCAAGCGCTCCATGCGTTCTTGCGCAAAGGCCAGTTGTTCCGTTGACAAGGTCACACCCCTCAGGTGGGCGCCAAATTCGCGGGTCGCCATCTCGGCCAGGGCGCCCCAGCCGCAGCCGATCTCCAGCACCCGCTGGCCGGGCTGCACCTGTGCCATGCGCAGGGCGCGGCGCACCTTGGCGTCCTGCGCCTGGACCAGGTCGCCGTCACGATCACCCTCGAACCAGGCGGACGAGTAGTTCATGGTCTCGTCCAGCCACAGGCGGTAGAAGGCGTTGCCCAGGTCGTAATGGGCGTGGATGTTCTTCTGGCTGTTGGCCTTGGTGTTGCGGTTGAGCAGGTGCTTGAGGCGGTAGAACAGCCGCCCCATCCAGGTGCCATAGACCACGTCCTCGATGGCATCGCGGTTGGCGATGAACAGGCGCAGCAGGTCGCTCAGGTGGGGCGTGGTCCAGTCGCCGGCCATGTAGCCCTCGGCCAGGCCGATGTCGCCGGACTTGAGCACGGCGGCGCACACGCCCCAGTTTTTCAGGTGCATGACCGCGACGGGGCCCTGGCCGGAGCCTTCACTCGAACCGAAGTGCTGCAGGCTGCCGTCCGGCAGTTGCAGGGTAAGGCTACCGTGCTGCAATTTTTGTAGCTGTTTCAACACCGTGCGCGCGGGGCCTGGCAGGTCCCGGGGCAGGCTGCGACTCAGGGAGGGCGCGGTGGAGGTGTTCATGGCCATCTCGAAAAAACGGGGTCAACAGGATCGACGGGATCAACGGGACACAAAGGAGCTGGGGGGCTCGGGTTTGCGGTGAAAGCGCACGCGCTTGCGCCACAGCAGCAGCGCGTGCCAGTGAATGCGGGCCATCACGCCCAGCGTCATCAGCGGGTAGCCCCACAGCGCCCGGCGCAGGCTGGTTGCCGTCACGGGTTCCAGCGTACCGCTGACGCTGGTCTGGATCAGCGGGCCGGCCTCGTCGTCGTGGTCGATGCGCACGACGCTGCGCTCGCCCTCGGGCCGCTGCACGCGCAGGAAGCGAAAGCGATAGCCGCCGCTAACGTCGCAGAACGGCGAGACATGGAAGACCTTGCGCGCTTGCAGTTCGGCGCCGTAGAGGGGTGTATCCAGCAGGTAGCAGTGGCGCTCGCCAAAGGTGTTGTTCACCTCGACGACGATGGCGCGCAGGCTGCCGTCTGGCCGGTGGCAATGCCAGAAGCTCACCGGCTTGAAGGTGTAGCCCAGCACTCGGGGAAAGCAGTGCAGCCAGACCTCGCCGGTGGCGTCCTGGATGCCTTCGCGCTGCAGCAATTCATCCAGCCAGGCCAATGCACCGCCCTGCTCGGGGCCGCGGCCATCGCCGTGATCTGTGTCGTGGAAACTGATGGCACCCCGGCGGTTGATGGCCAGTGGGCCAGCGTAGGACGCCAGGCTGCGCATCGGCAACATCAAGAAAAACGTGGGGTAGGCAAAGGCATGGTGCCGGGGCCGCAGCCGAGTGTGCCGCACCTGGCCAAAGCCGATCAGCGGCTGAGCCAGTGGGACGGGGGCGGCCAGCGGGCTCATGCCGCCTCCGCCGCCACGGCGGGGTCCAGCATCCGCGCCACGGCCAGGCCGGATTTGAGGCCGTCCTCGTGGAAGCCGTAGCCAGTCCAGGCACCGCAGAACCAGGTGTTCTTCTGGCCCTGCAGGCGGTGCACCTGCTTTTGGGCAGCAATGGCTGCCAGGTCGAAGACCGGGTGGGCGTAGTCGTATTCGCCCAGCACCTTGGATGGATCGATGGGTTTCACCGGGTTCAGCGACACCAGCACCGGCTGGGTGAAGGGCAGCGGCTGCAACCGGTTGAGCAAGTAATGCAGGCAGACTTGGGCCGATTCGCGGTCGGCCTGGGCGGCGCGCTCGTAGTTCCAGGCGGCCCAGGCAGCGTGGCGCTGGGGCAGCACGGCGGTATCGGTGTGCAGCACGGCCCGGTTGGGCTGGTAGCGGATGGCGCCCAGGGTGGTGCGCTCGTCGGCGGTGGCATCGCCTAGCAAGGTCAGGGCCTGGTCGGAATGCGTGGCCAGCACCAGCCGGTCGAAGCGCTCGGTGCCCTGCTCGGTGGTGAGGTGCACGCCATCGGCCAGGCGCTCGATGCGCTGCACGGGGGTGTTCAGCCGCTTGTCGGTAATCTGCGCGACGATTTTTTCGACATAGTGTTTGGCACCGCCGGTCACCGTCCACCACTGCGGGCGGTTGCTGACCTGGATGAGGCCGTGGTTGTGACAAAAGCGCACCATGGTGGCCACGGGGAACTGCAGCATCTGGTCGGTCGGGCAGCTCCAGATGCAGCCCAGCATGGGCAGCAGGTACCAGTCCCGGAAGGCGGCACCAAAGCGCTGTTCCTGCAGAAACTCGCCCAGCGGCTGGTTCAGCGCGGCGTCGGCGCCGTTGACCGCCAGCTGGGTGCACAGCTTGTTGAAGCGCAGCAGGTCGGACAACATGCCCCAGAAACGCGGACGCAGCAGGTTGCCACGTTGGGCAAACACGGTGTTTAGGTCCGAGCCGCTCCATTCCAGCGGCTGGCCGCCCACCGCGCCCGGCACTTGCACCGAAAACGACATGTCCGATTTGGCGGTGGCCACGCCCAGCTCGGCTAACAGGCGGATCAGGTGGGGATAGGTGCGCTCGTTGAACACCAGAAAGCCGGTGTCCACGCCGTGGGTGACCGGGCCCTGCGGCGTGGGCAGGGTGATGTCCACGGTGTGCGTGTGGCCGCCAAAGTAGTCGTTGGCCTCAAAGAGCGTGATGTCGGCCCGGCCGCGCAGGGCATGGGCCACGGCCAGACCGGAGATGCCGGAACCGACGATGGCGAGTTTCATGCCGGTGCTCCTGGGGCCCGGGCGGGGAAGAAAAGGCTTGCGAAGCGTCCCGCAGCAATCGAGAGAGGGAGGGAGGAGAAGCGCTCCGGGAGGGGCTGAAGGCTTCGCAAGGGCAAAACGGAAAAGAGGGTCATGGGTATGCCTGGGGTCACCGTGGGGTGGCCGCAGCCAGTTGTTGCTCGATGGCTTTCACCAGACGGCTGCTGTCGGGGCCGGTCATGCTGCCGTAGCTGTCCACCACCTTGCCGTCGCGGCCGATCAGGTATTTGTGGAAGTTCCAGCGGGGCGTGCTGCCCGATTGCGCCGCCAGTTGCTTGTAAAAAGCCGAGGCCTGGCTGCCAGTCACGCTACTTTTGGCAAACATCGGGAATTTCACGCCAAAGGTGTTTTCGCAGAACTCGGCAATCTGCTGGTTGTTGCCCGTTTCCTGGGCAAAGTCGTTGGACGGAAAGCCCAGCACCACCAGGCCCTTGTCCTTGTATTTGCGGTGCAGGGCTTCCAGGCCCTTGTACTGGCCGGTGAAGCCGCAGTAACTGGCGGTGTTGACCACCAGCAGGACTTTGCCGCGGTACTGGCAGAGCGACTGGGGCTTTTCGTCCTGCAGGCGCGGAAACTGGTGTTGCAGCAGCGCAGGGCAGGCGCTGGACTCATCACGGGGTCCTTGGGCCGCACTGGCCGCCAGCGATAGGCCTGTCAGCAGACAGGTCACCATGAAACGCAGCAGCAAACGCATATGACGGCCTCCAGTGAATGTCAATCTACCTGAATTTAACCGATCAATCTCTTTTTGTCCATTTTGGTTTTTATTTGAACCAATCAGTCGCGATGGGCCAGAAAATCCCAGGTCTTGGAGATCGGCGTGTCCGTTTCGCAAAAACCGATGGAATAAAGCGTGTTCGGGGAGTCAGACCAGTGCCAGCAGGCGCTCTAGGGACAGTTGCACCCGAACTTCCTTGGGTGTGGCCACGCCGGTGATCTTCCAGGCGGGATTGGCAGAGTCCCGTGGGATCAGTCCACCGGTGGGCAGGCCATCGCGGTTGATGACCACCGCCACCCGGGGAGTGGTCGCGCTGGCGCCCCGGCGCAACACGATGGCGATTTCTTGGCTGGCCAGGCGGACAAAGGAGCCTGGCGGGTAAATCCCGAGGGCTTTGACGATGGCAGCACCGGCTTGGTCCACCTGTTTGGTCTCGTCGTAGTAGCTGGCATGCATGGCCGCCGTGACGGGCATGGGGCTGCGGGCGATGCGGGGAGCCAGTCGGGCGGCAAAGATGTCCGCGCGCTGGATCAGGCGGGCCATTTGCTGGGCTTCCGTCTTTTCGGACAGCGCGCCCGGGTTGCGATGGTGGTGGCAGCGCACCGCTTCCAACCAGAGCGGGTCGGTCACACCCAGCTCCCGCAGCAGGTCTTCCGAGCGGGCGGCATGGCTTTCTACGGCAGCCACCTGGCTGGAGGCCAGCGGCTGGATTTGGTGTGCCAGCCGGTCTTGCAACTCGGTCATGGCGATGTTCATGCTCAGTGCGGCCCGGCCCACCTGCAGGACCCGTTCGTGTGGCCAGCCCAGGGCGCCGTCTGCGGTCAGCATGCATACGCAGCTCACCAGCATGGCGTGCGTGGCGCTGTACATCCGGGTTTCCTGGGAAGACAGGAAAATCAAGGCCAGCAAGGTGGCATCGGGGCTTTCTCGGCAGCCGCGCACCAAGACCTCGTGCAAGGCGGCAAAGCGCAGCTCGATGAAATTGCCACTGCTAGGGCTGCGCAGCAGCTGACTGGCCCGTGCTTGGACTGCGATCCAGTTAATGGGGGTGTTTTGGGCATCCCATTCATCGTCTCTGTCTCTGGCGCGTTGGTCTGGGGTCGTCTTTGGCCCTGAATCCTGAATCGTCAAGGCCGCGATGTCACCCAGCGAGGCGCTGGAAGAGCGCATCAGTTGGTCTAGTTTGGCCCGGTAAGTGCGTAGGTCGTCGGCATTGACATAGAAATCTACCCCCTTGGCCACCAGCGCTTCCAGTTCGTCGCGGGATCCAATCACATACCCTTTGTTTGCCAGCAGCACGCCGGAAGCACTGCGCAGCACAAAAGGAAGTGGCTCACCAACTCTGATGAGGTTGAGATCGATCTGAGCGAGGTTCTTGGTATGTGGCATTTAGGGGGAATCAAACACAGCTGGTAAGACAGTCTAGAGTGGATTGCGATGGGAATTTAACCCAAATCCGTGGACGGTCACCTGCCTGCCTTGTGTGAGAGCAGGTTGATGAATTGAGAATGGTTCTCAAACTTGGGCCAGCAGGCGCTCCAGCGAGATCTGGACCCGCAAATCTTTTTGAGCCACCACTCCCGCGATTTTCCACGTCGCATTCATGGTGTCTCGCCGGATCAGCTCCCCGGTGGGCATGCCTTCGCGGTTCACTACCACGGCCACCTGGGGGGTGTTGGCCGATGCCCCCCGGCGCAACACGATGGCGATTTCCTGGCTTGCCAGGCGCACAAAGGAGCCGGGCGGGTAAATCCCCAAGGTTTTGACAATGGCGGCTCCCGCCTGGTCCACCTGTTTGGTTTCGTCGTAGTAGCTGGCCTGCATCGCCGCCGTGACCGGCATGGGGCTGCGAGCGATGCGGGGGGCCAAGCGCGCGGCAAAAACGTCCGCGCGTTGAATCAGGCGGGCCATCTGCTGGCTGTCCGTTTTGCTGGCCAGCTCTCCCGGCATGCGGTGGTGGTGAATGCGCACCGCATCCAGCCACACCGGATCCTGCACTCCCAGGTCGCGCAACAGGCTGGCCGAGCGTTCCGAATGGCTTTCCACGGCGGCTGCTTGAGTTTCGGTTAAAGGCTTGGCTTGGTTCACCAGCTGGTCTTGCAACTCGGTCATGGCGATGTTCATGCTCAGTGCGGCCCGACCGACCTGCACGACCTTTTCTTTGGGCCAGCGCAGGGTTTCATGGCTAGCCATCATGCACACACAGCTGACCAGCATGGCATGGGTCGCGCTATACATCCGGGTTTCCTTGGCGGAGAGGAAGATCAGCGCCAGCGTGGTGGCATCGGGGGCCTGAATGCAAGCGCGCAGCAATTCCTGGTGCAGTGCCGAAAACTGCTCGATGAAATCGTGGTGCTCGGGCGCCCGCAACAGCTTGGTCGCTCGCACTTGCATGGAGGTCCAGTCGGGGAAGCCTGGGCGGGTGTCCCTGGCTTCGTTGACAGGTGCTGGTTTCTCACTCTTTTTAATGGTCAACGATGCAATGTCGGCCAGGGACGTTTCTGCGGAACGCATCATCCGGTCGAGTTCGGCCCGATACAGCCGGACGCTTTCGGCGGACTCTTCCGAGTCGATGCACAGGGTGACGCCTTTGGCTTCCAGTTCGTCCAGTTCCGCGCGTGATTGGAAAACATAGCCTTTGGGCGCGAGCACCAGCCCGCTGCTGTTGCGCAGCGCAAACGGCAGCGGTTCGCCGAGCTGGATGGCGTTGGCGTTGAGTGTGACGAGGTTCATTGCGACTGGGATGTTGGAGCGTTTTGCAAGTGCCCGAGCTTAAGCAAAATCGATTGGTACTTACACGATGTGAGAGTTTTGTCCTGACAAAAGGGTGATAGGCCCACGCTTGACTTGTGCATCATCGACAAGGGGCACATGGTCTTCTCAGGTGTGCCGCTTGTCCAGCACGGCCGCCCACAGGGCCTGGATCGCTTGTCGCTCGGTTTGCAGCGCCTGGGGGTCGCCATGGGTCGGGGCTTCGTCCAGGCGGGCTCGGTGCTGCAGGCGACGCAGTTCGCGGTAGGCCCGGGCGGCCGACTGGCCCACCCCGATGGGCAGCAGCCCCACCTGTTCGGCCCGTTGCAGCAGCGCGATGTTGCCCACATTGTCAATCAGCATGGGGTGCGTGGCCGCGTGGGCCAGCACCAGGTACTGCACCGCAAACTCGGCATCCACCATGCCGCCTTCGCTGTGTTTGACGTCAAACACCTCGGGTGGCACATGATGGGCAGCACGCACCCGCTCGCGCATGGCGACGATCTCGGCGCGCAGGCTCTCGGGGTCTCGGGGGGCCGTGATCACGGCTGCCCGCACCCCATCGAAGCGCTGGCGCAGACTGGCGCTCGGAAGCGGCGTGGCGCCGGCCAGGTCTTCGGTACTGAGCACGCAGCGGGCCCGGGTCATGGCCTGGTGTTCCCAGGTCCAGGCGGTGTTGCTGCCGCGCTGGAGCTGGTAGGCCTCGAAAGCCTCGAAGTTGGTGACCAGCAGGCCCGAGTTGCCGTTCGGCCGCAGGGCGGTATCGATCTCGAACAGGTCGCCCTCACCGGTCTTGACGGTGAGCCAGTTGATCAGTTTGCGCACAAAGGCGGCGTAGATCTCTGGCGCGCGTTCATCGTCGTCGTCAAAAACAAAGACGATGTCCAGGTCACTGCCGTAGCCCAGTTCTTTTCCGCCCAGCTTGCCGTAGCCCACGATGGCGAACTGGGGTGTCTCCCGGTGGCGCTGCTTGAGCCGGCTCCAGCACCACTGTACGGTGATGCGCAGCACGCTGTCGGCCAGGGCGCTGAGGTCGTCCGCCACTTCCTCGACGCTCAGGCGCCCGCCTACGTCGCGTGCCAGGGTGCGGAAGGTTTCGGCATGGTGCGCGCGGCGCAGCAGGTTCAGCAAGGTTTCGTCGTCGTCTTCGCCGGTGGATTGCAGCGATTTGCGCCGCAGCTGCAGCTCGCGCTCGAAATCGGCGGCCACAAAGCGCTCGCGCAGCAGGGCGTCGCCCACCAGCTCGTCGATCACGCCGGGGTGCTGTAGCAAGTAACGGGCGGGCCAACGGGCGGCACCCAGCAGGTGCAGCAGCTGCTCGTGGACCGAGGGGCGCTCCAGCAGCAGGGCCAGGTAGCTTTCGCGCCGCATCAGCGGCTCCAGCCAGTTGACGAAGCGGATGGCGGCTTCCTCGTCCATCCGCCCCTCACCCAGCCACAGGGCTGTGCGCTGGACGATGCGGAACAGCCGGGTCCGGGCTTCGTCCCGCAGTCCGGCCACCCGGGTGTGGGTCCGCCACTCCGCGACCCGCTCCTGAAAGCGCCCCGACAGCTCTTCGAGCAGGCTCTCCAGCTCGGGCGGCGGTGCCACTTGACTGCGGCTGCTGTTGCAGCCCTTGCCTTGGCAGCCGTTGTGGGCCTCGCCGCCCAGCAGGGTGTCGAATTCCTGTGCCACCAGCTCGCGGTGCGCATCCAGAGCGTGCAGGAAGCGGCTGGTATCCGGGTAGCCCAGGGTCTGGGCGATCCAGGCCAGGTCTGCGTCCTGGGTTGGCAGCATATGGGTCTGCTGGTCGTCCAGGTACTGGATACGGTGCTCCACCTGGCGCAGGAAGATGTAGGCCTGTGCCAGGGCATCAGCGGTCGCCTGGGGCATCAGCCCGGCCTGGGCGATGCGTTGCAGTGCCTGGAGGGTGGGGCGCCGGCGCAGCTCGGGAAACTGGCCGCCGCGCACCACCTGCAGCAGCTGCACGGTGAATTCAATCTCCCGGATGCCGCCGCGCGAGAGCTTCACATCGTTGGCGCGTTCCGGGTGGCCGGCGCTGCGCTTGGTCGCGTGGTCGCGGATCTGGCGGTGCAGCGAGCGCAGTGACTCGAAGACGCTGTAGTCCAGGTAGCGCCGGAACACGAAGGGCAGCACCACGCTGCGCAAGGCCTGCACCCGGGGCTCGGTGATGCAGGCGCGGGGGGCCACCACCCGGCTCTTGAGCCAGGCAAAGCGCTCCCATTCCCGGCCTTGCACCTGCAGATAGTCCTCCAGCGCCGCCAGCGAGATGGCCGGCGGCCCTGAGTTGCCGTTGGGCCGCAGCGCCAGATCGACCCGGAACACAAATCCATGCTCGGTGGTGTCGCCGATCAGGCTGTAGATGGCCTTGACCGCCCGCCCAAAGTATTCGTGGTTGGAGATGCGGTTGCGGCCCTCGGCGTTGCCGGCGGTTTCGCCGTCCTCGGCATACACGTAGATCAGGTCAATGTCGCTGGATACGTTCAGCTCGCGGGCGCCGAACTTGCCCATGCCGATGATCCACAGCGGTACTGGCTGGCCGTCGGCCCCCAGCGGGGCGCCGTGGCGCTCGTCCAGATCGTGGCGGGCCTGCTGGCAGGCCTGGTCCAGGGCGAACTCCCCCAGCTCGGTGACGGCCCGGGTGACCACCTTTAGTGGGGCCTGGTCTTCGCAGTCCAGCTGCACCAGCCGCGCCATCACCAGCTGCCGCAGGATGCGCAGTGCGGTGCCGGTGTCGTGGCCCCGTGCACGCAGGGCCTCCCAAGCCAAGGCCATGGTGGCCAGGCTGGGCTCGCCGGCGGGCAGCAGGCCTAGGTCATCGCCATAGCGGCGTTGCAGGCGTTGGAAAAAGCGGGAATGCTGGGCCGCCCCGACCAAGGAGGGCACCGCAGGCAAGGAGGCGGAAGATGAGGGGTTCATGGCCGCTCTGGCACTTTCGGACAAGCGTGGGATGGGGGCGGATGCGCACAGGGGCGCAGGTCATAATTCTTGCCAGATTTCACCCCCACCATGACCGCATCCGCTCCACTTCCCTCGCCCTGGCTGAAATGCGTTGCAGGGTTTGCGCGGTGGACTTTGGGCCTGGTGCTGGCCGCCTGGTTGCTGGTGGCCGTGGCCTGGGGCGTGCTGCATGGCTGGATTGTGCCCCGAATCGATGAGTTCCGGCCCCTGCTGGAACGCCAGGCCAGCCAGGCCTTGGGAGTGCCCTTGCGCATCGGCGATCTGCGGGCCACCACCGTGGGACTGATCCCCTCGTTCGAGCTGCGGGACCTGGTGCTCCTGGACCCTGAGGGGCGCCCCGCCCTGCAGCTGTCCCGGGTGGTGGTGGCGCTGTCGCCCCGCTCGCTCTTGCAAGGCGGGGTCGAGCAGTTGTACATCGAGCGTCCGGAGCTCGACATCCGCCGCACCCCCGATGGGCTTGTCCACGTCGCCGGCCTGTCGATCGATCCCCGTGCGCCCAGCCGCTCGGACGGCGCGCTGGACTGGGTGCTCTCCCAGACCGAGGTGGTTGTGCGCGACGGGGTCTTGCGCTGGACCGACGAGCTGCGCCACACCCCGCCCCTGCAGCTGACCGCGCTGGACCTGCGCTTGCGCAGTGGTCCCTGGCGCCATCGCCTTCGGATAGATGCCAGCCCGCCTCCGGAGTGGGGGCGCCGTTTCACGCTGGTGGGACTGTTTCGGGAACCCCTCTTGCAGGCGGGCATCCGCGACTGGCGCCGCTGGCAGGGCCAGGTCTATGCCGAAGCGCCCGATCTGGACTGGGCCCGCCTGCAGCCCTATGCCGATTGGGGCGGCACGCTCGATCAAGGCCGTGGCGGGATGCGGGTCTGGCTGGACTGGCAGCGCGGGCAATGGCAGGGCGGCACCGCCGATCTGGCCCTGGACGGCCTGCGCGCCACGGTGGCGGACCGCCCCGAGCTGGGGCTGAACATCCTGGCTGGGCGTTTGGTGGCCAAGCGCGTGGACGGTGGCTGGGAGGCCCAGGCCCAGGACCTGCGTTTTGCCACCGACGATGGCCGGGTCTGGCCTGGCGGGGCTTTGCGCTTGCGCTATAGCGAGCTGGGCCGGGGGCCGGAAGGTGAATTCCAGGCCGACCGCCTGGACCTGGCCGCCCTGGCCCGGATGGCTGACCGCCTGCCGCTGGGCCCTGAAACCCAGGACTGGCTACAGCGCTTGCGCCCCCAAGGCATGGTCGAGGCGCTGCAGGCCCGCTGGCGGGGCACGGCCCCCGCCCTGGACAGCTACCAGCTGCGGGGGCGCGTGAAAGACCTGTCGCTGGCGGCCGAGCCGGAGGCGGCCCAGGTCCCGGGCGTCCAGGGCGCCACCTTGGCGTTCGATCTGAACCAGCTGGGCGGCAAGGCCCAGCTGGCGATCGCGCAGGGGGCCTTGAGCTTTCCAGGCGTGTTCGAGGAACCGGTGATTCCCGTGGACCGCTTGCAGGCGGACCTGCGCTGGCAGTGGGACGGCTCGCGGATCGCCGTCCAGGCGAGTGAGCTGCGCTTTGCCAACGCCGATCTGCAGGGCGAGGCCCGCGTGGCCTGGCATGCGGGGGGGGCGCCAGGGGCCCCTGGCAGCGCACCGTTTCCGGGAGTGATCGACCTGGCCGGCACGTTGGACCGGGCGAATGGGGCACGGGTGCATCGGTATTTGCCACTGATCCTGCCCCAAGAATCCCGCCACTATGTCCGCGACGCGGTCCAGTCCGGCGTGGCCACCCGGACCGATTTTCAGGTCAAGGGCGCTGTGCAAGACATTCCCTTCGAGCGGCCGCAGCAGGGCGATTTCCGCATCGTGGCCAAGGTTCAGGACGTGAGGTATGCCTATGTGCCACCGTCATTGCAGCCCGAGGGCGAACCCCGCTGGCCCGCGCTGACGCAGCTGGGCGGCGAACTGGTGTTCAACCGTTCCAGCATGCAGGTGCGCGGTGCCAGCGGCAGTTTTGCTGGCCATCCGGGCCTGCGTGTGGCCAAGGTGGAAGCGTCGATTCCGGATCTGTCCCACACCGTCGTTGGGGTGAAGGCCCAGGTCCAAGGGCCGCTGGCGGACATGCTGGCGCTGGTGAAAACATCCCCCCTGTCTGGCATGACCGGCCAGGCCCTGGACCATGCCAGTGCCCAGGGCGCTGCCGAGTTGCAACTGGGCCTGAGCCTGCCGATCAGCGACATCAACGCTTCAAAGGTGCAGGGCGCGGTGCAGCTGGCGGGCAACGAGCTGCAAATCACGCCCGACACCCCGCCGCTGGCCCGCGCCCGGGGTGCGGTGCAGTTCAGCGAAACCGGCTTTGCACTGCAAGGGGTGCAGGCGCGCGCTTTGGGGGGCGATTTGCGGATCGACGGCGGCATGCGCCCGACCCAGGCAGGGGCAGAACCCACCATTCAGCTCAAGGCCCAGGGCGTGGCCACGGCCGAAGGTCTGCAGCAGGCCACCACGCTGGGGCCGGTGGCGGCGTTGGCCCGCTACGCGTCCGGCAGCACCCCCTATGCCCTGGCTTTGTCGTTCCGCCAGGGACTACCGGAGATTCAGGTGCAGACCAACCTGCAGGGCCTGGCGCTGGCATTGCCGGCCCCTTTGGGCAAGCGGGCCGAGGCGGTCCAGCCCCTGCGCTTCGAAACCCAGGTGCTGCGCCCCGCACAGACCGACGGCCCTCCGCGCGACCAGCTCACGCTGGACCTCCCAGGCCTGGGGTCGGCGGTGTACCAGCGCGAGCACCCGCCCGGTGAGGACCATGCCCAGGTGCTGCGTGGGGCCCTGGCCCTGGGTCTCAAGGCGGGGGAAGAGTCGCCCCTGCCCGCGCAGGGTGTGCGGGCCAATTTGCAGCTGGCCCAGCTCGATGCCGATGCCTGGTCGGCCCTGTTGGCGCCTCCGGTCGCTTCGGCTGCGTCGGGCCAGCGCGCGTCGCTGGGGCAGTTGTCCGCCCAGGACTACCTGCCCACCACGGTGGCGCTGCGCGTGGGTGCCCTGACGGTCCAGGGCCGGACCTTGAACCAGGTTGTGGCGGGCGGCTCGCGCGAGCAGGGGCTGTGGCGTGCCAACTTTGATACCCAGGAGTCCAGCGGCTACGTCGAGTACCGCCCTGCTGAAACCAACAAAGGCGCGGGCCGCCTGTACGCCCGTCTGGCGCGCTTGCACCTGCCCCCCAGCGAGGTCAGCGAGGTGGAGGCCCTGTTGGACGAGCGGCCCGGCTCGCTACCCGCCCTGGACATCGTGGTCGATGACTTTGAGCTGCGCGGCCGAGCTTTGGGCCGGCTGGAAATCGAGGCTTACCACCGTGGCAAGGAAGGCCCTTTGCGCGAATGGCAGCTGGCCAAGTTGAGCTTGGCGGTCCCCGAGGCCACCTTGAGCGGTTCGGGCGTCTGGGCCTTGCCCGCACCGGTCCCCGGAAGGGCCAGCGTCGGGCCGGCGGCGCAAAAACACACCCAGCTCGACTTTCGCCTGGACATCCGCGACGCCGGCGCCTTGCTCGCTCGCTTTGGCATGGACAAAGTCATCGCCCGTGGCAAGGGGCGCCTGGAAGGCGACATCGCCTGGGCGGCGCCGCCGACCAGCCCGGATTACCGCAGCATGCAGGGCCAGCTGCACCTGGACGTGGCCTCGGGCCAGTTCCTGAAGGCCGACCCGGGCCTGGCCAAGCTGCTGGGCGTGCTCAGCCTGCAATCCCTGCCCCGCCGCCTGGCGCTGGATTTCCGGGATGTGTTCAGCCAGGGCTTTGCCTTTGATTTCGTCCGGGGCGATGTCCAGATCGCCCGCGGCATTGCCACCACCAACAACCTGCAGATGAAGGGCGTGAACGCCGCCGTGCTGATGGAGGGCAGCGCCCACATTGATCGGGAAACCCAGGACTTGCGGGTGGTCGTCGTCCCGGAGATCAACGCCATGACGGCGTCCCTGGTCGCTTCGGCCATCAACCCGGTGGCGGGCTTGGGCAGCTTCCTGGCCCAGCTGTTCTTGCGCGGACCCATGATGGAGGCGGCCACGCAGGAGTTTCACGTCCATGGCACTTGGGACGATCCCCTGGTCGAACGTGTGGCGCGCACCCGTGCGCCGGCCAGTCCTCCTGCCGACGGCAGCCCTGCAGCGGAAGGGGATCGGCCATGATTCAAGCAAAATTGGCCTCTAGCCCAATAGATATAGGCGGTATTAGCTATCAAAAGGTGAGTAATTGAAGCTGCATCGTGCCCCCTGGTGGTCGCTTTGGGAAGGGGCCTGGCGGCGCTGGTCGCTGTGGACCTTGCTCGTCGCGCTGGTGGCCAGCATGCTGGTCACCCTGGTGTGGCTGGCGGGCCGCTACGAGGCCAGCCAGGTTCAGGCGCGGCTGGACCGCAACACGGCGGATGCGGTCAGCGACATCCAGGCTGCGCTGTCCCGCAATGTCCAGAGCCTGCTGGCCTTGCAGTCGGGTGACCCGGCCTTGCTGGTCTGGGAGGCCAAGGCTGGCGACTTGCTGCGCCAGCAGCGCGAGATGGCCCGCATTGAATGGCGCGATGCCGCCCTGCGCCCCAAGGTGTCAGCCCAGACCCCCTACCGCCCCCCGTTGGCCGAACTGCGCGGCATGGCCCAGGCCGAAATCACCCTGGCCTGCACCAACGCCCGGCGGCTGAATGGCCCGGCGTATTCCGGCACCTACTTCCAGCCGCGCGGCGATGGCACCGGCTCCGAGATGATCGAGCTGTGCCTGCCCCTGAGCACCGACGGCCGCTTGACCGGCTACCTGGTCGTGAGTTACGGGCTGCAGGACATCCTCACCGGCGTGGTCGCTCCCGGCCTGACCCACAGCCAGGAGGCCTCCTTCACCGAGGCCGATGGCACCCGCCTGGCCGTGCACACCGCCACCCGCCGGGGCTTGCGCCAGTTCACGGCGCAGCAGCTGCTGGACCTGCCGGGGTTCACCCTGGTGCTGCGCGTGGACCATTGGCACACCGCGCCCAGCCTGTTCCCCAACGTGCTCACCGCGCTGGTGACGGCCATGTCGATCGCCTTGGTCACCGTGATGGTGGTCCTGGTGCGCGACAACCGCCGCCGTCTGCGCGCCGAAAGCGACCTGGCCGACGCGCTCGCCTTTCGCAAGGCCATGGAGGATTCGCTGGTCACTGGGTTGCGCGCCCGCGACCTGGAAGGCCGCATCACCTACGTCAACCCCGCTTTTTGCGAGATGGTCGGCTTCAGCGCACAGGAGCTCCTGGGCCAGAGCCATGATGCCCCCTACTGGCCGCCCGAGCTGTCCGAGGAATACCGCCAGCGCCAGGCCCGCCGTCTCTCCGGCATCGTCCCGCCGCGCGAGGGCTTTGAATCGGTGTTTATGCGCAAGGACGGCTCCCGTTTTCCGGTGCTGATCATCGAGGCGCCGCTGATCAACGCCCAGGGCCAGCACAGCGGCTGGATGAGCGCGTTTCTGGACATCAGCGAGCAGCGCCGCATCGAGGAGCTGTCCCGTGCTTCGCAAGAGCGCCTGCAGGCCACCGCCCGCCTGGCCATGGTGGGCGAGATGGCCTCGCTGCTGAGCCACGAGCTCAACCAGCCCCTGGCGGCGATTGCCAGCTACGCCACGGGCTCGCTCAACCTGCTGGAACACTGCACGGATCCACCGGACGCTGCGGCGGACTGCCGCGAGGACTTGCGCATGGCCTTGGGCCAGATTGCCCGCCAGGCCGAGCGCGCGGGCAAGGTGATCAAGAGCGTGCACGACTTTGTGCGCCGTCGCGACCAGACCCGCGAAGCGGTGCATCCGCAGGTTCTGCTGGATGCCATCTTGCCGCTGGTGCGCTTGCAGGCCCGCAAGCTCGATGTGCGTCTGGACTTCCAGGTGGACCCGAACGTGCCCGCCGTCTGGTGCGACCCCACCATGGTCGAGCAGGTCTTGTTGAACCTGGCCCGCAACGCGATGCAGGCCATGGATGACCCCGCCATTTCCCCCCGCATCCTGCACCTTCGGGTGCGCCCGACCGTGTTGTCGTCCCAGATCCCGGGGGCGGAGTTTGCGGTGGCCGATGAAGGCAGCGGCATCCCCGAGGACGTGGCCCAGCGCTTGTTCACGCCCTTCTTCACCACCCGTGCCGAGGGTATGGGTCTGGGGCTGAGCCTGTGCCGCACCGTCGTCGAGCAGCACGGTGGCACGCTCACTTTCGCGTCCCGGCAGCCTCGTGGTACGGTATTCACCTTCACCCTGCCTGCGGCCCTGCCGCCCACCGACTGATTACCCGACTGCCCGATGGAGCCCCTGAACGACGCCACCGTGTACCTTGTGGATGATGATGCCAGCGTGCGTGAAGCCCTCGCCTGGCTGCTGCGTTCGCGCCGCCTGCCCACCGAGTCCTTTGGCAGTGCCGAAGTGTTTCTCGACAGCCTGCGCATGCCCATCACCCATCCCTGCTGCCTGTTGCTGGATGTGCGCATGCCCGGAATGAGTGGCCTGGCCTTGTTCGACCACCTCCTGGCCCATGGCGACCTCGCTGCCATGCCGGTGATCTTCCTGACAGGCCATGCCGATGTGCCCATGGCGGTAGACACCGTCAAGCGCGGGGCCTTTGATTTTTGCGAGAAGCCGTTTTCCGACAATGCCCTGGTGGACCGGATTGAGCAGGCCCTGGCCCAGTCCCGTGCCCATCTGGCCCAGCAGCGCGAACGCACGCAATTTCAGGCCCGGCTGCAGGAACTGACCGAGCGCGAGCGCGCCGTGATGGAGCGCATCTGCGCCGGGCTGCCCAACAAGCTGATCGCTGACCAGCTCGACATCAGCGTGCGCACGGTGGAGGTGCACCGTGCCCGGGTCTTCGACAAGATGCAGGTCAAGTCGGCCGTGGAGCTGGCCAACTTGCTGCGCACATCCTAATAGTCCTCAGTTGCGGGCACGTTCACCAATGAAGATTTCCACGCGGCGGTTGCGCGCGCGCCCTTCGGCGGTATCGTTGCTGGCAATGGGCTGGCGCTCGCCCATGCCATCGACCGTGATACGGCGGGTATCCACGCCGCGGGAGGCCAGGTAATTGCGGGTGCTGGACGCGCGCTCGAAGGACAAGGGGTTGTTGATGGCATCGCTGCCGGTGCTGTCCGTGTGGCCCACGATGCGCACCTCGGTGTTCGGGTGGTTGCGCAAGCCATCGGCAAACCGGTCCAGCACGCCCATGAAGCTGGGCTGGATGTCCGAGCGGCCCACGGCGAACGAGATGTCGCTGGGGATGTCGAGCTTGAGCTGGTTGTCGGCCGTCTGCGTCACCGCCACGCCTGTGCCTTGGGTGGCTTGCTCCATCTCGCGCTTTTGGCGCTCCATGTTCTGCGACCACAGGTAGGTGCCCAGGGCACCCACGCCTGCGCCCACCACAGCGCCAGTCCCGGCCCGCCCGCCCGTCGCGGAGCTGATCACCGCGCCGGCAATCGCGCCAATCCCGGCGCCCGTGGCCGTGCGGCGCTGGGTGTCGTCCATGTTGGCGCAGCCGCTCAAGAAGAGGGCGGCGGCAGTCATGCCGATCAGGGCCTTGCCCTTGAAGGCAGTCGTCTTGGTGGTCGTGTTGGTGGTGGAATGCATGGGGGAATCCTTTCTGTCAAACGGGCCGATGGCCCGGGGCATCAAGCATCGAAGCGTCCTCCCGAGGAGGAAAACGCCCGATGACTGTACTCCCAAGTGCAGGCCAAGGCGGTGCCTGCCGCTTCACTTGGGCGGCGGATCGTCTTCCTGGGGCTCGGCAGGCTTCAGTTCCCCCCGCTGGCGGCCCGAGAACATGGTCCACCAGACGATGGCCACCAGCACCACCAGGGCCAGCAGCGCTTCAAGCAAAATCAGCCCCATGACAACGACACTCCTGCGCCTTGTGACAACGGCGCTGATTGTAGGAACGCTGGCCGCCTGCTCGACCCCGCCGCGCCCGCCCGAAGCGCCGCCCCGCGTCGCCCTGCCCCCGCCGCCGACCGACACGGAGCCCCTGCCCCCACCCATGGCCCAGCCCAAGAGCCGCTGGGTGCCCGTGCGCTGGGCAGACCTGCCCGGTTTTTCCGAGGATGCGCTGCACGAGGCCTGGAACGCCTGGATCCGCAGCTGCGAGCGCCCCGCCCCCGGCTTCGCCACCCTCTGCGCCGAAGTGCGTCAGCACAGCATCGCCACGCCCGAGGAACAGCGCCGCTGGCTGATGGGCCGCCTGCAGCCCTACCGCGTCGAGACCATGGACGGCAACCCCGACGGCCTGCTCACCGCGTATTACGAACCCCTGCTGGACGCCGCCCGCCAGCCCGGCAATGGCTATCAGGTGCCGATTTACCGGCTACCGGCCGGTTTTGGCACGCGCAAGCCCTGGTTCACCCGCCAGCAGATCGACACCCTGCCCGAGGCCCAGGCCGCGCTGCAGGGCCGGGCGATTGCCTGGGTGAAGGATCCGATCGAGGCGCTGGTGCTGCACATCCAGGGCTCAGGCCGCCTGCGCATTGCCGAGCCCGATGGCCGCACCACGATGATCCGGGTGGCTTTTGCCGGCACCAATGACCACCCCTACCAAAGCGTGGGCCGCTGGTTGCTGGACCAGGGCCTGGTGCGCGACGCCACTTGGCCCGGCATCCGCAACTGGCTGACGCAGAACCCGCACCGCGTCAACGACTTGCTGTGGAGCAACCCGCGCTATGTCTTCTTCAAGGAAGAACCCCTGGCCGGCTTGGATGCCGCCTTTGGCCCACGCGGTGCCCAGGGCGTGCCACTGACGCCCGGTCGATCGATTGCCGTGGACCGCCAGAGCATTCCCTACGGCACCCCCGTCTGGCTGGCGTCCAGCGGGCCGCAGGTGCAGCTGAGCCGCCTGGTGCTGGCCCAGGACACCGGCAGCGCCATCGTGGGTGCGGTGCGCGCCGACTACTTCACCGGCTGGGGCGCCGAGGCGGGCGAGATTGCCGGCCGCCTCAAGCAGAACCTGCGCCTGTGGGCGCTGTGGCCCAAGTAATCAAAACGATGCGCAGATTCCCCCGTAGATCCCCTGTGCCTTCAACCAAAGCGTCCTGAACATGTCCCACCAGAACCAAAGCCTCTTCGTGGCGCTGCGCGCCGCCTTTCCCGCCGACCTCGATGCCATCGCCGTGGAAACCACGGCTGCCGACGGTACGCCGTTGCTCTACACCTGGCGCGACCTGGACCATGCCAGCGCGCGCATGGCCAATCTGCTGGCCTCGCTGAACCTGCCCGAAGGCAGCCGGATCGCGGTCCAGGTGGAGAAATCCGTCGAGGCCATGGTGCTGTACCTGGCCACGCTGCGGGCCGGGTACGTGTTCCTGCCCTTGAACACCGCCTACCAGTCCGCCGAGATCGAATACTTCATCGGCAACGCCGAGCCTGCCGTGGTCGTCTGCACCCCGGGGAACTTTGGCTGGGTGTCGAAAATTGCCTTCCAGGCCGGCACCCAATCGGTGTTCACGCTGGGCGACGACCGCTCCGGCAGCCTGCTGGAGCGCGCCGCCCACCATGCGGACACGCATGAGCCCGCCGTGCGCCAGGCCGATGACCTGGCCGCCATCCTCTACACCAGCGGCACCACCGGTCGCAGCAAGGGCGCGATGCTGTCGCACGGCAACCTGCTGTCGAACGCGGTCATGCTCAAGGATTACTGGGGCTGGGTGCCTGGCGATGTGCTGATCCACGCCCTGCCCATCTTCCATGTCCACGGTCTGTTTGTTGCCATCCATGCGGCCTTGCTCAATGGCAGCAAGATGCTCTGGTTTGGCAAATTCGACCCCAAGGCGGTGATTGCCGCCTTGCCCCGCGCCACGGTGTTCATGGGCGTGCCCACCCTCTATGTCCGCATGCTGGCGGAGCCCAGCCTGAGCGTTGAGGCCGCACGGAACATGCGCCTGTTCATTTCCGGCTCCGCCCCCTTGCTGATCGAAACCTTCCGGGAGTGGCAGCAACGCACTGGCCACACCATCCTGGAGCGCTACGGCATGAGCGAGACCATCATGCTGACCTCCAACCCCTACCAGGCGGATGCCCGCCATGGCGCGCAGGACGAGCGCCGGGGCGGCACGGTGGGCTTTCCCCTGCCCGGTGTGGACCTGCGCATCCTGGATGACGCTGGCCAGCCCTTGCCGGTCGATGCGATTGGCAACCTCCAGGTGCGCGGGCCGAATGTGTTTCCCGGTTACTGGCGCATGCCCGAAAAGACCAAGGAAGAATTCACTGAGGATGGCTGGTTCAAGACCGGCGATGTCGGCAAGGTGGACGAGCGCGGCTATGTCCACATCGTGGGCCGCAGCAAAGACCTGATCATCTCCGGCGGTTACAACGTCTATCCGGCCGAGGTCGAGGGCTACATCAACGAGATGCCGGGGGTCGCCGAAAGCGCGCTGGTGGGCGTGCCGCACCCCGATTTTGGCGAGGTGGGCGTGGCGGTGGTCATTCCCAAGCCTGGCGCTGCGCTGGATGGCGAGGCCATCATCGGACAGCTCAAGGCGCAATTGGCCAATTTCAAAATCCCCAAGCGTTGCTTCATCGTCACCGAGTTGCCGCGCAATGCCATGGGCAAGGTGCAGAAAAACCTGCTGCGCGCGCAGTACCAGGGGCTGTTTAGCGCTCGCTGAAATAGCGCGTCACCACCGGCGGGTTGTCGCCGACGTGGAAGGCCTGCTTGCGCTGCTGCAATTCCATGTTCGAGGCCGTAAAGCGGCTGAGCCGGCGCAGGTGCTCGGTCCAGGACTCGTCCTCGATCATTTCCACATAGCGCGCCGGGTCGGTGGTGTCGTGCAGCAATTGCCAGGACAGCGCGCCCTGGCCCAGGCGGATGCGGCGGCTTTCCTGCATCAACTTGCGGAAGTCGCTGGCTCGCTTGGGGTCGATGCGGTATTCCAGCGTGACGATCACCCGGCCGTCTTCCACGCCAGCGGGCGCCTCGGGCGGCTGCACGGCGTGGGACGGGCTGAGGTCCTCTTCCACGCTACGGTCGGTCACCAAGCGCTGCACCAGGGCCATGACCAGCACGCTGGACAGCGCCGCCACGGCCAGGCTG
>CAZQXQ010000010.1:0-26922 GCA_964597235.1 uncultured Burkholderiaceae bacterium | reverse complement strand
GAGCAGCGGACTTTTAATCCGTTGGTCACAAGTTCGAATCTTGTACGTCCTACCATCAATTTAAAAAAGCCTGCCCGATGTTCAATATCGGGCAGGCTTTTTTCTTGTTTGCTGGCCCTACGCGTGCTCAATTCGCCTTGAGCGCCAACTGGTCCAGCAAATAGCCAGCAGCACACATGCCAAACGTGGCCGTGACAGCCACCGAAGAGCCATAACCGTGGCAGTTCAAACTGCCATCCGCCTGCCCAATCTGGCAGGAGGGATCGGGCGGCGCCACCGATTCGCGGCTAAATACGGAAACCACGCCAATTTTCTTCTTAGGATCCTTGGGTGCGCCGTGGTGCTTGCGTAAACGGTAGCGCAGTTGGGCCAACAAGGGGTCGTGGGTTGTGAACGCCAAGTCATCCATTTCCACGCGATGCCCAAGGCGCTTGCCGCCAGCGGCCCCCACGGTAACGAACAAAGTCCGGGTCTGAATGGCCCAAGCTGCCATGGCCGTTTTGGCGGCCAGCTGGTCACAAGCGTCCACGAAGGCTGTCACCGGTGCAGGCAACAGCGCAGGCCAATTCGCTGCCGACACAAAGTCATCCACCAGATGGACCTGGCAGCCGGGGTGAATGGCCCAAATGCGGTCCCTCATCGCTTCCACCTTGGACTGTCCCAAAGTTTCCGTGAGGGCGTGGATCTGCCGATTAACGTTCGATTCTGCGACGTGGTCCATGTCGATCAGGGTCAGCGTGCCCACGCCGCTACGGGCCAGAGCTTCCGCTGTCCAAGAACCAACCCCTCCAATTCCGACGACCGCTACATGCGCATTGCGAATACGCTCAGCCCCTTCTCGCCCGTACAGGCGGGCCAAACCGCCAAAACGGCGCTCGGCATCGGTCTCCATATCAGCACCAGGATGGATTGCCAATGGCGTGACCGCGAGCGATTGATCCGTCGTCATCGTCATTTCAAGCGCGCCAGCATGGCCTTTGCCGAATCCGCTGCATTGGACTCGGGGTGGTTGCGCAGCAGGTCTTCCAGGGTCTTGCGGGCCGCACGCGGCTCTTTCATCTCGATCTGGGCATTGGCCATGGCCAATGCAGCATCTGGAGCGCGGGCGTGTTGGGGTGCTTCGCTGAGCAGGCTGCGGAAATTCACAACCGCTTCCTTGTAATCACGGTTCGCATACTGGGCATTGCCCAGCCAGAAACGGACCGAAGGCAGGTAGGCACTGCGCGGATATTGCCGGAGAAACGTCGCAAAAGCCTGGGCGGCCTCGGGGAACTTGCCGCCGCGAAACAAGAACAGCGCCGCCTCAAAATCACGGCGCTCTGTGGGTTCGGCTTGGAACTCCAGACCATCCAGCGACACCTTGCTGGGTTCCAGGCGTCGCAGGCGCTCCTCGACCCCCTGGGCCGCATCTTTCTGGCGCTTTTGCAGATCGGCCAGCTCTTTGAGCAATTGCTCGTTCTGTCCGCGCATGCGCGCCTGCTCCTCGCGCAAGGCCTCGATCTGGCTTTGCAGATCCAGCAGGCTGCGACGCAGTTGCACCGCTTCCTCCAACGAGCGGCGCTGCTCCTCGGCGATTCTGGAATCGGTCGCTGACAAGGCATCGATGCGCTGGCGCAAATCCAGAATGGCCCGACGGGCTTCATCATCCCCAAACAGTGCCGCCTGGCTGGCAGCACTGGCGCCCAAGAACAGCAGCCCCAGCCCCCAGCCACGGGCCAACGCCCAACGTGCGCCTGCAGCCATCAGCGGTAGCTCAGTTCGGCACGGCGGTTCTGGGCGTGCACGTCTTCGCTGCTGCCTTGGGCGGCGGGTTTTTCCTTACCAAAGCTCACCGCTTCCATCTGGTTGTCGGAAACACCCAGGAGGGCCAGCGAACGGCGAACCGCTTCAGCACGCTTTTGCCCCAGGGCCAGGTTGTACTCACGACCGCCACGCTCGTCGGTATGGCCTTCGATCACGACCTTGCGCGTAGCGCTGGCTTGCATGAAGCGGGCATGTGCATCCACCAGCGATTGGTATTCCGGTTTGAGCACATAGCTGTCGTAATCAAAGTACACCAGTCGGCCCACACCGACGGGACCTTGGCCAGGGCGACCGTCTTGCCCCAAATTGACTCCAGCAACACCGCTTTGCCCCACGCCACCCAGACCACCGGCACCGACCCCACTGCCGGCACCAAGACCTTGGGTGGTCGCGGTGGCCGCCTTGTCTTCGACCGGAACATCATCCAGCTTCACGCCCGAGCTGCAACCCGCCACAAGGGCACCAATGACGACGACCAAAGGAAAACGCTTGAACATCCTGAACTCCAGACAAGAGAAAAAACGAATAGAAATCACGACTTGGGAAAGGGACCCCAATCCGGCTCGCGAATATCACCGGCCTGACCTGCGAGGCGCGCCTTGATCTTGCCGTCCAGGGTCGTCGTCATCAGCGCTTCGCGGCCTTGGTGGACAGTGGCATAGACGATGAGCTTGCTGTTGGGGGCAAAACTGGGGCTTTCATCGGCCGAGGTGTCCGTGATGGCCGTGACAGAGCCACCCACCAGGTCCATCACATGCAGGCGGAAGGCGCCGCCAATCCGCGAAATGTAGGCCAACCAGCGACCATCAGGGCTGATGGTGGGGGAAATGTTGTACGTGCCATTGAAGGTGACGCGCTCCGCCGAGCCACCCTGCGCGGACACCCGGTAGATCTGCGGCGAGCCACCCCGGTCACTGACAAAGTAAATGGAGCGCCCATCCGCGGAGAACACCGGCTCGGTATCGATGCCGGAGCTCTCCATCAGGCGCCGGGGTTCGCCGCCATTGGCATCCAGGGTGTAAAGCTGCGAGCCGCCATCACGGGTCAAGGTAACGGCCAGGGTGCGTCCATCGGCAGACCAGGCCGGGGCGCTGTTGGACCCCCGGAAATTCGCCACCAGGCGACGTCGCCCACTGGCGATCTCGTGCACATAGACCACCGGCTTGCGCGACTCGAAGGACACATAGGCCAGTTGACCGCCACTGGGTGACCAGGCGGGCGAAATGATGGGCTCGGGACTGGACAGAGCCGACTGGGCGTTTTCGCCATCGGAATCGGCCACCCACAGGCTGTGGCGTCCCCCCGTCCTTGTGACGTAGGCAATGCGGGTGGAGAAGACGCCGCGTTCGCCGGTCAGCTTTTCGTAGATGTAGTCGGCCACTCGGTGGGCCACCAGGCGCAAATCCACGGTGCTGACGACAAAACTCTGGCCGCCCAGGTCCTGGCCGCGCACCACGTCCCACAGGCGAAAGCGCACATCAAAACGACCATCCGCCAGGCGTGTGACGCTGCCCGTGGCCAGGGAGTCGGCACTTTTCTGCTTCCACAGGGCCATGTCCGGACGGGTGTTTTCGTCCATCGGCACGCCCGAGGCATCGATGGCACGGAACAAGCCCGTGCGTTCCAGGTCAGCTTGCACGATGCTGGCCATTTTTTGTGGGGCTGTCGCCTCGCCCCGGAACGGTGCAATCGCCACCGGCAGCTGGGTCAAGCCCACACCAGTGACCTCCACCCGAAACTGGGCTAGGGCAGGCATGGCCGAAAGAGCGGTCAGGCCGGCCAACCAGGCCCGTCGTTGCAAAGGTGCCGCTGCAAGCACTGCAGGAGAAAAGGGGCTTTGATCAGAGCGCATAACCCAAAATTGCGGACAAGGGAAGCAAAACAGCCCCGAATGGTACACACACCAACGCCCCTCTCTCACAAACCGCCACGGACTTCCATAGGCGAACCGTAGAATCCACCGCCTCATGTCCGCCCCTGCTCCCAGCTCTGACGCCCCCTCCCCTGCCGCGCCTTCCCTGCGCGTTCGCCTGCAAAAGCTCGGTCCCTATTTCGGGAACAAAGGGGGGTGGGCGCTGGCGCTCGTCGCCACGCTGGTCGGCGCCGCCACCGAGCCCCTGATCCCCGCGCTGCTGCAGCCCTTGCTCGACCAGGGCTTCACGCAGGGGCGACTGCCGCTGTGGTCGGTGCCAGCCGCGATCCTCGGGGTGTTTCTGGTGCGCGGCATTGCGCTGTTCATCGCCCAGTACGCTCTGACCCGCATTGCCAACGATGGCATGTTGCAACTGCGCCAGGCGCTGTTCGCCCGGGTGCTGGACGCGGACATGGCGCTGTTTAACCGCCAGTCGGCCAGCGCGCTGTCCAACACCGTGGTCTATGAAGTACAGACCGGCGCGAGCATGCTGGTCCAGGCGCTGCTGGGCATGTCGCGCGATGGCTTCACGTTGCTGGCCCTGTTGGGCTACCTGCTGTACCTGAACTGGCAGCTGACTCTGGTGGTGGCGGTGGTGATTCCAGGGCTGAACTTCGTGATGAAGACCCTGTCCCGCCGCTTGTACAAGTTGACCAAAAAAAGCCAGGAAGCCACCGATGCGCTGGCCTATGTGGTGGAAGAAAACGTGCTGGCCCACCGCATGGTGCGGCTGCATGGCGCCCAGGCCGGACAGCGCAGCCGCTTTGCCGCACTGGGCCAGCAACTGCGGCAACTGGCACTGAAGTCCACCATTTCGTCCGCCGCCATGACGCCGCTGACGCAAATGCTGGCGGCCCTGGCGCTGTCGGTGGTGATCAGCATTGCGCTGTGGCAAAGCAGCGCTTCGAGCACGGCAGCGGCCCAGGATTTCACGGTCGGCGGCTTCGTGGCCTTTATCTCGGCGATGCTGATGCTGATCTCGCCCATCCGCCGCCTGGCCGATGTGGCCAGTCCGATCACACGCGGGGTCGCGGCGCTGGAGCGCGGGCTGTCGCTGCTGGAAAACACCCCGTCAGAACAGGGCGGCACCCACACCGTCCTGCGCGCTCAGGGGGCACTGGAATTGCAGGGGGTGCAGGTGCGCTTCGAAGGCAGCCATGCCCAAGCGCTGGATGGTGTGACCCTGCGCGTCGCCCCCGGCGAGGTGGTGGCGCTGGTCGGCCCGTCCGGCGCGGGCAAGACCACGCTGGTCAACCTGCTGCCCCGCTTTGTGCAGCCTTCCGCAGGGCAGATCCTTCTGGATGGCCACGCCCTGCCGGACTGGGACCTGGCCAGCCTGCGCGCGCAGTTTGCGCTGGTCAGCCAGGATGTGGTGATGTTCAACGACAGCATCGCCGCCAACGTGGCCTTGGGCAGCGAGACCCTCGACGAGGCGCGCATCCTGGCCTGCCTGGACGCCGCCAACCTGGGAACGCATGTGGCGAGCCTGCCACAGGGCATCCATACCGTGCTGGGGCACAACGCCACCCAGCTGTCGGGCGGCCAGCGCCAGCGCCTGGCGATCGCCCGGGCGCTGTACAAGGATGCGCCGATCCTGATCCTGGACGAAGCCACCTCGGCACTGGACACCGAATCCGAGCGCCTGGTGCAGGAGGCCCTGCAGCGCCTGATGCACGGACGCACCACCCTGGTGATCGCCCACCGGCTCTCGACCATCGAACATGCCGACCGGGTGGTGGTGATGGCCCAGGGCCGCATCGTCGAAGAAGGCCGCCATGCTGAACTACTGGCCCAAGGCGGTCTATACGCGCGCCTGCACGCGCACAGCGGCGGGGGAACGCTTACCAGCGACCGCGCTGCTGACGCCGGCGAATCGCTGCCGTAATGCGCTCCGCCGCTGGGGTGCGCCCCACGCGCAGCGCGAAATCCAGCGCCGTCAGGCCCAGCTGGTTTTTGATTGTGGGATCGGCGCCTTCGTCCAGCAAAGTCTGCAAGGCATCGAAGGTGCCGTACTGGGCCGCCATCATCAACGGCGTGGTGCCGTTGGGCGATTCCGCATCGATGTAGGCATGCATTTCCAGCAGCAGCGCCACGATGCGGGCCTGCTCGTCGGTCGTGCCGGCGGCTGCGTAGTGCAGCGGGGTCCAGCCGGTCTTGTTGACATCGGCGCCGCGCGCCAGGAGGGATTTGGCCGCCTCGGTCTGGCCCTTGAGGACCGCCATCATCAGCGGGGTTTCATCTTGGGCGTTACGGGCATCGACCTGCACCGACCGGCTGGCCATCAGGGCGGCAAAGGCCTTGAGGCTGCCTTGCTGCAAGGCCAGCGTCAGACCGACCTGACCCCGTGCGTTGCGGGTGTTGGGATCAAAGCCCCGCCGCAGCAAGGCGGTGATGGCCTGAGCATCATCGGTCTCGATGGCCTTGAAAAAATCCTCAAACGACCCGGCTTGCACTGCTCCTGTGGAGAGCGCCAGCGCCCCCACCAGGGCCTGGGCCAAGACCTGACGGCGCCCAAGCCCTGTCATGCACGCACTCCTGGAAACAGCGTCTCAAAGGTCCGGGTCGTGGCCTCGGCCACGGCTTCGACTGGAACGCCCTTGACGGTGGCAATCTGCTGCGCCACAAACGGCACATAAGAGGGATTGTTGACTTTGCCCCGGTACGGCACCGGTGCCAGGTAGGGGCTGTCGGTCTCGATCAGCATGCGGTCCAGCGGGACAAAGGCCGCCACCTCGCGCAGCTCCTTCGCGCTCTTGAAAGTGACGATGCCGGAGAACGAGATGCAGTAGCCCAGGTCCAGCGCCGCCCGCGCAACGACCATGGACTCGGTAAAGCAATGGAAGACGCCGCCCGCGCGGTTGGTGCTGCCGTCCTCGCCTTCTTCGCGCAGGATGGCCAAGGTGTCGTCCGAAGCGCTGCGGGTGTGGATGATCAGCGGCTTGCCACAGGCCCGCGCCGCGCGGATGTGGGTGCGAAAACGGTCGCGCTGCCACTCCAAATCAGCAATGCTGCGCCCGCCCTTGCGGTCTTCCATGCCGTAGTAGTCCAGGCCGGTCTCCCCAATCGCCACCACCCGGGGCAGCGCTGCGCGGTCCAGCAGGTCTTGCTCAGTCGGCTCCATCACCCCTTCGTTGTCGGGGTGGACGCCTACGGTGCACCAGAAGTTGTCATACGTGGTCGCCAGGGCGTGGACCTCGGGAAACTCCTCCATCGTGGTGCTGATGCACAGGGCACGGTCCACCTGGGCGGCAGCCATGGCCTCGCGGATGGCCGGTAATTGTTCAGAAAGCTCTGGGAAATTCAAATGGCAATGCGAATCGACAAACATGCAGCAATCCAGAAAATTTGAAAAAACACCCGCACCGGGACTGAACGCCCCCCGCACGGCATCACAGTCAACGTCAAAGGGTGTGGGTGGGGCGGGACGAGCCCAAGGCCGTGCCCAAAATCTGTTCGATCTTGATCTTGAGCAGTCGAGAAGCGTCTTCAGGTGGAAAGGCCACGCCCACCCCCTGGGGACGTCGCCCAGCCGACCGGGGCGGATTGACCCAGGCCACCTGTCCGGCGATCGGATGGCGATGCGGGTCGTCGGGCAGGGTCAGCAACACATACACGTCATCGCCCAGGCGGTAATCGCGTTCAGTGGGAACAAAGATCCCGCCTTCGGTGAACAAGGGGATGTAGGCAGCATGCAGCTCGGCACGGTCTTTGATCACCAGCTGCAGAACGCTGGGCCGAGGGGCGTTGTAAGAACCGGTCATACGGTCAGGGCTAAGCGGAAAGGGCGGAGCGGGAGTGTAGGACGTTTCGCGCCTGCGCCAGCAGCGCCTCCAGCATCAGCCCCGCATTGAAGGGGTGATCGGCGGTGCGGGCATCTTGCAGCAGGGCTTTGGACCAGGCATTCAGCCGCACCAGCGGTGGTGGCTTGGGCAGATCAGCCACCGCGAAATACCGAGGCGCCGCCCCCACCTGCAGCGCGACCAGATCGTGGCAGAGCTTTTGCAGCGCCTCCACCACCCGGGCGGGTGCCCAGTCGGCCATCACGCCCGCTTCGCCCCGGGCCAAGGCCTTGGGCAGTGCGGCCCAGGCCTGCGGGCTCAGTCCTGAACGCGCCAGGGCCAGGGCGTCGTCGGGGCGGCCGCCCGCAGCGCGCAACAAGACTTGCGCATCACCCGGTGCGAGGCCCTGCCCCGCCAGCCAGTCCAGCACCTCGGCCTCTGCGGGCCAGGCCAGCGCATGGGTCTGACAGCGGCTGCGGATGGTGGGCAAGAGCTGGTGCGCGGCCTCGGTCGCCAGCACAAAACGCACATCGCCCGGCGGCTCCTCCAGCGTCTTGAGCAAAGCATTGGCCGCAATCGCATTCATCTGCTCGGCCGGATAGACCAGGACCGCCTTGCCACGCCCCCGCGCAGCGGTGCGCTGGGTGAATTCCACCGCCTCGCGCAGCGCATCGACGCGGATTTCGCGGCTGGGCTTGCGTTTCTTGTCGTCGATCTCGGCTTGGGCCTTTTCGGACAGCGGCCAGCCCAGCGCCAGCATCTGGGTTTCGGGCATCAACACACACAGGTCCGCATGGGCACGCACGTCGATGGCGTGGCAGCTGGTGCACAGGCCGCAAGCGCCGTGGGCCGTCGGCGCATCGCACAGCCAGGCGCGCACCAGCGCAAAGGCCAGCGGCGCCTGCCCCAGGCCAGAAGGCCCCTGCAGCAACCAGGCATGGCCGCGCTGGGCGAGCAAGCGGTCCCTTTGAGCTGCCAGCCAGGGTGGCAGGGTCAGGTCGTCGAACGTCTCTGCCACGCTCATTGCGCGACCTCCGGCGCCAGCCAGCCCCGGGCCTGCACCGCATTGCGCAGCTGGGTCCAGACCTCGGCGGGGGTGCGCGCGGCATCCAGCCGGGCAAAGCGCTGCGGCGCCTGCTCGGCGCGGCGGGCATAGCCCTCGGCCACCGCCGCAAAAAAGCCATGGGGCTGGGATTCAAACCGGTCCGGCACCCGCGCACCCGCCAGGCGCTGGGCCGCAATGTCGGGCGGCAGGTCAAACCACAAGGTCAGCTCCGGCTCACGCAACAAATCCGGCGCCAGGGCAGTCCCCGTCTGCACTATTCGCTCCAATTGCGATAGCACTTCCCAATCGAAACCGCGCCCGCCGCCCTGGTAGGCGAAGGTGGCGTCGGTAAAACGGTCACAAAGCACCACGTCGCCCCGGGCCAAGGCGGGCTCAATCACCTGGACCAGGTGGTCGCGCCGGCCGGCAAACATCAGCAGCGCCTCGGTCAGCGGGTCCATGGCTTCGTGCAGAACCAGGCCGCGCAGGGTTTCGGCCAGTGGCGTGCCGCCGGGCTCGCGGGTGACGACGACCTGGCGGCCCTGGTCGCGAAACGCCTGGGCCAGCGCCGCGATGTGCGTGGACTTTCCCGCGCCATCGATGCCCTCGAAAGAAATGAACAAACCGGCCTGGGCCATGGAATCCTTGTGTCGGTGGAGGATAAAAACAGAGGTCAAAACGCCGCGACCGCTTCAGGGCCTGCCGCGCTGGTAGCGGTTCACCGCCCGATTGTGCTCGTCCAGCGTGGGGCTGAAATGGCTGCTGCCATCGCCTTTGGCGACAAAGTACAGCGCCTGGGTTTTCGCAGGCTGCACGGCAGCGAGCAACGCCGGCTTGCCCGGCATGGCGATGGGGGTGGGCGGCAGGCCGACGCGGGTGTAGGTGTTCCAGGGCGTGTCGGTCTGCAGATGGATGCGGCGCAGGTTGCCGTCAAAGGCCTCGCCCAGGCCATAGATCACGGTGGGGTCGGTCTGCAGGCGCATGCCCACCTTCAGGCGATTGACGAACACGCCGGCAATCTGCGCCCGGTCCGCTGCGCGGCCGGTTTCTTTTTCGACGATGCTGGCGAGGATCAGCGCCTCGTCGGGCGACTTCAGCGGCAGGTCGGGTGCCTTTTGCGCCCAGGCCGCCGCCAGCTGGCGGTCCATGGCCTGCAGAGCGCGGCGCAGCAGGGCCAGGTCGCTCGTGCCTTTGCCGTAGCTGTAGGTGTCGGGATAAAAGCGCCCCTCGGGCGGCACGCCGGGGCGGCCCAAGGCGGCCATCAACGCAGCGTCGTCCATCGCCTGGGCTTCCGGACGCAAGTCCGGGGCCTTGGCCAGGGCCTGGCGCAACTGGCGGACATTCCAGCCCTCCACCAGCGTCAGCACTTGCAGGGTCTCATCACCGCGCACCAACTTGAGGAGCAAGGTGCGGGGCGTGGTGCCGGCTTCTAACTCATAGTTACCAGCGCGGATCAGCCGATCCTGGCGCGACAGGCGAAACCAGGCAAACAGCAGCCGCGCATCTACCTGGGCACCAGCGGCGACCACCTCGCGGGCCACGCCCCGGGGCGTGGTGCCGGGCTCGATGGACAGCGTCAGCGGCGCCTTGGCCGCTGGAACCAGCGGGGCATTCAGCCACCACGCCACCGTGCCTGCCGTGGTGGTCAGCCCTACGATGCTCGCTACCAGAATGCCCTTCCAAAGCCGCACGAATCCGCCCTTCTTGATGAGAGCGCGCATCATAATTCCGCCATGACTGCTTCTCTTCAGGGCGTTGCCCCCCTTGATCACCTGGGCGTGATCCGCGCCAGCGGCGAAGACGCCGCCTCCTTCCTCCACGGCCAACTGACGCAGGATTTCGCGCTGCTGGACCTGCAGCACGCCCGCTTGGCCGCCTTCCTGTCCGCCAAGGGCCGCATGCAGGCCAGCTTCATCGGCTTCAAGCGCAGCGCCACCGAAGTGCTGCTGGTCTGCAGCCGCGACCTGCTGCCCGCCACGCTCAAGCGCCTGTCCATGTTCGTGCTGCGCGCCAAGGCCAAGCTGAGCGACGCCACGGCCGACTTCGCGCTCTACGGCCTGGCGGGCGGTGCTCTCCTTTCGATAGCTGGTACCGCACAGCCCGCTTGGGCCAAGGCCGATTTTGATGCCAAAATCCTGGTCCACCTCTATCCGGCCTTGGGCCAGCCACGCGGCCTGTGGATCGCCCCCGCCGGCAGCCCCGCGCCGCAGGGCCCAGCCCTCGACCCCGCCCTGTGGGCCTGGGGCGAAGTGCACAGCGGCGTCGCCACCTTGACCGGGCCGCTGGTCGATGCCTTTGTGCCGCAGATGCTGAACTACGAATCCGTGGGCGGCGTGAATTTCAAGAAAGGCTGCTACCCCGGCCAGGAAGTGGTCGCCCGCAGCCAGTTCCGGGGTGCCATCAAGCGCCGCGCCTACCTGGCGCACGCCGAGGCCCCGCTACAGGTTGGCGCAGAGGTCTTTGCCGCCAGCGATGCCGAGCAGCCCTGCGGCACCGTGGTGCAGGTGGCGCAGGCCCCGCAAGGCGGCTGGGACGCCATCATCTCGCTGCAGATTGCCTCAGCCGGCGAGGCGCTGCGCCAGGCCGCGGACGGTCCCGCACTCACGCTGCTGCCGCTCCCCTATCCGCTGCTGGAAGACATTTGACAAAGCCCTGGACTGGGCCGAGAGTCTGAGTGCGTTTTTCACCACCCGAAGGAGACACCATGACCCACCGCTCCCACGCGCTTGCCGCCGCTCTGACGGCCTTGGGCCTGTTCACCGCACAGACCGCTGCGGCACAGACCTACTTCGGCGTGGACATCGCCCACGAAAAGCTGGTGTTTGAACCCGAGTACCGGACGTTTGACGGCGCCCCCAACGCCCGCTACGACAACCGCGCCAGCGGCACCCAGACCAGCCTAGTAGGGGGCTATCAGACCGCGATCAACCCCGATTTTTCGCTGGGCCTACAGGGGCGGGTCTCAATCAGCAACACGGACTGGACCTTGGCCCTGCCCGACCCGGCACGCTTTCGCTATGACGTTCCCGTGAGCCTCGCCTTCACGGTGCTGCCCACCTACCAGATTTCGCCCAGGGTGGCGTTGTTTGCCGAAACCGGCCTGGCCTTCGGAAAAGTCCGGGAGCAAAAGGTGTCGGCGGTCACCAGCAGCTACAACAGCGAAAAATGGCGCCCAGGCTTGGTAGCAGGTTTTGGCGTGCGCTTTGCGCTGGACAAGGACTGGTCGCTGCGCCTGGGCCACCAGCGCACCTGGTACCGCAACCATGACTTTGACACCTACCTTGTCAACGGCACCCGCGTGGAAAACATGACCTCGCGGGTCGAACAACGCACCACCACCCTGGGCCTGATCCGGACCTTCTGATCCGCGATTTCGCCTGCACCCCGTAGCGCTGCCCACAAAGGAGACCCCCATGGACCCCTTCATGCAAGCCGCCATCGCCGAAGCCCAAGCCGGACTGCGCGAGGGCGGCATCCCCATCGGTTCGGTGCTGGTGCACCAGGGCCGCATCCTGGGCCGAGGGCACAACCGGCGCGTGCAGCAGGGCAGCGCCATCCGGCATGGCGAGATGGACGCGCTGGAAAACGCCGGGCGCCAGCCCGCGCAGGTGTACCGCGAATCGGTGCTCTACACCACGCTCTCGCCCTGTTCCATGTGCACCGGGGCCGTCCTGCTGTACGGTATCCCCAAGGTCGTGATTGGCGAAAACCAGACCTTCCTGGGCGAAGAAGCCCTGCTGCGCGAGCGCGGCGTCACGGTGGAAGTGCTTCAGGACCTCGCGTGCATCGCCATGATGCGGGACTTCATCGCCCAAAAACCCGCGCTGTGGAATGAGGACATTGGCGAGACGGGTTGAGGTTGCCGCGATTTTTGGTTTTTTGGCCTCCAGACCAATAAACACCAGCAGTATTAGCTCTCATTTTTGAAGCATCAGATCAGCTTCTCATCCAGACAAGCTGCAAGAAAAGAGACCATCAGTGCCCGGGAAACGAGCGCCTGTGCGCGCTGAAGAATCCAATGCATGTATTCGAACGAATACAATTGACCCATGTACAAGATTCAGCGCACGGAAGCATTCGCCAGCTGGCTTGATGCCTTAAAAGACCGAATGACCCGTGCTCGGCTGATCCGCCGCCTTGAGAAGGCTGAAGCAGGTAACTTGGGCGACGTGAAGCCTGTAGGCGAAGGCGTGTACGAGATGCGAGAGTTCTTCGGCCCCGGCTGGCGCCTGTACTACGTGCAGCGCGGCGATGTTTTGCCCGTCTGCTGGGCGGGGGCGACAAGAGCACCCATCAGGCAGACATTGCAGCAGCGCAGGCCCTGGCTGCAACACTGATGGAGTGAACCGCTATGACAAAGATTTCCGACCTGCCGCAATTCGATGCCGCAGAGCACCTCAAGGACGAAGAGGACATTGCCGCCTATCTGACAGTCGTTTTGGAGGAAAACGACCCCGCCGCGCTGGCACAGGCCCTGGGCACCATCGCCCGAGCACGCGGCATGACCGCCGTGGCCGCCGATGCAGGCATTGGCCGCGAAGCCTTGTACAAGGCCTTGCGCCCCAACGCACAGCCGCGTTTTGACACCATCGCCCGCGTCTGCAAAGCCCTGGGCGTCAAGCTGGTAGCGCAGGCGGTGCATCAGCCCCAGGCCTGAAAAATGAGCCCCAGCGTCAGATTGAGCCCTCCGCGATTCTTGGTCTTTTTGGCCTCCAGCCCTTTAAAAACCAGCGGTACTAGCTCTCATTTTTGAAACATCAAATCAGCTTCTCTGCTTGTTCTGACAAGACGCCATTCGCATTACCCCAATAGGCTGGCCCCTGTATTGCGTTGATGGGCTGGCCAAACTGGCCACAAATAAACGCCGTGAGTTTGCTAAGGGAGGAGTACTCCTTGTTGTCATAAGCCCACTGCGCCCTTCCGCCTCCCAAATACTTCGCTTGACGCATTTCCGGCTTCAGCAACTGCAAGGACGGCTGCGGCAGCACCATCAACTGCAAGATGTCCCCGACCTTGAGCATCCCGTTCGCCTCCAAGATCGCACAGGTGCGCTGCCTGCGTTGTGCGGCCAACTTCAACTGTTGTGCTTCTTGCTGGTTTTTGTCACGGACCTTCACCAAATAGTCGGCCTGCATGGGAAGCGGCAAGAGCAAATCGAAATGCAGCGCTTTGCCATCTGTGCCGTAGGGATAGAGCGAAACGGTGTAGCAAGAAATGTCCAACGCTGTGTGCTCCAGCAACCAGAGCACCGTGGTGGTGATCTCCGTGCTGAAGTCTTGTGCAACCAGCATGATGCGGGGAATGGAGCTGAGTTGGACTTCGTCGGCGTGGGTCTTACCAAGGAAGCCCAAGAGCTCTGCCTCTGCCACCTCTCGACTGGCTTGGGGGTCGGTTTTTCGGCGCTCATGAAGCAATGCATTCACCACATGCGTAAAGGTGTGAGAGGACAACATGGCGGCGTAGCGCAATGCTTGCAGTTCGGCATGACCACCATCCTTGGTGCGCTTCAGCTCTACCACCACCAGCCGTGCGTCCGAATCAAGCGCCAGGATGTCAATGCGCCGCGCGGTGTCAGACCAGCTGCTGTACTCGCGCGCAATGACCATCAAATTGCCATCTGGGTCTAACTGAGTCAAATGCTTGGCAAGCAAATCCCGCAAGCCAGCCTCTGGAATCCCTGCTTTGTCGAGGTCGATGGCTTGCAAGGGCTGCGCGTCCACCAGATTGTCTTGGTAGGTGAAAAAAGGCATAAGTGTTCATCCCCTCAGTAAATAACTCAACGGTGCCAAGGTGCTGGCGGGGTATTTTCCAAAGCAATGAAGTCCCCAACCAGCACCAATATTTCCGGCAGTACATCCAGCCTTCGAAGCCATGCATGCGGGATGGACGTCACGCCATCACGGGCCCCCCATAGCTGACCCGCAATCGACGCCGTCGAATCACTGTCACCATCGTGATTTGCAGCAATCCGCATGGCATTTTCAAAATCAGTCGCAACACCGACTGCATATATCGCAATCGCGAGTGCTTCGTCACCTGTCCAGCCCTCCCCCAGCGTGGCATGTGCAGAGGTGGCTGAGGCATGAACAGCGGTAAGGCGCAACGCCTCGGTCACCAAACGCCGCGTAGCTGACTCACCGCCTTGCGGTACGCGAGCGCTCAAGGAGAGTGCTTGCGCTGCCGCGACTTCCAGGGAGCTCCCTGCCAACAGCCCTCGCACCATGGCAGCGAACATTCCAGCCGGCAACCATCCGTCAATGTGACCATGGGTCAATGCCCCTGCCACATTGCCAAGCGCGAAGGCCAGTTCTGGCGATGCCGAGGCGACCAAACCCACCGGCGCTGTCCGCATCACGGCGCCACAACCCTTGGAATCGTTGATGGGGTAGTAGCAAGTCCCCAAGGCGCCCTTCTGAACTGCAGCAAGACAGGTGTTTCCGGGGGCACGGCGGTGCCGCATGGCAGGACGGCGAAACAGTTGCGCTTGAGGCCCGTCGTCGTAAAGATCAGGAATCCGCGCACCCTGCGTATGGCCCCAGCGCAGGTAAGCATGCTGGCAAGCCGCCATGAAAGGGCGCAGCATGTTTTCTGTGGCAACGTAGCCTTGGGTTGGCAATGTCAGATTCAAGGCCTCCAACGTGAACATGGTCATCTGCGTGTCATCGCTGACGATCAATTGACCATCGCGCAGCACAGGGGACTGCAATCCTGCAGAACCGTACTTCCTCTGTATGGCGGGCCATCGGTCAAATTCGATGGCATAGCCAAACGCATCCCCCACAGCGCCTCCCAAAATGCAACCCCAGATCTGATTGGCGCGGGCATCCGCTTCCGTGGAAATGGCACCCAGGAGCTGGCGCACATATTTCTCTTGGGCCTTTGTTTCAATCGCGCCACTGCGTTGCAGGCGTAGCGCCCTGATGGCTTTTTCAGGCTGCCAACCCAACTCAACGAGCAAACGAGCAACAACTACACCGCTACGGCCCAATCCGCCACGGCAATGCACAAGGACATGGCGCCCGTCGCGCAAATGCTTGCGCAAACGCAAGCCCGCATAACACCATGCCCGTTCGAAATGGTCGTCTGGAATAGCTCCATCACGAATAGGCAAGTGGTACCACTCCATGCCTCTGGACTCGCAAGCTGGGCCAATCCCGTCCGCTTGAACGGAAACGAGTTCCTCAGCAGGCATCAACGTCACCACTGCTGCGGCACCCCATTGTTGGATGGTCTCAAGGTCAAGTTCCAAATTACGTTGCCACTCACCAGAGACGGCGCCAGACTGCCATTTGCCGGGACATATCGTGAAGCCAACTGCACCCATAGAACCGCCCAAAGGCACGACACCAAGCTGTAAAGGACTGTTCAGACTGTCAAGAATGCGTGGAGAAACCATGGAAACACCCCCAATGATGCTCTGTAAAACATTTAATGTTGCACAATACCACATTAACAACCGCCCTCTGAAATACGTCATGCCAGAAAAACACACAGAGCACACCCCCCCCAGGGAGGTGATGACCTTTCCACGCCCACTGGTGACGGTTGACATCGTTGTCCTTTCTTTGGCGCCGCAAGGACTGCAAGTGCTCCTAGTGCAACGTCCAAGCGCCGACCATGAGCCATTTCCAGGTTTTTGGGCCCTGCCGGGTGGATTTGTGGACACGGAACAAGATTTGGACTTGCAGGCCTGTGCATTACGCAAACTGCATGAGAAGACCGCCGTCGCAAGCCCCTATCTGGAGCAATTGGGAAGCTGGGGGGGGCGCAACCGCGACCCGCGCGGTTGGTCAGCAACCCATGTGTATTTCGCCTTGCTGGCGCAAACGGACCTACGACTTGGCAAAGGGGGAAATGCGGCGGACGTGCGCTGGTTCAATGTGAAATTGGATGGCACCGTGCCTGACGCTGGCGCGCTGGCTTTCGACCATGGTGAACTCTTGAGTGCCGCCCTCCAACGCCTTCAGTCCAAAGTGGAGTACACCTCTCTGCCAGCATTTTTGCTGCCAGAACCCTTCACCTTGCCGCAATTACAGAACGCCTACGAAGTGGTGCTCGGGCGCTGCCTTGATCGCAGCGCCTTTCGCCGGCGGGCGATTTCCATGCCAGGATTTCTCAAAGAGGTTGGGATTATTCACACCGGGGCACCACGCGCACCCCAGGGCTATGTACTGATCAATCGCGAGCGGCCCATGGTGTTTCCACGAACCTTTGAACCTCGGTAGCAAAGGGCTAAATTTCTCTATACCGAATTTTTCACCCCACCAACCGCCTCTCCATCGCGATGTGCGGCATCCCCGCGTCCTCGAACACGGCACCCAGGGGCGTGAAGCCCAGGCGGCGGTAGAAGCCTTCGGCGGTGCACTGGGCGTGCAGGCGCAGCAGGTGGTCGCCTCGGGCCTGAGCGACCTGGGCCAGGCCTTCCAGGATCTGGCGGCCCCAGTGGGCGCCGCGCACGGCGCGGTCCACCGCCATGCGGCCGATGTGGCCCACGCCGGGTTCGGGCCGCAGCAGGCGGGCGGTGGCGATTGGCTGGTCCAGGCGGTTGCAGAGCACGGCGTGGATGGCGGTGGCGTCCAGTGCGTCCAGCTCCAGTTCGGGCGGTACGCCCTGCTCGTCGATGAAGACGGCGGCGCGGAGCGGGGTGGCCAGGGGGCCCAGCTCGGTCCAGTCGCCGAAGCGTAGTTGCACCGGGTCTTCGCCAGCCTCGTAGCCCTCGAACAGGGCGCGCAGCACGGGGGGAATGGGCTTGGGGCGCTGGGTGGTCGGGTCGGCAAAGACATAGACCAGCTCCACCGAGACCAGCAGGGTCTCGCCCCGGAAGATGCCGGCGACGAACTGGCAGGAGCTGTTGCCCACGCGGGTGCAGCGCAGGCCCACCTCCAGGCTGTCGTCCAGCCGGGCGGAGGCGTGGTAATCCACCGTGGCCTTGCGCACATACATCTCGCCGCCAAGCTGGTGCATGCTGGCCTCGTAGGGCAGCGCCAGCGCGCGCCAGTACTCGGCCATGGCGGTGTCGGCGTACATCAGGTAGTGGCCGTTGAAGACGATTTTTTGCACGTCCACCTCCACCCAGCGCACGCGCAGGCGGTGAAGGCAGCGGAAATCCTGGCGGTTCATGGTCGTCACTCCAGCTGAAAGGCCTGCCTTAGCGCGCGGGCGGCATCGGCATGGGCCTGCAGGGCCTCGGGGATGGCGCGGCCCATCTTGATGAACTCGTGGGTCACGCCGCGGTAGATTTCCAGATCGACGGGCACGCCGGCCAGGCGCAGCTTGTCGGCGTAGTCGATGCCTTCGTCCACCAGCGGATCGCACTCGGCCAGGCCAATCCAGGCGGGGGCCACGCCCTCGACGTCGGGCGCCAGTAGCGGGGCAAAGCGCCAGTCCTCGCGCTCGGCCCGGGTCTGCACATAGTGGGCAAAGAACCAGCTGATGGCCGGCTCTTCCAGGACCAGGCCCTTGGCAAAGGTGGCGTGCGAGGGCGTGTCCTGGTGCGCGGCGCAGCCGGGGTAGATCAGCAATTGCAGCGCCAGCTTTAGGCCCTGGTCGCGCGCCAGGATGGCGTTCACCGCCGCCAGCGTGCCGCCGGCGCTGTCGCCGCCCACGGCCAGGCGGGTGGTGTCAGCCCCCAGACTGGCGCCCTGGTGGGCCAGCCAGTCCAGCGCATCCCAGGCGTCGTGGCAGGCGGTGGGAAAGCGGTGCTCGGGCGCCAGGCGGTAGTCCAGCGACACGACCATACAGCCGGCCAGGCGGGCCAGCTCGCGGCACAGGGTGTCGTGCGTGGCGATGCTGCCAATCGTGAAACCGCCGCCGTGCAGGTACAGCAGCAACGGCAGGCCGCTGTCCGTGCTGGGGGCGTACAGCCGCGCGGGCAGGCGGTGGCCATCGCGCGCGGGGATGTGGAAGTCCTCCACGCGCGGCAAGGCGGCCTTGGGCACTTCGAGCACGCCGGCGCCGGCCTCGTAGGCCTTGCGCGCCTCGGGCACGCTGCGCGTGTGCAGGGGCGGGTGACCAGCCTTGGCCATGCGCTGCAGCACGCTGCGCATCTGCGGCGTCAGCCGGTCGTGGTGCAGGTGGTAGGCGGAATGGTCGCTCATGCGGGGGCTCCAGGAGCGCTTGTCTCCGAGGCGACCCAGCGCCCCAAGGGGGCCTGCAAGAACAGGGTTTTGGAGGATTTCACGGTGTCTTTGCGGGGTAAAAATGCAGCGCGCATCGTAATCCCAAGCCTTCGAATTTCCACCCACCATGGCCCTGATCCAGTACCTGACCACCATCTACCTCGAATACGGCGCGCTGCAGCGCCTGGCGGCTGAATGCCAGCGCGTGGGCATCCGCCGCCCGCTGATCGTGACCGACCCCGGCGTGAAGATGGCCGGACTGCTGCAAAAGGCGCAGGACGCGCTGGACGGCCTGCCCCACGCGGTGTTCGACCAGACCCCCTCCAACCCCACTGAGGCCGCCGTGCGCCAGGCGGTGGCCATCGCGAAAGCCGAAGGCTGCGACGGCCTGGTCGCCGTGGGGGGAGGCTCGGCCATCGACTGCGCCAAGGGCGTGGCCATTGCTGCCACGCACGAGGGGCCGCTGGCGCACTACGCCACGATCGAGGGCGGCTCGCCCCGCATCACCGACAAGGTGCTGCCGCTGATCGCCGTGCCCACCACCAGCGGCACCGGCAGCGAGGTGGCCCGGGGCGCCATCGTGATCGTCGATGACCACCGCAAGCTGGGCTTCCATTCCTGGAACCTGATGCCCAAAGCCGCGCTGTGCGACCCTGAACTCACCCTGGGCCTGCCGCCGCTGCTGACGGCCGCCACCGGCATGGACGCCATCGCGCACTGCATGGAAACCTTCCTATCCGCCGCCTTCAACCCGCCGGCCGATGGCATTGCGCTGGACGGGCTGGAGCGCGGCTGGGCCCATATCGCACGCGCCACCCGCAACGGCAGCGACCGCGAGGCCCGCCTGCACATGATGAGCGCCAGCATGCAGGGCGCCATGGCCTTCCAGAAGGGCCTGGGCTGCGTGCACTCGCTCAGCCACAGCCTGGGCGGCCTGAACCCGCGCCTGCACCACGGCACGCTGAACGCGCTGTTCCTGCCCGCCGTGGTGCGCTTCAACGCCGGCAGCCCCAGCGTGCAGCAGGAGCGCAAGCTGGCCCGCATGGCCCACGCCATGGGCCTGAACGGCCAAGGCACAGCAGACGATATTGCCACCGCCATCCAGGCCATGAATGCCGATTTGGGCCTGCCGACCGGCCTGGCCGCGCTGGGCGTGACCCCAGAGCTGTTCGACCGGGTGATTGAAGGTGCGATGGCCGACCATTGCCACGCCACCAACCCGCGCCTGGCGACGGCCGACGATTACCGGGCCATGCTGCAAGCGGCGTTGTAAGCGGCAAAAAGCCGGAACTCAGCGCGGATTGATCAGCCGCACCTGGAATGGCGGCGCCTGTGCCGGGTCCACCGTCACTTCCACCGCGCGCACATCGCCGCCGCCCGGCACCTCCAGCCGGGTCAGTTGCTTCACCGGCTGGCCCTGGTGGATGAAAGGCTGGTCAAAGCGGACCTGGTGCGTGTCGCCATGCACCAGCAGCACCGGAATGGGCGATGCCGCCGCCAGCGGCACCAGGGTCTGACCGATGCTCTGGCGAAAGCCGGAGTTGCCCGGAAAGTCCTCACCACCCCGGCGCCGCTCGAACACATCGGCCTGCATCGCGAACACCAAGGCCTTGGCGCCGCGCTGCTGCGCCAGCGCAAAAGTCTCCCGGATCCAGGCGCGGTTGGCCCGGTCGCGCAGCGCAAACTCGCCCTCGCCGCGCGGGTCGGGCGGGGTGAGGTTGTTGTTGCTGCCCACGATGTGCAGTGTGGCGAACAGCACGCCCCCGCGCTCCCAGCGCTGATTTTCGACAAAGGGCGCCCATTCGCCGCCCTGGGCGGACTGGTTCTCGACCCGGATCGGGGCCTGGCCCAGGGAGCGGCCTGGCGTGTAGAAGGTCTGGCGCACAAAGGCCAGGCGCTCGATGGGGTCGTGGTCGCCCATCACCAGGCGGTGGCAGTCGGTCCATTCGTTGTCGCCGGGGGTATAGACCACCGCGCCCTCGTACAAGTCGAAGTGCCCGCGCTGGATGCGCAGCGCGCTGTTGGCGCAGGACGCCAGCCCCGACTGCACATCGCCCACATGCACCGAAAAATCGGGCCGCAGACGGTTGATCTGGCCGATCAGCTCCAGGTAAGGCGCCGGATCGCCATAAGGCATGTCCCCCAGCGCGACAAAGCGCACCGGGGCTTTGGGGGATTCAGGCGCGGCGGCCGGCTGGGCCTGGCCAAGGGAAGCCGCCAGCAAGCAGGCCGCCCCTAGCACGGCTCGGCGGGTCAAGCGCGCCGGGGGTGTGAGGCAAAAACCGAAGATTTCTTCCATGGGAAGCGAGTAGAGAAACGCAGAAATCGGCTGGGGCTACACCGGGGAGTGCGTGCGCAGCCAGTCTTTCAGGGCATCGTTCATGCGCGTTTGCCAGCCGGCGCCACCGGCGCGAAATGCGGCCAGTACTTCGCGGTCAATGCGAATGGCCACCTGCTCTTTCACACCGCTGCCCACCGGGCGACCGCGCCGCTTGGCGGCGGCCTCCATGCCTGCACGCATTTCGTCCTTGGACAGGGGGCGGTCGTCTTCATCCACCCCATCCCAGACGTAATGCTGGTCTGCAGGGATGGCACGCACGGCAGCCAGCACCTCGGGACGCGTCATGTCATTCGTCTTTTTCGAGCCAGTCATGGTAGACCTCGCATTCTTCGCGGCTGGCTGGGCGAAAGCTGATCACACGCGCCGCTCCATTACGGTCGGTGTGTACCACCGTCAACACAGCCAGCACATTCAACACATAGGAAAACGACTGCACCCGGAGCTCACCGCCGCGCACGATGTCCACATCCAGCCGATAGACCGAATCCAGCACCCAATGCGCCTGAGCAAAGTCCAAGCCGTGCTTGGCCAGGTTGCTGGCCCGCTTGGCTTCATCCCAGACCAGTCGCGTTTCCATGCAAATTATTGTAGATGCGTTTAATCCTACTGACCCTCACCCCACCACATGGCACTCGCGGCGCAGCAGGGCCAAGGCGTCGCGCAGCTGGTAGTCCATGTCGCTGAGCAGGGTCTTTTGCGCGTCCTGCCAGAAATGGTCCCAGATGGCGAGGTAGTCGGCCTGGAACGCCCCTGGGGCATGGGTGGTGATGAACTCGCGGGCCTTGGCGGGGTCGGCGCCGTGCTTGCGCAGGCGGCGCACCAGGCTGGCGGCGGTTTTTTCGGTGAGCAGGGTCTTGCGCGGGCTGCCGGCGGCCAGGCACAGCCACAGGGTCAACAGCGAATGCTCGTCCTCGTTGCCCTGGGTGAGCTTTTGCCAGGTCTTGCTGGCGGGCTGGGGGGCTTCGTCGTCGTCCAGGCCGATGTGGTGGAAGTGCTCCACCTCGGCCAGCGGGTCGTCGATCAGGAAAAAGCGCATGCGGAACTTGGCGGTGGCCTTGAGCAAGGGCGCCAATTTCTGCGCGGGATCGAGCAGGCGGGGCAGCTCGGTCTGGACGGAGGGCATCAGCGCCTCGACCGCCGGGCGCAGTTCGGCAGGCAGGCCCGGGGGCAAGGCCAGGGCGGGCAGCGCATTGGCAGCCGCCTTTTTGCGCCGGGCCTTGAGCAATTGCTCGAAGGCGACGGTGTTCGGCCATTCGTCCTGGTGCGGGGCCAGGGCCTGCAAGAGCAGCGCGGTGCGGATGACGGCTTCGGCATCGGTGCCGGCGGTTTCCAGTTCCTCGGCGTCCAGGTCGTACTGCGCCGCAAGCCACAGGGCGGCGTCCACCGTCTGGGCCATGCGCTGGCGCTGGGCCAGCTCGGCGCGGTAATCCGCCAGGGGGCGCAGCGCCCACTGCGCCAGCAGCGGCTTGTGCGCATCGGTGAAGCCCTCGCGGTCGTGCAGCGCGAAATGGGTGTTCTGCGGCATCGCGATCAGCTGCTTGAGCATGTCCGATCCGCCCTTGGAGCGCGACAGCAGGCTGTGGTCGCGCAGGGATTCGGCGGCACGGCGCAGGGCGCCGTCGCAGCTGTGCTCCAGGTACAGACTGATCAGGTTGACCATGCGCTCGCGGGCTTTTTCCAGCTCGGGGCGCAGGTGCTCGCTGCCAAAGTAGCGGGCGATCTGCACCATGCCCTTGGGCGCCTCAGCGCACATGGCGTCGAGCTTAGCCTGCGGCAATAGGCCGTGCTGCACGCCATAGGCCAGGGCTTTTTCAAAGAACGGGCGGGCGTCGTGCAGCGCCAGCGCGGAGGCTTGTGGGGACGGGGAGGCTTCGGACATGGCCAGATCAGATCGCCGATTCTTCGTCGGAGTCCAGCACCACCTGGGTGATCTGGCCCCGGTCGGTGTCGCGGGTTTCGACTTTGCCGTCGTCTTCCTCGTAGTCCTCGTCCTCCTCGTCCAGGCCGAGGGCATAACGACGGGCCTTGGCACGCAGCACCAGCAGGGTTTCGACGAACAGGTCACGGCATTCGTAGCGCAGCAGCCAGGCCAGCTGCATCCAGTCGCCGTCGCTGACCTCGTCCAGGTCCACCTTGGGACGGGCGTACAGCGAACCCAGCAGCTCGTCTTCGGACAGCATGTCGCCGTCTTCCTCGACGGTGTCGAAATGGCCAGTGCGGGCAAAGGCCTCCAGGCGGGCCCATTTGTCGGCAAAGTAGTTGGCCAAGGCCTCGCTGCCGCCTTCGGTGTCGGCAATCGCGTTCAGGAAGTCGATGGCATCGGCGTCCTCGCGGAACAGCACCGAGTTGACCATGCCCTTGAGGTGGGCATGGCTCAGGTCGCGGTATTGCTTTTCCAGGACCAGGGCGCGGGCGAACTGCGCGGGCGTGACCAGCAGGTTGATGACCGAGGCCTTGGAGTTGTCGTACTCGCGCAGCACGGCCAGCACGTCTTTGGGGGCCAGCTCGTCCAGCACGGCGACCAGGGCGCGGTCGCCTTCGGTGTCGGCCAGCTCGGCCAGGGCGGATTCGGCGCCGACGATGTCGCCGGCAGCAATCAGGCTTTGGGTTTGGGTGATCAGGGCCAGGTGGGTGCTCATTCTTTCCTCTCGAAACCTTGGTCGGCCAGCCAGTCCTCGCTGGCTTCGTCGCGGCTGCGGCGGTCGGCCGGGTCGCGGGCGTCGTCCGCATCCAGGGGGTTGAAGTCGTCGTCGAAGTCTTCTTCAGCGTCTTCGTCGTGGTCTTCCTCGTCCTGCGGGGCGTGGGCGGCGGCCAGGCGGGCGTGCTGCTGCAGGTATTCCAGGCAGGCAGCCACCGTGAGGAAGCGAGCGCCGCCCGGGGCCTGCAGCACGGTCTGGGCCAGGGCCTCGGCCCAGGGCTCCAGGGTGACGGCGCCTTTCAACGCTGGCCACTCGGGCAGATCGTCGGCTGACTTGGTCAGCAGCGCTTCGATGGCGGCAGGCTTGGCGAAGCGGAAGCCCTGGTGGAAGACCACGGCGACCATTTCGGGGCTGAGCTCGACCATGTGGACCAGAAAGCCAATCTCCTTGCGCTTATCGGCCAGGCGGCGGCGCAGCACGTCCTTGCCTTCGGAGTCGGCACGCAGGTCATCGAGTTCAGCCTGGTAGGCCGAGCGCAGCGGGTGAAAAAACGGGGACAGTTTCATCGGGAGACCTGGGCAATGAGGGTCTGAAAATAGCCCTGCCAGATCTGCTGGGCGGTCTCCAGCGGGTCGTCCAGCAGGTTGCGGCGGCGGTTGTCGTCATAGGCCTGGCGGGCGTCCTCGTCGGACAGCACCTCGTAGGCCTTTTGCACGGCCCGAAAGCGCTCGGCGGCGTCGGGCGCGGGGTTGCGGTCGGGGTGGTAGAGGGCCGCTTTCTGGCGAAAGGCCTTCTTGATTTGCTCCAGCGTGGCGTGCGGGGGCACACCCAGGGCGGTGTAGTGGTCGCTCATCTGCTTGCTCACAGGCTAATTGCTATCAAATCAAGAGCTAATAGCGCTTGATTTCATTGGCCTAGAGGCCAAAAACACCTTAAAAATCTCAAGCACCGGCCAGCGCTTGGGCGAAATCGGCCTGCAGGTCCTCAAAGGACTCCAGGCCGATCGACAGGCGCAGCATGCCGTCGCCAATGCCCATCTGAGCACGGACTTCGGGGCCTGCTTCCCAGAAGATGGTGTGCGCCACCGGAATGATCAAGGTCCGGGTGTCGCCCAGGCCCGTGGCCTTGACCGGCAGGCGCAGGCGGTTGCACATCGGCAGGCATTGCGCGGGGTCGCGCAGCTCAAACGACAGCACCCACGATCCGGCCTTGAGGTGGCGCTGGGCGCGTGCGTATTGCGGGTGCGAGGGCAGCATCGGGTAGAGCACGCGGCCCACGGCGGGGTGCTGCTCCAACCACTGGGCCAGCGCCAGCGCGGTGGCGCTGGTGCGCTCCATGCGCAGGGCCAGGGTTTCCGCGCCCAGGGCCACCTGGTGGGCCGATTGCGAAGCCAGCGCCCCGCCCATGTCGCGCAGGCCCTTTTTGCGGATCTGCTGCAGGCCCCAGCCCTTGGGGTCGCCCTTGCGGTAGGCCGGGAAGATGTTGGGGTAGCCGCTCCAGTCGAACAGACCGGTGTCGGTCACGGCGCCGCCCAGCACGTCGCCATGGCCGGCAATGCTCTTGGTCAGCGAATTGACCACCAGCCCCGCGCCCACGGTGGCGGGGCGGAACAGGTAGGGCGAAGCCACGGTGTTGTCCACCACGTACAGCAGGCCGCGCTCACGGCACAGGGCGCCAATGCCGTCCAGGTCGGGGATCTGGGTGCCGGGGTTGGCGATGGTCTCGACAAACACCATGCGGGTTGTCCGGCGCAGCGCGGCGCGCACGTTCTCCAACTCGGTCACATCAACGGTGGTGACCTCCACGCCCAGGTCGCGCAGCGTGCCCAGCACGCTGTTGGTGTTGCCAAACACGAACTGGCTGCAGACCAGGTGGTCGCCGGCCTTCAGCAGCGTCAGAAAGATGGCGCAGATGCCCGCCATGCCGGTGGCGAAGGTGATGGTGCCCAGGCCTTGCTCCATCTGCGTGAGCTGGGCTTCCAGCGCCGCCGTGCTGGGCGTGCCCTGGCGGGCGTAGTTGAAGCCACCCTTGGCAGTGCCCTGGAAGACCGCGATCAGGTCCTCGACCCGCTCGTAGCCGTATTGCACCGAGGTGTGGATAGGCGCATGGATAGCGCCCTGGGGCGCGCCGCCAAAACGGTCGGCATGGACGGTCTGGGTTGTGAAGTCAAACAGGGGTTGGGAAGACATGGCGGAAAGCTCGGTTCGGACCGAGAAAACATCAACAACAAAAAAGCGTCAAATCGGGCTCTAAGCCCCTAGATATCAGCGGTATGCGCTCATCTTTCAGGAGCAATCTGCTCGGCGTAGTCATAGAGGGCGCCCAGGATGTCCTGGGTGCGCTCATCGTCGGCGGTCTCGGAGAGCTGGTCGATCTGGGCAAACAGCTGTTCCACGGTGCGGGCCCCGCCGGCGCCGTCGAACAGGCGCGCGGCGCGGTGGGCTTCCCAGCGGTCCAGCTCCTCGGGACTGAGCTGCTGCGGGAAATTGCGCGCCCGGTAGCGCCAGAACAGCTCCTGCAAACGCGGGTCGTCAAAGCCGCTGCGCAGATCGCCCAGCTGGGCCGGGTCTTTGCTGCGCAGGTCGTTCAGGCGGCGGCGGTCGTCGTTGCCCAGAAAGCCGGCGTACAGGTCCTGGTCCACATCCACCGGGCCCGCTTCAGCGGGACGGGCGAACACAGCGGGCCAGATGGCGCTCATGTCGGGCAGGTCGCGGGCGACTTCGGCATGGTGGGCGGCCTGGGCCAGATCGATCCCCCAACGCTGGGCCAGCGCGGGGCTGAGGGTGTTGACGTTGCCCACCACCATCGGCGATTTGTTCAGGTGGATGGTCTTGATCGGCAGCCGCGCCACGCCCTCGGGCAAGTCCTTGCTCCGGGTGAACAGGCGCAGGCGGATGGCCTCGGCATCCAGCAGCGCCAGCTCGGCAGGGTCGTGGGCCAGGTCCCAGGCGATCAGTTCGTTCTTGTTGGTGGGGTGGCTGGCCAAGGGCCACATGACGGCCAGGCAGCCGCGCTCGGTCGGGAACTGGCCCGAGACGTGCAAAAAGGGCCGGGCCGTGGCGGCGGTGGTGGGCAGGCGCAGCTCGGCCATCACCCGGTCTTTTTTGTGCAGGCCAAAGGCAAAGTCGAACAGCTTGGGCTGGTGCTGGCGCAACAGCCGGGCCAGCGCGATGGTGGCGCGCACGTCGGACAAGGCGTCGTGCGCGGCCTCATGTGCCAGACCGTTGGCCCGGGCCAGGTCTTCGAGCTTGAAGCTGGGCGAGCCATCGGCCTTCTTTGGCCAGA
>CAZQXQ010000009.1:0-27193 GCA_964597235.1 uncultured Burkholderiaceae bacterium | reverse complement strand
AACCCTCGTATGAAGCTTGGGAAGCTGCCGTTCTACCATTGAACTACACCCGCAGGCAGGGCGTGAGTATAAGGGCCTTCACCCCCAGCCCGGCACGCCGATAATCCCCAAATGGCGTTGTTCTCGGAAGGCATCTTGAAACTGCATTGGGACCAATCTGTGCCGGTAAACCTGGCACGGATTGCCAAGGGCATGGGGCTGGCGATGACGCTCAGCGACCAGTTGGACGCTGCGGCCTTGCTGGAGATCAGCGCCCAGAACAAGCCCCGCTTGACGCTCAACACCCGCCAGAACGCCGTGCGTCAACGCTACACCGTCGCCCACGCCATGGGGCACCTGGCGCTGCACCACCTGCGGCCTGGCACGCAGCGCGACATCGTCCTCTCCGACAACTTCGCCCTGGATCCCGACAGCCGGATCGACACCGAAGCCAACCACTTTGCGCTGGGCCTGCTGATGCCCGAGCAGGTCGTCACCTACTGCCTGAACGACCTGGCCCTGGCCGACCTCAACGCCCTAGCGGACATGTTTGAGGTAGCACCGCAGCTGGTCAAGCAGCGCCTCGCCGACCTGAACCTGCGACTGCCGAGCAAACCCCGGCGGGACGACCGGGGCGATAGGCAGACGATTGACGTGGGATAGCGCAGCCACAGCCGCGCATCCCTCAGCCCGCCACCAGCGCCCGCTGGATCAGGATCTTCTGCACATCGCTCGTGCCTTCGTAGATCTGGCAGACGCGCACATCGCGGTAGATGCGCTCGACTGGAAAGTCGTTGACCACGCCGTAGCCACCCAGGGTCTGGATGGCGGCGGTGCAGACGGCTTCGGCAGTTTCGCTGGCAAACAGCTTGGCCATGGCCGCTTCCTTCAGGCAGGGGCGGCCGGCGTCGCGCAGGGCGGCGGCGTGCCAGACCAGCTGGCGGGCGGCTTCCAGGCGGGTGGCGCAGTCGGCCAGACGAAAGCCCACGGCCTGGTGCTGGATGATGGGCTGGCCAAAGCTCTCGCGGTCCTTGGCGTATTGCAGGGCCACGTCCAGCGCGCTGCGGGCCATGCCCACGCTCTGCGCGGCGATGCCGATGCGCCCGCCCTCCAGCGCGGACAGGGCAATCTTGTAGCCCTCGCCCTCCTCGCCAATGCGGTGCTCGACGGGGATGCGGCAGTTTTCCAGCTGGATCTGGGCGGTGTCGCTGCTGTGCTGGCCCAGCTTGTCTTCCAGGCGGGCCACGATGTAACCGGGGTTGTCGGTGGGCACCAGGAAGGCGCTCATGCCCTTTTTGCCGGCGCCCTTGTCGGTCACGGCAATGACGATGGCGACCTGGCCGTTCTTGCCGCTGGTGATGAACTGCTTGACGCCGTTCAGCACGTAATGGTCGCCCTCTCGGGTGGCGGTGGTGCGCAGGGCCGAGGCGTCCGAGCCCACGTGCGGCTCGGTCAGGCAGAAGGCGCCCAGCATCTCGCCCCGGGCCAGGGGAGTCAGCCACTGGCGCTTTTGCGCTTCGTTGCCATAGCGCAGCAGGATGGCGTTGACCGGGCAGTTCGTGACCGAGATCGCCGTGCTGGTGCCACCGTCGCCAGCGGCGATTTCTTCAAGCACCAGCGCCAGCGAGACATAGTCCAGCTGCGCACCACCGTATTCCTCGGGCACGCAAAGGCCGTAGGCGCCCAACGCAGCCAGGCCCTGGTGCGCCTCGCGGGGGAAATGGTGCTCCTTGTCCCAGCGGGCGGCGTGGGGCCAGAGCTCGGTCTGGGCAAAGGCGCGCACGGCGTCGCGGATCATTTCCTGGTCTTGCGTCAGCAGCATGGTGTCTCCGAGGGGGGATTTTTATTTTTTGGGCTTTTTTGGCCTCTAGGCCTTTAAATACGCGCGGTACTAGCTATCAAATCAGGAGTCTTCCAGCGCCTGTGCAGACACTGGAAGACGGGCTGACAGGCTTACAGCAGTTCCAGGGCCACGGCCGTGGCTTCGCCGCCGCCGATGCACAACGTGGCCAAGCCTTTTTTCAGGCCACGGGCCTGCAGGGCGTACATCAGCGTGACCATGATGCGCGCGCCGCTGGCGCCGATGGGGTGACCCAGCGCACAGGCGCCGCCGTTGACGTTGACTTTGTCGTGGGGCACGTTCAGCTCCTTCATCAGCGCCATGGGCACGACGGCGAAGGCTTCGTTCACTTCCCACAGGTCCACATCGGCCACGGACCAGCCGGCCTTGGCCAGGGCTTTTTGCGTGGCGCCGACCGGGGCGGTGGTGAACCATTCCGGTTCCTGCGCGTGCATGGCGTGGCTGACGATGCGGGCCAGGGGCTTGCAGCCCAGCTTGGCGGCCGTGGAGGCACGCATCATCACCAGCGCGGCGGCGCCGTCGTTGATGCTGGAGCTGGACGCGGCGGTGATGGTGCCGTCCTTCTTGAACGCGGGCTTGAGCTGGGGGATCTTGTCCAGCTTGACCTTGCCGGGGCCTTCGTCCACGGAGACCACGGTTTCGCCGGCACGGGTCTTGACGGTGACGGGCGCGATTTCGGCGGCAAAGGCGCCGGATTCGGTCGCAGCCTTGGCGCGCTGCACGCTGGTGGTGGCAAAGGCGTCCTGCTGCTCGCGGGTGAACTGGTACTTGGCGGCGCAGTCTTCGCCAAAGGTGCCCATGGAGCGGCCGGGCTCGTAGGCGTCTTCCAGGCCGTCAAGCATCATGTGGTCGAAGATGCGGTCATGGCCCAGGCGGTAGCCGCCGCGGGCTTTTTGCAGCAGGTAGGGGGCGTTGGTCATGCTTTCCATGCCGCCGGCGACCATCACCTCGTGCGTACCGGCCAGCAGCATGTCGTGCGCAAACATCGCTGCCTTCATGCCGGAGCCGCACATCTTGGACAGGGTGACGGCGCCAGCCTCCTTGGGCAGGCCCGCCTTGAACGCGGCCTGGCGGGCGGGGGCCTGGCCCTGGCCGGCCATCAGGCAGTTGCCAAACAGCACTTCGCCCACAGCGTCGGGCGACACGCCGGCACGCTCCATGGCGGCCTTGATGGCCACGCCGCCCAGGTCATGGGCAGACAGGCTGGAAAAATCGCCTTGCAATGCGCCCATGGGGGTGCGCGCGGCGCCGACGATGACGATGGGATCTTGGGCCAGGGAAGTCATAAGGTCTCCAGGGAAGAAAAAGGAACTGGGGGAAAAGAACATCCCCAGACCCGCGGCCCGGGGACCGAAGGAAAAGGGTCAGCCGCGCCGGGTTTCTGCCACGCCGGCAATCGCAGCTTTGTAGAGGCTGTCCAGCCCCTCGGTGCCGCTGATGGTCATGTGCAGGTCGTTGATCAGGCCGTCCTTGAGGCCATAACACCAGCCATGCAGGGTGACGTTCTGGCCCCGCGCCCAGGCGTCGCGCATCACCGTGGTCTGGGCAATGTTGACGACCTGCTCGATCGCGTTGAGCTCGCACAGCACATCGTGGCGCCATGCGGGGGCAGTGGCGGCAATCAGGGCGCTGTGGCGGTCGCGCACATCGGTCACGTGGCGAATCCAGTTGTCGGCCAGACCGACGCGCATGCCTTCAAGGGCCGCCAGCACACCGCCGCAGCCGTAGTGGCCCACCACCATCAGGTGCTCGACCTGCAGTTGGTCCACGGCGTACTGAATGGTGGACAGGCAGTTCAAGTCGGAGGGCACCACCACGTTGGCCACATTGCGGTGCACGAAGACCTCGCCCGGCTCCAGGCCGGTGATCTGGTTGGCGGGCACCCGGCTGTCCGAGCAACCCACCCACATGAACTTGGGCTTTTGCTGGGCCAGCAGGTTGCGAAAGAACCCGGGACGGTCCTGCTCCATCTGCGCCGCCCAGGCGCGGTTGTGGACGAACAGGTCTTCGATCGATGCGCTCATGATTTCCTTTCAAGACCGCGGGCGGCACCGGAGTGGCCGCCTGCGCGGGGCCGATTGTTGCAGAGAGGCTGCCTTCCTCAGCAGGTCTCGGCAAACAGCTCGCGGCCGATCAGCATGCGGCGGATCTCGCTGGTGCCGGCGCCGATCTCGTACAGCTTGGCATCGCGCCAGAGGCGACCCAGCGGGTATTCGTTGATATAGCCATTGCCGCCGAAGATCTGGATGCCGTCACCCGCCATCTTGGTGGCCTGCTCGGCGGTCCAGAGGATGACCGAGGCGCAGTCTTTGCGCACCTGGCGTACATGCTCGGCGCCTAGCTGGTCCAGGTTCTTGCCAATGGTGTAGAGGAAGGCCCGACCCGCCTGCAGCACGGTGTACATGTCGGCCACCTTGCCCTGAATGAGCTGGAATTCACCAATGCTCTGTCCGAACTGCTTGCGGTCGTGGATGTAGGGGATGACGTTGTCCATCACCGCCTGCATGATGCCGATGGGGCCAGCAGCCAGCACGGCGCGCTCATAGTCCAGACCGCTCATCAGCACCTTGGCGCCCATGTTCAGGCCACCCAGGATGTTCTCGGCAGGCACTTCAACGTTCTCGAACACCAGCTCACCGGTGTGGCTGCCGCGCATGCCCAGCTTGTCGAGCTTTTGCGCAATCGAAAAGCCCTTCATGCCCTTCTCAATCAGGAAGGCGGTCACGCCGCGGGCGCCCATCTCGGGCTCGGTCTTGGCATAGACCACCAGGGTGTCGGCGTCAGGGCCGTTGGTGATCCACATTTTGTTGCCGTTGAGCAGGTAATAGCCGCCCTTGTCCTCGGCCTTGAGCTTCATCGAGATCACGTCGGAACCTGCGCCGGGCTCGCTCATGGCCAGCGCACCCACATGCTCGCCGCTGATCAGCTTGGGCAGGTACTTGGCTTTTTGCGCCTCGCTGCCGTTGCGGTTGATCTGGTTCACGCACAGATTGGAGTGGGCGCCATACGACAGGCCCACCGAGGCACTGGCGCGGGATATTTCCTCCATCGCCACCATGTGTGCCAGGTAGCCCATGTTGGCGCCGCCATGTTGCTCGGGCACCGTGATACCCAGCACGCCCAGGTCCCCCATCTTGCGCCACAGGTCCATGGGGAACTGGTCATTGCGGTCGATGTCGGCCGCACGGGGGGCGATTTCGGCCTGGGCAAATTCGCGCACGGCGTCGCGCAGCGCGTCGATGTCTTCGCCGAGTTGGAAGTTGAGGCCTGGAAGGTTGCCGGGAATGCTCATCGGGGTGTCTCCTTGGGAAAAACAGACGCAGTGCTGGCCTTGGCCCTGACCCTCTGGACCAGCGACCTTGACGTTAACGTCAACAAGCCAAAATTATGCTTGTTCCATCTTGGCCAGCAAAGCCCGGGCCTCGGCTTCGTGCTCCTGCACTTCTGCCAAATTGGCTTCCAAATCGGCCAAACGGTCTTCCAGTTGCCGCTTGTGCTGCACCAGCACGTCCAGAAAGCGGCGCAGTTGTACGCCCGTGTCGCGGGGGCTGTCGTACAGGTCGATGATTTCTTTGGCCTCGGTCAGCGACAAGCCCAGGCGCTTGGCGCGCAAAGTTAGGCGCAAGCGGGTGCGGTCGCGCGGACTGTAGACCCGCTGGCGCCCGCCCGGCCCGGTACGTTCGGGCTGCAACAAGCCCATGTCCTCGTAAAAGCGGATGGCCCGGGTGGTGAGGTCAAATTCCTTGGCCAGGTCGCTGATGGTGTACGTGGTGACCATGTCAGATGCGGTGGTGCATGCGCCCCGTCGCACCGCGCAGGCGGGCAATCAGGGCCGGTGCAATCTGGGTCAGGGGCAGCACTTCGTTGGCGGCACCATGGGCAATGGCCTCGCGCGGCATGCCAAACACGATGCAGCTGGCTTCGTCCTGCACATAGTTGTAGCTGCCGGCATCGCGCATTTCCTTCATGGCGGCGGCGCCATCCGCACCCATGCCGGTCAGCATGACGCCAAAGGCGTTCTGCCCCACGACGGCTGCCGCCGACTTGAACAGCACCTCCACCGACGGTTTATGGCGGTTGACAGGCGGATCGTCGTTCACTACCGCCACGTAGTTGGCACCGCTGCGGGCCACGGAAAACTGCCGCCCGCCCGGGGCAATGTAGGCATGGCCGGGCATGATGCGCTCGCCATTCACCGCCTCTTTCACCGTGATCTGGCACAGGTTGTTCAGGCGGGTGGCAAAACTGGTCGTGAAGCCCGGCGGCATGTGCTGGGTGATCACGATGGCGGGCGAATCGGCAGGCATCGGCATCAACACTTCCTTGATGGCCTCGGTCCCGCCAGTGGAAGCGCCAATGAAGATGATTTTCTCGGTCGATACCCGGCCCAGCAGATTGGCGGACGCTGGTTTGCCGCCCGAGGCGGCAGCGGCCGACACCGCAGGCCTGGGCGCCAGGGCACGGTGCACATGGGCCACCGCAGCGACGCGGATCTTCTCGACAATGTCATTGGCGAGGTCGTTCAAGCCACTGGCCACCCCCACCCGGGGCTTGGCCACAAAATCGACGGCACCGAGTTCCAAGGCTTTCATCGTCACTTCGGCGCCGCGCTCGGTCAGGGTGGAAATCATCACCACCGGCATGGGCCGCAGGCGCATCAGTCGGCCCAAAAAATCGATGCCATCCATGCGCGGCATTTCGACATCGAGGGTGATCACGTCCGGGTTGAGCTCGCGAATCATCTCCCGGGCGATCAGGGGATCGTTCGCCGTCCCCACGCACTCCATGTCACGCTGGCGGTTGATGATTTCTGCAAGCAGGCTGCGCACCAGCGCAGAATCATCCACCACCACCACCCGAATTTTCGGTTTCATCAGAACAACCCCACCTCTTTAAAACAGATCCACCGAACCACCCGCCGTCGCCTTGGCCACGTTGGCCGCATTGCCGCGCACCTCTTGGGCCACGATGGTTTCCGGGTGGGTGTGGGCCAACCGTTTGACCATGGCTTTGCCCGTGACCGGGAAAAACACCACTTTCCGGGGGTAAATATCCATCACATCTTCAGAAACAATGGGGATGCGCTCGGTCTGCAGGTAATTGACCACGAACTTGGTGTTTCGCTCCCCGACGTTCATGCTGGTGAAGTTGTGCATCACCTGGGCACCACCAAAAATCTTGGCCTGCATGGACTCGCGCCGCCCACCCAGCTTGATGATCTCATTGATCAGCAATTCCATCGCATACGAGCCGTAGCGGCCCGAGGTGTCCGCAGCGTCGCCTTCGGGCAGCATGAAGTGATTCATCCCCCCAAGGCGCATGCGGCTGTCCCAGATGCAAGCCGCAATGCACGAGCCCAGCACCGTCATGATGACCAGGTTTTCACTGGCCACAAAATACTCGCCGGGTAGCACCTTCACGGCATTGTGTTGAAAGTGGTGGTCACGGTAAAAGAAGGAAGCCTCCCCGGGCTTGCGCCGGCGGGCTTTCAATTCTTCCAACGTGGAATCCACCGGCGGCGCGCTAGGCGCTGGAGAGAAATCGACACTCGACGGCGCCATACGAGGTGTATTGCGACGGTCAAAACTGGCCACCCCCAGCGCGTTGTTGGCGGTCGAGGAAAACGCAGTAGGCGGTCTGAATGTGCTCATAAGTCCGATCTAACCCCGCGGGCCTCAACGGCGCTCGTACACCGTCTTGCCACGCAAGGTAAACAAGTCGCGAGATTCACTGAAATTCTCTGCGTGCCCCACAAACAACATACCGCCCGGCTTGAGCACTCGGTGAATACGTTCCAAGACTTTGCGCTGAGTTCCCGCATCAAAATAAATCATCACATTGCGACAGAACACGGCGTCGAATGGCTCGCGAAAGGGCCAGTCATCCCGGATCAGGTTGACATTGATGAAGTCAATCGCCTTGCGCAGCTCCGGCTTGACACGGGCCATCCCCGTATTGCCCCCTTTGCCGCGCAGAAAGAAGCGTGACAGACGGTCCTGCCCCAAATTCTTGATGCTGTCCATGCGATAGATGCCTTGGGAGGCAGTTGCAAGCACTTTGGAATCAATATCGCTGGCAGTCAACTTGAAACTCGACAAGGAGCCCAGGCTTTCCGCCGCCGTCATCACGATCGAATAAGGCTCTTCCCCGGTAGATGCAGCACTGCACCACACTTTCCATTGCGTTCCTGCAGGACGCGCTTTGAGCAGGGACGCAAAAATCTCAAAGTGGTGCTGCTCGCGAAAAAACGACGTGAGGTTGGTGGTCAGCGCATTGATGAACTCCTGCCACTCAGGACCATCATGGGACTCCAGCCAGCTCAGATAGGCCTGGAAACTTTGATGGCCGGTTTCACGCAAACGGCGTGAGAGCCGGCTATAGACCATGGCATGTTTGCCGTCATTCAGACTGATGCCCGCACGCTGATAAATCAGCGCCTGAACCCTGGAGAAATCCGCATTGGTCCATGCAAACTCTCCACTGGGTACATTGGACTTGACCGAGATTGCTTCACGGGTGACCATGGATTGACTTCAAGATATTTAATGAATGGACCACTGAAGCACAGCCGGCTGTACGCAAATCAACAGATCCCTTAATCGTCAAACGTAGCCAACCCCATTTCGACATCCGCCATCAACTTTTCGATGTCCAGCAGAATCAGCATACGCTCCCCGACCGAACCCAAACCCGTGATGCAGGAGTTGTCAATCACGCTGTCAATGTCCGGTGCAGTTTGAATCTGGTCCGAGCGGATTTGCATGACATCACTCACGGAGTCCACCACAATACCCACAATGCGAGCATTCAGGTTCAGAATAATGACCACCGTGAAACTGTTATAGAGCGCATCTGCACAATTGAAACGCAGGCGCATGTCCACGATCGGCATGATCGTTCCGCGCAAATTCAAGACACCCTTGATGAATTCCGGAGCATCGGCAATCCGCGTGGGTGGCTCATACCCACGAATCTCCTGAACTTTCAGAATATCAATTCCATATTCTTCCTTGTCCAGCCGAAAGGTCAAATATTCACGGCTGTCCGGAGGAACGGCAGTCCCCGATGTTTTGGCGACGACACTCACTCAATTTTCTCCTTCAGGCGAGAACGCCTACGCAGTCCATCCGCAAACGCCCTTAGTAGCGCACTCGGCGAACCAAACTACCGGTATCCAGGATCAAGGCCACCTTGCCGTCTCCCAAAATGGTGGCGCCAGACACGTTGGGCACCTTGCGGTAATTGGTCTCCAAATTCTTGACAACCACCTGGTGCTGACCCAGGAGCTCATCCACCAAGACGGCAATCCGGCTGCCGTCGGATTCCACCACCACCATGATGTTGCTGGACTTGGCAGGATCCTGGCGCGGTACCTTGAACACCTGCTCCAGGGAGACTACCGGCATGTACTCCTCGCGCACCTTGACCAGCTGCGAGCCTTGACCCACGGTACTGACATCGGCAGCGTTCACCTGGAATGACTCCACCACTGACGACAGAGGAAGGATATAGACCTCCTGGTCCACCCCCACCGACATGCCATCCATGATGGCCAGGGTCAATGGCAGGCGAACAGACACCTTCATCCCCTGGCCTTCGGTGGATTGAATCTCCACCGAACCATTCAAATCGGTGATGTTGCGCTTGACCACGTCCATGCCCACGCCACGGCCCGAGACATCCGTGACCTCGTCCGCCGTGGAAAAACCTGGCGCAAAAATGAGTTGCCAGACGTCTGCATCGCTCATCTGGTCCGATACCTCAATGCCCCTCTCACGCGCTTTGCGCAAGATCTTCTCGCGCGACAGGCCGCGTCCGTCATCGCGCACCTCAATGACGATCGACCCCCCCTGGTGGGCAGCGGAGAGGGTGATGACCCCCTGCTCTGGCTTGCCTTTGGCGAGGCGCTCGTGGGGCATTTCAATCCCGTGGTCGCAGCTATTGCGCACCAAATGGGTAAGGGGATCGGTGATCTTTTCCACCAGGCCCTTGTCCAACTCGGTCGCTTCCCCCAGGGTGACCATCTCGACCTTCTTACCCAAGCGGTTGGCCAAGTCACGCAACATGCGCGGGAAGCGGTTGAACACGATCGACATCGGAATCATCCGGATCGACATGACGGACTCTTGCAAATCCCGTGTATTCCGATCCAAATCGGCCAGTCCAGAAAGCAGCTGCTGGTATGCCGTAGGGTCAAGATCACGGCTGTTTTGCGCCAGCATGGCCTGCGTGATCACCAGTTCACCAACCAAATTGATGAGCTGGTCCACCTTGTTGATGGCCACGCGAATGGTGGTGGACTCCATCTGGGACTGCGTCATCGCCTTGGACTCTGCCGGTGGTTTGGCTGCCACAGGCTTGGCTGGTGGCGTCGCGCTGGCAGTGGCCAGACTGGGCGAGGGGGCCACAGACGGCGCATCGGGCACATCGTGGAAAAAGCCGAAATGACTGCTCTCGGACGCAGGCGCCGCCTGCGCTGGTGCTGGTGCCGGAACTACCGCCAGTACAGCGGCACTCGCAGCAGCCGTTAAAGGCAAGATCTGAACCTGCTCTTTGGCCACATGGAAAGCAAAAAGGTCGAGCAAGTCCTCATTCGAGGAGGATGTCTCTACTGTGAAGTAATGGTGCCCAGCCGGTGCAGCTGCGCCATCTTGAATGACTCCGAGGCCCGGAATATCCCGGAACAGCTCTTTAATGGCCTCGGCCTGCTCCATTCGATCCAAAGGACCAACGCGTATTTCCAGAGAACGAAGGCCTGGTGCTGACGGCGTTTGCCCCTCTGTGGGCGCAGGACTGGCTGGTGCAGGCGACGGAGGCGCGACTGGCGCAGGCTGCGCAACGGCCGGAGCTGCGGGCGCAGGAACTTTCCCTGCCGCCAAAGCGCTGATGCGCTGCACCAAATCGGCCGTTGAGGGAGCCTCACCTTGGTCTCCTGCCTGATGACGCGCCAGCAATCCACGCGAGGCGTCGGCAGACTCCAGCAACACATCCACCATCTGGGGAATGGGCTGCAATTCATGCCGACGCAGCCGGTCCAGCAAAGACTCCATGTGGTGGGTCAATTCGGCCACATCCGAGAAACCAAAAGTCGCTGCCCCACCCTTGATCGAATGGGCGCAGCGGAAGATACCGTTCAGTTCTTCATCGTTGGCGCTTTCCAAATCAAGGTTGAGCAACATGTGCTCCATTTGGTCCAAGTTTTCACCAGCTTCCTCGAAAAAGATCTGGTAGAACTGGCTGAGATCGAAGTCAGCGATCGCTCCCGATCCGTCTTGGTGCGTGTCCGCCATGTGGGCTCCCTTGTACGTGCAACTACGGCGTAGCCGTTTCAGCGGATAACTTTACGGATCACTTCGATGAGCCGGTTGGGATCGAACGGCTTCACAAGCCACCCCGTGGCTCCCGCAGCGCGCCCTGCCTGCTTCATCTGATCACTAGACTCCGTGGTAAGAATCAAAATTGGAATACTCTTGAATTTGGGGTGTTCACGCAGCTTTTTTGTCAGCCCGATACCATCCAAGCGGGGCATGTTCTGGTCCGCCAGCACGAGATCAATCTGGTGTGTCTCTGCCTTCTCCAAGGCATCCTGCCCATCCACTGCCTCGACAACATGATAACCCGCCCCCATCAAGGTAAAAGCTACCATTTTCCGCATCGATGGCGAATCATCAACGGCAAGGATCGATTGCATTTAAAGCTCCAACAGTCTTTATTTATTTGAGATACGCAAGTCGTACCGTTCAGAAAAGATCAACGGATCCAGCATCCATCTCACTTTGCGTCACGGGGTTAGGGCGGTCTGGCGCCAAATCAGCAAAGGGGGCGGCTTCTTCCCCTTCCTCATTGCCCATGGCCTCAGCTGCCAGACGAAACGCGCAAGCCTGCAGAATTTTCGTGGTGTGCCAAATTAACTGTGTGGCCATGTCATGAAACTGCAGTTCCGTCACCGCATTGCGTAGCGCGAACCTAGCGGCCTCCAACTCTGGTGACTGCGCAACCACAGAATCCGTCAAGATCGCATTGGCCTCACCAAAACGGTGCATCAAATTGTCAGTGGCATGGGTCAACAGGCCTTCCAGGCGGTGGAGATCGTGCATGACCACCAACAACGAGTCCTGAAGCTCTGCCGCCACCATGACCGGGAGCTCCACACCGGGCTCTTTGGATTGTGAGGACATAGATTGCATTGTTTTTCCATTGCTGGAGACGCCCTTGAAAAGCAAAGGATGAAGCAAACGGCACACCGGCACCTGATGAACACAGATACCCACTGATTGAATGCACGGACTGAAAGAGCCCTCCCTGTCTCCCAACGGCGACCACCCCCAAGAGGCATACGCCCTATGATAGCGCTCCCATGGACAGTGTCTCCACAGATCACCCCCTGCGCATCCTGCACCTTGAAGATTCTGATGCCGATCACCAGCTCGTCGCGCTCATGCTGCAACGGGCGGAGCTCAATTGCACACTGACACAGACAGACTCCCTCACAACATTCGGGAGCCTGCTGGAGCAAGAAGCCTTTGATCTGATTCTTGCGGACTATCGCTTGCCAGGCTTTACAGCCTTGGATGCCTGGGACGTAGCCAGTCGCGCGGCACAGCCACCCGCATTCGTGCTGTTGTCTGGCGCTATTGGGGAAAAAGCGGCTGTAGACATCATGCGTCTGGGTTTCGCAGACTATTTGCTCAAGGATGATTTGACACGTTTGCCACATGTCATTCAACGCGCTCTTGAAGTGCAAGAAGCCAAGCGCACCCGGGAAAAAGCCGTTGCCGATCTGGCCCGCTCCGAGCAGCGCCTGGCGGACCTCACTGAACATTTGCAAGTTTCCATCGAGCAAGAGCGTGCAGCCATCGCTCGTGAAATTCACGACGACATTGGCGGTGCCTTGACGGCAGTCCGCTTCGATGTGGCCTGGATTCAACGCAACAGCCAGGATGCCGCCATCCAGTCCCATGCGCTGGCAGCCACCGAAATGCTGCAGCATGCCATCGGTGCCAGCCAGCGCATCATGATGAATCTGCGCCCCCCCATATTGGACCAAGGCTTGGTTGCCGCTGTTCAATGGCTGGCAGAAGGTTTTGAGCGCCGCACCGGCATTCCGACCACGTTTCACCACAAGCAAGAACACCAGGAACTTCCCGGCACCATCCAGCTGGTGGCCTACCGCACTGCGCAAGAAGCCCTGACCAATGTCGTCAAATATGCCCATGCCAGCCATGTGCACATCGACCTGAGCGACAGCGGAGAGGTTTTGACCCTGGAAATCACCGACGACGGGCAAGGGATTGCCCCCGAGATGCGGGACAAACCCAAAGCGTTTGGACTGCGTGGCTTGGCGGAACGCGCTCGGACGGTCCACGGCTGGCTCGATGTCAGCAGCCAACCCGGCCGAGGGACCAGCGTGATCCTGTCCATTCCCCTGAACGATGTCCCCGAGCCCAGGAGAGTTGACCCGTGATTCATGTCGTACTTTGCGATGACCATGCCATCCTGCGTCGCGGGATTCGAGACACCCTGACAGAAGCCCCCGACATCCAGGTCACAGCAGAAGCCGGCAGCCATGCCGAATTGCGAGACGCCTTGCGCCAATCGCCCTGCGATGTGTTGCTGCTGGATCTGAATTTGCCTGGGCGAGGGGGATTGGAAATTCTGGCCAGCGTACGCGAAAGTCACCCCAGCATCAAAGTAGTGATCGTCTCGATGTATCCGGAAGACCAATATGCCCTGCGCTGCCTGCGAGCGGGCGCGCAGGGTTATGCAAACAAAGCCTCCGATCCGGCAGAGCTCATCACCGCCGTCCGCATCGTGACGCAGGGACGTAAATATCTGACGGCTGAAGTCGCACAAATGCTGGCAGACAGCGTGACCCAACCGACGCCAGAACTGCCACATGCAGCGCTTTCAGAGAGGGAGCTGCAAACCCTTCTGAAGATTGCATCGGGCCGCAAGCTTTCCGATATTGCAGAAGAGCTAATGCTCAGCCCGAAAACCGTGAGCGTCTACCGCAATCGGGTCTTGGAAAAACTCAAGCTCGCCAACAACGCAGAACTCACGGTTTACGCCATTCGCAATGGACTTGTATAGAGACATCAGCTTGCTCGACCAAACAGGTCTAAGGCTTGCTGCATCAAAGTCATGATCGGCTGCTCCATGAATGGAAGCATGGCCGTCATTCCCAACAAACCCACCGTCAAAGTGACCGCAAAGCCCACGGCATAGACGTTCATTTGTGGGGCGATGCGAGAGATGATTCCCAAAGTCAAGTTGACAAACAACAGCAAGGCAATCATCGGCAAAGCAATCCAAAGCGCGCTGGAAAAAAGAGCCGCCCCCAGCTGGTACACCCGCATTTGTCCGATGGCCTCCAGAAACAAAGGACTGACGGGAAAACGCTTGAAACTTTCCACGACCGCCATCAGCAAGAGCAGGTGACCATTGATGGCCACGAAGAACAAGGTCGCCATATGGCCAAAAAACCGACCCACCGCACTGAGTTGCGTATTGCTGGCAGGGTCAAAAAATGACGCGAAATTCAGGCCCATTTGCAGGCCGATAACCTCGCCGGCCAATTCCACAGCGGCAAAGACCAGACGGATGGTGAAGCCCATGGCCAACCCCACCAATACCTGCTGCACCACCACAGCTGCCGCCTCCCGGTCATTGAACCCGACAAGCGGTTGATTCTCTAAGGTGGCCTGCGCGCACAAAGCGACCAAAAATGCCAGCCCCACTTTGACGCGCACGGGAATGACACGCATCGAAAAGACCGGCGCAACCGAAAAAAGCGCCAGAACCCGCAAGAACGGCCACAGGATCGGAGAAAACCAGGCCATCACCTGGGCTTCGTCGAATGTCAGCATGAAGTACTGGGGTGAACTTCAAGCGATCATGGTGGGAATGGACTCAATCATGCGCTGGATGTAGTCCACCAATGTGCTCAACATCCACGGTCCTGCAATCGCGAACACGACCACGGCAGCGATGAGCTTCGGAACAAAAGCCAGCGTGGCTTCGTGGATTTGGGTGACAGCCTGAAAAATGCTCACCAACAAACCGACCACCAGGACCACACCCAAGACGGGCATCGCCACCATCAACAGCAACGTCAAGGCTTCGCTGCCCAAGGTCAAAACCGTCTGGGGATTCATCAACGACCTTTCAAGTCACAAAACTGGCTGCCAAGGAACCAATCAGCAAATTCCAGCCGTCGGCCAGCACAAACAACATCAATTTGAAAGGCAGTGCCACCAGCACGGGGGACAACATCATCATCCCCAAGGACATCAAGATGCTGGAAACCACCATGTCAATGACCAGAAAGGGGATAAAAATCATGAACCCGATCTGGAATGCAGATTTCAGTTCACTGGTGACAAAAGCAGGCACCAACACCCGCAGGGGTGCCGTCTCCGCGCTCACCGAAGCATCCAGCTTGGCCAAACGAGAAAACAGGGCGAAATCGGATTGCCGCGTTTGCTTGAGCATAAATCCCCGAATGGGGGCTTCGGCCTTTTCTAGTGCCTGCTCAAAAGTCAAGGCATTGCGTGTGTAAGGCTCGTAAGCGTCCTTGTACACCGCGTCCAAGGTGGGCCCCATGACAAAGAGCGTCAAAAACAGTGACAAACCAATCACCACCTGATTCGGTGGCGCCGATTGGGTCCCCACCGCTTGACGGAGCAACGACAACACAATCACGATCCGGGTGAAGCCCGTCATCATCAACAAGACGGCAGGCAAAAAGGACAATGCTGTGAAAAACAGCAAGGTCTGGATCGGCACCGAAAAACTGGTGCCAGCATTGCCAGAGCCCACCAGCAGGGGCAAGGAGGCTGGTGCTCCGGCTGTTTGGGCATGGGCAAACACACCGCCCATGGCCAACAGCAACGCCAAGCCGGATTTCAACAGGAAGCCAAGCCGCCACAGACTGCTCATGAACGATCTCCACGCTCAGCCATCACAGTCGCCATTTCCTGGGAAAACTCGGTAGATGGCTTCCCACTTTGCGCAATGGATTTCTCTGTAGCGCAAGGCAGAACATGCAGACATTGAATTTGCTGCGCAGTCACCCCCAGCACCAACCAAGTACGGCCATCCTCAGGGCCCACTTCGACCGTCACTACCCGCTGCTGTGGCCCCACCGCAACCGCAGAAACCACTTTACTGTTCATGCCACGTGCACCTTGGCCCAAGGCGTTCTGCCCTTGCCAACGGCGCACAGCCCATGGCAACAACGCAACACCCCCCACAAAAAGCACAACCAGCAACAGGGTTTGCACCATGCCTTGGTTAACCACGACTCACCCTTCGCAGGCGCTCCGAAGGTGTGACCACATCAGTGAGGCGAATACCAAACTTGTCGTTCACCACGACGACTTCCCCCTGGGCGATCAGGTAACCGTTGACCAAAACATCCATGGGTTCCCCCGCCAAGGCATCCAGCTCCACGACAGAGCCTTGCCCAAGTTGCAGGATGTATTTGATCGGCACCTTGGTACGCCCGAGCTCCACAGAAAGCTGCACGGGAATATCCAGCACCATGTTGATGTCATTGAACGACCCGCTTGCCCCCATCCCGCTGCCCTGGGACTGAAAGGGACGCACTGGTTCACCCGACAAGGGTCCACCCTGCTCGGGCTCAGGGGCAGGGTCGTCTGAGCGTTTCTGCTCTTCCAGAGCCTCTGCCCAGCTGGCAAAAGGATCATCGCCGGATTCGTCTTTAGGTTCTTCATTTGCCATGTTTTTCTCCAAGCCAACTCAACTCCGAGGTTCTCAAACACTCTTCAATCCGAATGGCGTATTTTGAATTATGGGTTCCATACTGGCATTCAAAAATAGGAACCCCTTCAATCAGTGCACGAATACGCGGCTCGCGATCCAGTTCGATAAAGTCACCAGGCTTCATCGACAACAACTGCTCCACCGTGGCGTCCGCACGGGCCAGTTCAGCGACCAATGTCACATCTGCCGCCTGAATTTCCCGAGTCAACACATCCACCCAGCGTCGATCCACCTCCATCGAATCACCCTGGGTGGTGGAATACAACACATCACGAATCGGCTCCAAGGCGGCATAGGGCATGCAGATATGAATAGCCCCAGACAAGTCACCAATTTCCAATTGAAATGCAGTAGAGACCACAATTTCACTGGGCGTGGCAATATTGGCAAACTGAGGCTGCATCTCGGAACGCTGGTATTCCAACTCTAAGGGATAAACCCCCTGCCATGCCTTCCTGTATTCGCCACAAATTACATCTACCAGGCGCTTGATCACGCGCTGTTCGGTGGGAGAAAAGTCCCGACCCTCAATGCGCGTTTGATACTTTCCCACACCCCCATACAAAGTGTCGATGATCCCAAAGACCAGCGAAGGCTCACACACCACCAAACCATTGCCACGCAAGGGACGAATGGCGACGATATTAAAGTTGGTGGGAACTGCCAATTGACGCAAAAAGGCACTGTAGCGCTGCACCATGACCGTCCCCACAGAAACTTCGGGGCTGCGACGGATGAAATTAAACAATCCGATTCGGAAGTTACGCGAAAACCGCTCATTCACCACTTCCATGGTCGGCATGCGACCACGAACAATGCGTTCTTGACTGGAAATGTTGTAGCTGCGAATACCCTCGGTATTCACAGCCTCTTCCACCGATTTCTGGCTTTCGCCCGTCACCCCTTCCAGCAGGGCATCGACCTCTTCCTGAGAAAGAAATGACTCACTCATGGCGCATTACCTTTTGCCAGTTACTGAATGATGAAACTTGAAAACAAAACACGGCTCACAGGATTTTTCGGCAACCTGCGCTGATCCTCTTCGCCCTCTTCGTCATCCGAATTCTTTTTACGCAAATTCTCTTTGGGAACCGAATACCCCAATGGCTTGGAAACCTCCCGCAAAATATCTTTTGCTAACTTTTCCTTGCCCTCGCGCAGCAGCAGCTCTTCCGATGTGCGTTGAGAAACCAACATCAAAATTCCACTGCGAATACTGGGCAAGAACTGCTTGATTTGATCCGCAGTCTTTTGGTCTTCCACTTCAAGGGTAATACCAATCTGGGCAAAACGATCTCCTCCAGGGTCTGCCAGATTGACCACCATGGTGTCCATGGGAAAGAACGTTGGCGCCGCCTTGGGCGCCGCTTTCTTGGCGGAATCGGCGTACCCCCCCTCTTCGTCGCCGCCTGACGAGCGACTAAACATGAAAAAGGCCGCAGCCCCACCCGCCAGTACGAGGACCAGCACGATGACCAAAATTAGCACCATCTTGTTTTTGCCTTTGGGCGGTGCATCAGCAGCAGGTGTATCAGACAAAATCAGCTTCCTTCAGGGTTAAACAATGTTCGGCGCCCGAACACCAGAGGGTATTGAACGGGTCAGGACGCACTCTCGAAATCAGGCTCTACGATAGTATCCACTGCACACGTCAGCGCTACAGAGATAGGGATTAGACAAAAAGATCCAAGGTCCGCAGGCCTGCCGTGCTGCGCGATGCACTCAGCTGAGCTGGCGCCACTGCGGCTGCATCAGAGGACCCGGTGCTCCCTCGCCGGCCTAGCGCCGTCGTGCTTTGGAGCGTTCCAGAATCATCCCGCCTGGATTGCTGCTGAGACGTTCCCACCCAAGCCCCAGACAACACCAGGCCCTGGTTCCGCAACATCTCGCCCAGCTCAGATAAATGCGCGTCCAGGAGTGCGCGGGTCTGACCCTCGTCAGACCGAAACGTCACATGGGCTTCTTGGCCTGACATCGTGACGGTCACTTGCACCGCCTGGCCATCGCGATCCACCGTGAGTTCGGCATTGTGAACGGTCTGTCCCACCCACTGCGACACCTGATCAGCGACACGCTCCTCTGTGGACAAACCCAAGGCCTCGCCCTGAAACACATCTGGCTCAACCACGCCAGAAAAACCCAAAGGCTCGCTGGCCGTATTCCCTTGCCCTTGCGCAAAGCCCTCGGACTGCCCTCCCGCCTGGCTCGCACCCGCCCCAGCGGTCATGGCGGAGACGACGACCGGCTCACGGTCCAGCGTGGACAGCAAGCTTTCGCTTTCCATCACAGGCTCAGTGCGAACCGCATCCGCACCCCGAACATCACGCGGGGCCCATTGCGCCAAGTCCACCGTACGCTCGGCCACCCTGGACGCTACCGTGGTCGAAATGCTCATCGACCACTCAGCCCGGGAAACACCAGCCGCCGCCCCCCTGACCGTCCCCACCCCGCTGCCTTTGTCACGCCAGACACCCGAGCCCACCTCCTGAGCGCGGTCCAACGTAGATTGGTAGCTTGACGGGTCAGCAAGCAACGGCGGTGCAGACGACACCTCTCCAGCGGCCTCCAGCGGCGCGCCTTGCACCAGGGATTCCGCCCCGAGCGGCAAGCCTTGCGAGACCCCCACCAACTGCGATGGACCTGTATCGCTGCCCAAGACGGGCACGGGAGAGGGCGTCGCCCCTGCGGGCGCGATGGTTACCCCCGCAGGCTGCGCAGCACTTGGCCGCGTTTCACCGTCAATGGTGAGGGATGGAACCAACATCGACGCGGGGGTGGCTACCGCTGAGTTCACATTGCCTGTGTCTACACCGCTGGCACGGCCACCCTCCTGTAAGAGCCCACCAGGGGCAGGTTCGGCCAAGAGGACGGGCGGGAGCACCGTATTGGCAGAAAGCAACCACGGCATTTGCTCCATGCCCGGACCCAGGTCCAGGTCCGTCGTGGCCGACTTTTTCGGTTTAGGACCAGAGGCCTCTTCCTGGAGGCCCTGTCCCTCCATCAAAGGCACCGCCTCCAAACTTTCGTCTGCCAAAAAACCCAGCAAGGCCAAAAAGTCGGTTCCACCGGCGCCATGCTGGCCGTCCGGCCTTCCGGACAACGCGGATTTGCCCCGTGCGGCGGAGGCGCTGGCCGGGGTCTGCGTGGTGGCCATACGGGCTTGTTCCATGGTCATTCCTCCTGTGCCTTCTAGGCATTGTTCGTGTGGCGGTACTTGAGCGCCGCACGTTCATCGGTCTGCTTTTGGTCCTGGCGCATCTGCCGCAAGGCCAACTCCTGTGCGCGCCGCTCCAGCACCTTGCGCAAACTGGTCAAACGCAGCTCGGCATGCAGCAAGGCCTGCGCCGCGCTCGCCACACGCTGGTCATGGTCCTGCAGCACGGTCTTCTGTAACCCTGCCGCATGTTCCAGGCGCCCCAAAAACTGGTAGAGATGAAACAAGCGCTCCGGAAGCATCACTGTGCCTTCCTGCATGCCCCAGCGGGCCTCGATTTCGCGCGCATAACTTTCGATCTGCACCAATTGACCTTGCGCGGCATCTCGGGCGCGCTGCATCTGCTGCAACAGGCGACGTGCATCGTCCCGCTGCCGGGTTGCCGCATCCACTGCCACTTGCAGCGCGCTCAGATTGGACATAGCCCTTTTTCACCCACATCAGGCATTCAACACTGCGGCCATTCCTGCCACGCTCTCCTCCAGCGAGGCTGCATCGAACATGCCTTGCTGCAGAAAATTCACCATGGCCGGCTGCAAACGAATAGCCTCGTCCAACGCGGGATCGGAGCCACTCATGTACGCCCCGACTTGTACCAAGTCCCGGCTTTTTTGATACCGCGAATAAGTGGCACGAAAACGCCTCGCCAAATCGAAATGCTCTCGGGAAACCACGTTGGGCATGACCCGAGAGGCCGACTGCTCAATGTCAATCGCCGGAAAATGCCCCTGTTCCGCTAGCCCGCGCGACAAGACAAAGTGGCCATCCAGAATCGCTCGGGCGGAGTCAGCAATGGGGTCTTGCTGATCGTCCCCCTCGGACAGCACGGTATAGAACGCAGTGATCGACCCCACGCCATTGAGGCCATTGCCACTGCGTTCGACCAGGTGCGGCAACTTGGCAAAACACGATGGCGGATACCCCTTGGTGGCAGGCGGCTCGCCAATCGCCAGGGCAATTTCACGCTGGGCCATCGCATAGCGGGTCAGCGAATCCATCAGCAACAGCACATGCTGGCCCTTATCCCGGAAATACTCAGCCACTGCCGTGGCGTACGCCGCGCCCTGCATGCGCAGTAAGGGAGGCGCATCCGCAGGGGCCGCCACCACGACAGAGCGGGCGCGGCCCGACTCGCCCAGGACGTCCTCGACAAATTCCTTAACCTCCCGGCCGCGCTCACCGATCAGGCCCACCACGATGATGTCGGCCCGGGTGTAACGGGCCATCATGCCCAGCAATACACTTTTGCCCACCCCCGAACCGGCAAACAAGCCCAGGCGCTGGCCACGGCCCACCGTCAACAAGGCATTGATGGCGCGCACGCCCGTATCCAGGGGCTCCCGCACAGGGTCGCGGTCCATGGCGTTGATCGGTGTACGGTCCAGGGGTGTCGCCACCACGTCCAGCAAAGGACCCTGATGGTCCATCGGAATGCCCTGGGAATCCACCACACGCCCCAGCAAACCATCCCCGATGGGCAAGCGCAAAACGCCCACCCCGTGCGACACCGCCGGTACAGGCTCCCCCAAGCGGGGCGTTGGTACAAAAGGGGCGGCCGGCACCACCGTGGCGCCGCTGGACAAGCCATGCACATCGCCTGCCGGCATCAGAAAAGCGCGGTCTGCGGAGAACCCGACCACCTCGGCCAGCACCGGCGCGTGGCCTGGCATCTGTACCGTGCACTGGGAGCCCACGGGCACCTTGATGCCCTCGGCCTCCAGCACCAGGCCCGCCAGGCGGGTCAGGGTGCCACGCACCTCCAGGGGCACCGGCGTGCGCGCCTTGGTCCGGGCTGCGGCCACCCAGCGGGACCATTCCGCCGGCTCAATCGCCATGCGCCACCTCCTGGGCATGAGGCTGTTGCTGAACCTGGAGCGAGGCCTGGGCCAGTGTCTCGGTCCTCCAGCTGCCCTCCAAGCCCAGGGCCGCCAGCGCTTTTTGCCAACGCTTTTCCAGGCTGCCGTCAATGACCATGCCGCCCGACTCCACCCGGCACCCCCCGGGCGCCACGGAAGCATCGGCCAGCCACTGAACGCTCCCCCCGGCAGCCAGCTCCGCGCGGCGGGGCTCGGCAAACGCCGCAAAGTCGTCTGGATGCAGGCGCACCAGCGCTGGCCGGCTGTCGGCCACCAGCAGGCCCAGCGCCTCGCGCACCACCGGTTCCACCAGCAAGGGATCGCTGCGCAACTCTCGCCGCACCACTTGACGGGCAATGTCACAGGCCAGGCGCAGCATTTCTTGCGCCATCTGCTTTTGCATCTCGGTGAGCGAGGCATCCAGTTCGGCCATCACCGAGGCCAGCCGCTGCGCGGCCTCCTGCGCCTGATGGGCCTGGTAGTCGTCCATGCGCTGCTGCCACTCCCGTGTGGCCTCCGCGTGGCCCTGCTCGAAACCTTGCGCATGGCCCTGGGCGTAGCCCTCCTCGTGGCCTTGCGCGCGTCCCTGCTCCAGCCCCTGGGCCAAGCCTTGGGCAAAGCCCTCATCGCGGGCGGTCTGGACCTGCTCACGGTGCAGCGCCTCCACCTCCGCCGGCAACACCTCGGCGGTCGATTCCTGGAGCAAAGGCGTTGGCTCTTCAGCGCCATCGATGGCGCTGAATTTCCAGAGCGTGAACTCGCTCACCTCCTCGCGGGGGATGAAGCGGGCGTACACCTTGCCATTAAACGAAAGCATCTTCGCCACCGCCGCCGATCACGATCTGTCCCTCGTCCGAGAGACGACGGACGATCTTGAGGACTTCCTTTTGCTGCGCTTCGACTTCGGACAAACGCATCGCACCGCGCGACTCCAGGTCCTCGCGCAGGCTCGAAGCTGCACGGGACGACATGTTCCCCAAGATTTTTTCCAGCAAAGGCGGAGAGGCCCCTTTGAGCGCCACCACCAGGGTCTCGGACGCCACCTCGCGCAGGATCAGCTGAATGGACTTGTCGTCCAGCTTCATGATGTCGTCGAAGACAAACATCTTGTCCATGATCTTCTGCGCCAGATCGGCGTCGTGGCTGCGGATGGATTCCAGCACCACCGCATCAATGTTGGAGCCCAGCAAGTTGATGATCTCGGCCGCCGCCTTGACCCCGCCCAGCAGGCTCTTGCGCACCTTGTCGCCGCCCGACAGGGCCTGGAACAGGACCTCGTTCAGGTCCTTCAGAGCCGTGGGCTGAATGCCCTCCAGGGTCGCAATCCGCAACAAGATCTCGCTGCGCTGGCGGTCCGTGAGCTGCTTCAAAATGGCCGCCGCATGGTCGGTATCCAGGTGCACCAAAATGGCCGCCACGATCTGGGGGTGCTCATTGCGCAAGAGTTCCGCGACCGACAGCGGGTCCATCCACTTCAGGCTCTCGATACCCGAGACATCGCCGCCCTGCAAGATGCGGTCAATCAACAGCGAGGCCTTGTCCTCGCCCAAGGCCAGCTTCAGCACCGAGCGCACATAGTTGTCCGTGTCAGACACCATCAGACTCTGCGCGGCCGCCTCATCGGTGAAACGCTTGACCACCGTCTCCATGGTGTCGCGCGAGACCGTGCGCATGCGCGCAATCGTCTCGCCCAGTTTTTGCACCTCTTTGGGGGAGAAATGCTTGAAGACCTCTGCGGCCTCCGCCTCACCCAGCGACATCAGCAAAATGGCAGCGTCGTGCAGACCTTGTTCATCCATACCTGTCTTTCAGCTTGTTGGCAACGAGCGCCTTATTGGGAAGGCGCATCGCCATTCACCCAGGACTTCAAGATATTGGCCACCGCCAAAGGATTCTGGCGCGCCAGTTCGCGGGCCTTTTCCAGGCGGATCTGGGGATCTGCCAATCCAGGGAGCTCCTCTGGCTGGGTCTCGGTCGGTGCGGCGAGCGCAGGTCGTTCAGGCATTTCGGCCTCCAAAGCATCCAATTGGGTTCCTGCCGTGGCCACGGGCGTCAACTCCACCGGCTCGGGGGCTGGGGGTGCAGGCGGCCTCAAGGCAGGGCGGATCAGACCAAACAGCACCAAGGCCACGAAACCCAACATCGTCAGCGGCCAGGCCAGCGACTTGGCCAGTTCCACCACCTCCGGCTGGCGCCACAGCGGTGGCTCCACCGCAGGCACCTCTGGCTGGAATTGCGCATTCATCAGGTTCACGGAATCACCGCGCTGCTGGTTAAAACCAATCGTCTCGCGCACCAGCGCCGTCATCTGCGCCAGTTGCTCAGGCGTCAAGGCCTTGGTCACCAGCTTGCCATCTTCCTGAATGGCCTGGTAATTGACCACCACCGCCGCCGTCAAGCGCTTGACATTGCCCGTGGAGCCACGGGTCACGCGCACCGTCTTGTCCACCTCGTAGTTGGTGGTGGACTCCTTGCGGCTGGGCAAAGCGGTCGTGGCGGTCTGCTGCGCAGCGGCCGTGGGGGGCGGATTGGCCCCGTTGACCGGCGCGGTCGCTGTTTGCGGCGGCTGGTTGGTCACCGCCCCTGGCACCCCCGTGGGCAAGGCATTGCCCGTGGCACCCTGACTCTCCAGCACCTGCTGGCTGCGAATGACACCGGCATCCGGCGACTGGTTGGGCCGGTACTGCTCGGACGTGGACTCCGTCTGGCTGAAGTCCAGCTCGGCCGAGACCTGGGCCTTGACATTGTTGCGCCCAACCACCGGCTCCAGAATGTCCATGATGCGACGCGCGTACTGCAGCTCCAGTTGCTGCACATACATCAGCTGCTGGGCATCGATCGTCGCATTGGCTGCCGCATCCGGCAGGCTGGACAGCAGCTTGCCGGTATCGTCCAGCACGCTCACTGCCGATGGCGCCAGCTCCGGCACGCTGGACGCCACCAAGTGCACGATGCCCGCCAGCTGGGTCTTGTCCAGCACCCGCCCAGGGTGCAGGCTCACCAGCACCGAGGCCGATGGCTTTTGCTGCTCCCGGAAAAAACCATTCTGATTCGGCAGGGCCAGGTGGACGCGGGCACTCTCCACCGACGACAGCGCCTGGATGGAACGGGTTAGCTCCCCCTCCAGGCCGCGCTGAAAGTTCAGCCGCTCCTGAAACTGGGTGATGCCAAAGCGGTTCGACTCCATCAGCTCGAAACCTGCCACCGTGCCCTTGGGCAGGCCCTGGGTGGCCAGGCGCAGGCGCACATCGTGCACCCGATCCGCCGGAATCATGATGGCGCCGGTGCCATCCCCATATTTGTAGGGCACGTTCATTTGGTTGAGCTGGGCCACGATGGCGCCGCCATCCTTGTCGCTCAGGCCCGCGAACAGCACCCGGTAATCGGGCTGGCGGCCGTAAAACGCGGCCCCCAGCAGCATTGCCAGCAGCAGGAACACCCCGACCCCCAGCTTGATGCGCTGCGTGCGGTCCAAGGCGGCCAGGCGCTGCCGCCACCCGGTTTGGGGCGGCTGAACCGCTTGCGCCGGCACCGATCCCGGCACCGTGGCGGGGACAGTGACCGGGCTGGCGGTCGGATCGACAGTAACTTCTGCAGCAGAGGCCATTTCGCTTTCCATGGGCAATCAGACCTTGCCCTGGTCCTGATGGGGTGCTTGATTATTAGATTGGGACACCGGACTGGTCGCCCGATAAGCCGCGCATTTGGCGCGCATTTTCACCTGATCAGAAAAAGACCAGCAGATAGGATTCCCCCATCCTCCCCATTGCCTTTGGAGTCATCCCATGGACCTTCGCCTTTCCAGCACGACCGCCCCGCTCAGCAGCACGGGCGTTTTGGGCCGCGCCAGCACGGCGCCCACCTCCGCGCCAGACAGCAACGGTGGCGGTTTCGCCAGCGCCTTCAAAGGCGCCCTGCAGGCCGTCAGCGCCGCGCAAAACAACGCCAGCGCCATGCAGCAAGAGGTACAGATGGAAAACCCGGCTGTGAGCCTGGAACAAACCATGGTGGCCATCCAGAAAGCGCAAATCGGCTTTCAGGCCAGTTTGCACGTGCGCAACCGCCTGGTGCAAGCCTACACCGACATCATGAACATGCAGGTCTAAAAAAACGCGCCAAAGCACAACCCGCAAAAAGAGCAAAAAGCGCGGGGGCTGTTCATGGCCCCCGCGCTTTTTGCTCTTTGATCATTGTTCTTTCACTATTAATTTAATAGCTACAACCGCTGGTATTTATTGGTCTAGAGGCCATTTTGACCACTAGGAAACGGGCTATGGGGACGGACCACAAGCCCCCTGCCCGCTCAGTGCAAGGTGGTCGCGGATGGACGGTCAAACATCTTCTCGAACTGGTCCATCCAGGGCTCGGCCAGATTGCGGATCTGGGCATCGTTGCGCAGGATGCGCTGCATGATCCGCATCTTCTCGCGGCGGTGCTCAGCGGGCAGCTCGCACTGCTGCGCCTTGTAACGCAACTGCTCGATCAACACTGCACAGGCCCCCTCTTGGCGCATGACGCCATCCCAATCCTTGGACTGGGCGGCCTCCAGCATCTTGGCGCTGGAAGCCTCGATGGCCTTGTAGTAATCAATGAGCATAGAAGACATGGTTCAGGCCCCCGCCCCTGCTGCGGAGGGATTGCGTATTTCGTTCCAGGCCTGGGCGATGGGCTCGATCAGGCGGGCCACCTCCTGGAGCATGGCATCGTCGTTGCGCGCATTGGCCAGCATCAGGCGGCGCAGACAGTACTCGTACAGCGCCTCCAGGTTTTCAGCCAGCTCGCCACCGCCCTCTTTGTCCAGCGCGGTCATCAAGCCTTCTTCGATGATGCGAATGGCCCGGTCAATGCCCTTGCATTTGGTGGCAACGTCCCCCCGGGCCATGGCCCCGCGGGCGCTCGCGATGTAGCCCAGGATGCCTTGGTACAACAGGCTGACCAGCTGGTGCTGGTCTGGCGTGTGCATGGCGGTCTCCACATGGATGCGCTGATAAGCGTTGGCAGAGGGGTGACGGTAGGCGGCGAACATGCTGGTAATCCTTTGAATCTCGTGTTGGGTGTATCGGTGTGTGATACCCAAACTGAAGGCTTAGCCCGAGGATTTGTTCCAGGTGGTCACTTGCTGGCCGATGTAGGCGTTCAAGGCATTCAGGGTGCTCATCTTTGAATCCAGCGCGCTGAACTTGGCGTACAGCTGGGCCTCGACGCGCGCAGCACGTTCGTTGACCAGGTTCTGCTCTTTGGTGTTTTGGTCCAGCGCCCGCTTCAGGCTATCGTCCTTGGTTTTGAAATACCCACTCGACGACAGCAAATCCGCCGTCACCTTTTTCAGGCGCACCGCAATGCCCTCGGCCGAACCTGGCTCCGTGCTGCGGAACATGTTCTTGAGCTCGTCCATGTTGTTGTTCATGGCGGCGGACAGCTTGGTCGAATTCACCGCCAAATCGCCGCCGCGCTGCTGGGTGATGCCCACATCCGCCAGGCGTTGATAGACCGACGAGC
>CAZQXQ010000008.1:0-27866 GCA_964597235.1 uncultured Burkholderiaceae bacterium | reverse complement strand
CGCAGGGCGTGGCGACGGTGCGCCTGGTGTCGCGCGGTGTGCGCGATCCGCAGTTCGGTTATGCCGATCGGACGTTTTGTTTTTTCACCTACGGCCTGGCTTCGTGGCTGGTGGCGCGCCGCATCCCCGTGCAGGAGGTCCTGTACCGCCCCATGGACCAGGGGTACAGCAGCGATGGGGAGCGCCTGTTCCAGGCCCCGCTGGTCTATGCCTATCCGGATGTGGGTTTCCGTTTCGATGCGCAGTGGCTGTCCCTGCCCGTCGTGCAAACCCCTGAGACCCTGCGCGAATTTTTGCGCCAGGCCCCGTCCAGCCTGCTGGTGCGCTTTCGGGGCGAAAGCACCCTGACCGAGCGCATCCGCCGCCTGCTGCGCCGCCACCTTGCTGGAGAGTTGCCGTCGCTGGAGGCGGTCAGCCAGTCGCTGGCCATGGCGCCACAGACCCTGCGCCGCCGCCTGCGCGAGGAAGGGCAGGGCTTTCAGGCGATCAAGGACGACCTGCGCCGCGACGCCGCCATCGCCTACCTGGCCCAACCAGCGCTGACCCTGCCCGAGATCGCCACCCGGCTGGGGTTTTCCGAGGCCAGCACCTTCCACCGGGCCTTCAAGGGCTGGACCGGCCAGTCGCCGGGGGTGTACCGGCAGACGCGGCTCGATCCGATGGCTCTTGCTTCGTGATTGCGTTCCTATTGGGCGTGAGTCTTGGCGTTTTTTGCCAGTCCTTTGCCCCATCTATTCTCCCTAAATCCCCATTTTTTTAGGGATTTCCCTGATTTCATCTGCCCCGCAGTGATTCCGGTGAGCATTTTTGCCAATGCTTTTGGCAAAAAAAGCGATTGGCGTCCTCCTGTTGTTTTGCGAAACTTTGGTCTCGAAAAAGCATGCTTTCGCTGTGCTTTATTGTCCAAAACCATTCAAAAACACAGGAGACCTTCATGCAAACCCCATTTCGTCGCTCTGTCCTGCGCCTGGCTGCCACCGCCTTGCTGGCAGGCTTGGGCCTGGGCGCCCAGGCCCAGCCAGCGGGTGCTCCGGCGGCTTATCCGAACAAGCCCATCCGTTTCATCGTGCCTTACCCCGCGGGTGGCGGCACCGACGTGATTGGTCGTGCGATTGCCAACCAGCTGTCGCAGGCCTGGGGTGTGCCCGTGTTGGTGGAGAACAAGCCTGGTGCCAGTGGCAATACCGGCAACGACCTGGTGGCCAAGTCGGCGCCCGATGGTTACACGGTGCTGATCGGCATCACCGCGATGATCCAGACCCCCGCGCTCTACGCCAAGATGCCCTACGACGTGCTGAAAGACTTTGCGCCGCTGTCGCAAATTGCGCTGTCGTCCGACCTGTTCATGGTGCAGGCGAGCAACCCGGCCAAGACCGTGGGCGAGTTCGTCGCGCAGGCCAAGGCGCAGCCCGGCAAGCTCAACTACGGCAACTATGGCAATGGCACCTCATCCCACATGCACGGTGAGCTGTTCCAGATGGTGACCGGCGCCGACCTGCAGGGCGTGCCCTACCGGGGGGCGGCCCCGCTGGTCAATGACATGCTGGGCGGACAGCTCAGCTCGGCCTTTGTCGATGTGACTTCGGCCAATGCCCACCTCAAGTCCGACAAGATTCGCATCCTGGCCATCACCGGCATGCAGCGCCATCCCTCCTTGCCGGACGTGCCGACCTTTGCCGAGCTGGGCTACAAGGGCTTTGAGTCCAACGGCTGGTTTGGCGCCTTTGCTCCGGCGGGCACGCCTAAGCCCATCGTGGACAAGCTGTCTGCCGAAATCCGCAAGATCGTGGCCTCGCCCGAGCTCACCAGCCGCTTGACCGGCATGGGCTTGCGCCCCGTGGGCAGTACGCCCGAAGAGCTGGCCGCCGTGATGGCGCGCGACATGCCCCGCTGGGCCAAGATCGTCAAGGACGCCAACATCAAACTGGACTGAAGGAGACTGCCGATGATTGACAAGAAGCACATCGGGCATGTGATGCCCGCCTACAGCGTCGATGTGGAAAAAGGCCGCCTGCGCTTTTTTGCCAAGGCCACCGACCAGACCGATCCGGTCTATTGGGACGAGGAGGCCGCCAAGGCCGCCGGCTACCCCGGCCTGCCGGTGCCGCCCACCTTCTTGTTTTGCCTGGAGATGGAATCGCCCGACCCCGCCGCCATCCGCGACCTGTTGGGCCTGGACTACCGCACGCTGCTGCACGGCGAGCAAAGCTTTGTCTACCACCGCATGGCCTTTGCCGGCGACCGTCTGACCTTCGAGCAACGCATTGAAGACATCTATGAAAAGAAGGGTGGGGCGCTTGAATTCGTGGTGCGCCTGACCCGGGTGACCAACCAGCGTGGCGAGCATGTCGCGGACCTGCGCGGCTCCACCGTCGTGCGCAACCAAGTGGAGGCTTGAGACATGGCACACCTTCCCGCATACGACCAGGTGAACGTGGGCGACGCGCTGCCCGGCTTCGAGACCCCACCGCTGTCGCGCCTGACGCTGGCGCTGTACTGCGGCGCCTCGGGCGACCACAACCCCATCCATGTGGACATCGATTTTGCCCATGCCGCCGGCATGAAGGACGTGATTGCCCACGGCATGTTGTCCATGGGCTGGCTGGCCCGGGTGCTGACCAACTGGGTGCCCCAGACCGCGCTGCGCGAATACAGCGTGCGCTTTGCCGCGATGACCTTTGTGGGCGAGCGCATCCGCTGCGAGGGCAAGGTGGTCGAGAAGTTCGAGCGCAACGGCGAACGCTGCGCCCGGGTCGAGTTGCACACCACCAACCAGGACGGCCAGGTCAAGCTCACCGGCGAAGCCGTGGTGGCCCTGGCGTGAGGGACGGTACGGTGTCCGTGCTTGCCCCCCACCTGCGCCATTGGCCCAAAGGGGTGCCCCACCAGCAGCGCGTGCCCCGCGTGACCCTGGTGGACTACCTGGAGGTGGCGGCCCGCCGCTACCCGGACAAGCCCGCCATCATTTTTGGCGGCGCGGTGCTGGACTACGCGGGCCTGCGCGCCCAGGTCGAGGCCGTGGCTGCCTACCTGCAGCAGGTGCTGGGCGTGGAGCGTGGCGACCGCGTGCTGCTGTTCAGCCAGAACTGCCCGCAGTTCATCGTGGCTTTCTACGCCGCGCTGCGCGCCGAGGCCACCGTCATCCCCGTCAGCCCCATGAGCACCGCCAGCGAGCTGCGCTACTACGCCGAGAACAGCGGCGCCCGCGTGGTGTTGGCCGCCCAGGAATTGCTGGGACCGGTGCGCGCCTGTGTCGAGGGCGGCGTGCTCTCGGGCGCGCTGGTCCATGCCTACGGCGATGCGCTGTCCGGCCCCGCGCCCGACCCCCTGCCGGACGTGGTGCTCGCGCCCCGGGCGCCCCTGCCCGAAGGGCCGGCCTGGCATGGCTTTGCCCAGGCGCTGGCCCAGGCCGGCCGCCCGGCGCCCTATGGCGGCCAGTCGGACGACCTGGCGGTGATTCCTTACACCTCCGGAACTACTGGCCACCCCAAGGGCTGCATGCACAGCCACGCGACGGTGCTGGCCTCGTTGACGGCCTCGCAGGTCTGGCGCGGGCTGCACATGGAATCCGTCTGCCTGTGCGTGGCGCCCATGTTCCACATGCTGGGTCTGCAAAACGGCATGAACATGCCGATCACGCTGGGCGCCACCATCGTGATGATGCCCCGCTGGGATGCGGCGGTGGCCGTGCGCTTGATCGAGCGCCACCGCGTCTCGGGCTGGACCGCGCCGCCGTCCATGGTGATCGACCTGTTCGCCCAGCCTGAGGCCGCGCAGCGCGACCTCTCCAGCCTGGCCCTGCTCACCGGCGGCGGCGCCGCCATGCCCGAGGCCGTGGCCAAGATGCTGAGCGAACGCTTTGGCCTGTCCTACAACGAGGGCTATGGCCTGTCGGAGACGGCGTCCTTCCTGCACGCCAACCCCTTGCACCGGGGCAAGCGCCAATGCCTGGGCGTGCCCACGCAGGGGGTCGATTCGCGCATCGTCGATCCCGCGACCTTGCAGGAGCTGCCCCCGGGCGAGGTCGGCGAGATCGTCACCAGCGCGCCCCAGGTGATGTTGGGCTACTGGCGCAACGAGGAGGCCAACCGGGCCGCATTCTTCGAGCGCGACGGCAAGCGCTTCTTTCGCACCGGCGACCTGGCCAGCGTCGATGAAGACGGCTACTTCTTCATGCGCGATCGCCTCAAACGCATGATCAATGCTTCGGGCTACAAGGTCTGGCCGGCCGAGGTCGAGAGCATCCTGTATGCCCACCCCGCCATCCACGAGGCCTGCGTGATCGCGGTCGAGGACCCCAAGCGCGGCGAAACCGTCAAGGCCTTGGTCGTGCTCAAGCCCGGTTGCACCGGCCAGGTGAGCGCGGACGAACTGATCGCCTGGTCCCGCGAGCAAATGGCCGTCTACAAGGCGCCGCGCATCGTGGACTTTGTGGACCAGCTGCCCAAATCCAACACCGGCAAGATCCTGTGGCGCGAGCTGCAGGAGGCCGAGCGCCAACGTTCCATCCCCACCCCCACCGCTATCCCCGCATGAAAGGTTGTCCATGAGTCCAGCTTATGAATTCATCCGTTTCGAGGTCCAGAATCAGGTCGCCACGCTGACCTTCCACAACCCCGCTAAGCGCAATGCGTTTGCGCCCCAGATGCGGGTGGAGATTCAGGATGTGGTGCGCCGCCTCAAGGCCGACCCCAGCATCCGCGCCCTGGTGCTGACGGGGGAGGGCGAGCATTTCTGCTCGGGCGGCGACCTGCAGAACATTGCCAACGCCGGCCTGGACAACGCTGGCTGGCGCGCCCGCATGAGCGACCTGCACGACTGGCTTAAAGAGCTGGTCACGCTGGACCGCCCGGTGATCGCCGCCGTCGATGGCGCGGCTGCCGGTGCGGGCTTCAGCCTGGCGCTGATGGCGGATTTCATCCTCGCCACGCCCCGGGCCAGGTTCTCGATGTCCTTCATCAAGGTTGGCCTGATCCCCGATTGCGCGGCGTTCTACACCCTGCCGCGCGTGGTCGGGGTGCAGCGCGCCAAGGAGTTGATGCTGTCGGGCCGCGATGTTGGCGCGCAAGAGGCGTTGCAGTTGGGCATCGTGATGGAACTGCACGAGCCCGCCGCGCTGCTGCCCCGCGCTCAGGCCCTGGCCGCCAGCTTTGTCGGGGCTTCGCCGACGGCGGTGAGCCTGATCAAGCGCTCGCTTGCGCTGCCGGGCCATGACCTGCCGGCGCTGCTGGAGCAGGAGGCCAATGGCCAGGCCCTGGCCGCCGGCACCCAGGACCACCGCACGGCGGTGCAGGCCTTCCTGAACAAGCAGCCGGCGCCTTTCCAGTGGCCTGCCAAGGCCTGAAGCCCCTCTCGTTTTTGCGAAGGCTTGCTACCGAAATCGCGGATGGTGGTAGCTGCTAATTTCGCTAAAAATGAAACCGTTGTTCTGAAAATCAATTCTTTAATTTCAAAAAACACAGGAGTAAACGCATGAGCACACAAGGCATGGTCGAAGGCAAGGTTGTTGTGGTGACGGGCGCGGGCGGCGGCATTGGCCGCGACATCGCGCTGGCCATGGCCCGCGAGGGTGCCAAGGTGGTGGTCAACGACATCGGCGCCTCCGTCAGCGGCGAAGGCAACGACGCCGGCCCCGCACAAAAGGTGGTCGATGAGATCAAGGCCCTGGGCGGCGAAGCCGTGGCCAACACCGACAGCGTGGCCGAGGCCGTTGCTGCCAACCGCATCGTGCAGACCGCGCTGGACACCTTTGGCCGCATCGATGTGGTGGTGAACAACGCCGGCATCCTGCGCGACCGCTTCTTCCACAAGATGAGCCTGGACGAGTGGGACGCGGTGATCAAGGTCCACCTGTATGGCGCTTACTACGTGAGCCGCGCCGCTGCCAACCACTTCAAGGAGCAAAACAGCGGCAACTTCATCCACATGACCTCCACCTCGGGCTTGATTGGCAACTTTGGCCAGGCCAACTACTCGGCCGCCAAGCTGGGCATTGCTGCGTTGTCCAAGTCCATCGCGCTGGACATGCAGAAGTTCAATGTGCGCAGCAACTGCATCGCGCCCTTTGCCTGGAGCCGCATGATTGGCTCCATCCCCACCGAGACCGAGGCCGAGAAGGCCCGCGTCGAGCGCATCAAGCAGATGACCCCCGCCAAGATCGCCCCGCTGGCCGTGTGCCTGGCCAGCGATGTGTCCGCCGACACCAACGGCCAGATCTTTGCCGTGCGCAACAACGAAATCTTCCTGATGAGCCAGCCACGCCCCGTGCGCTCGGTGCACCGGGGCGAGGGCTGGACACCCCAGTCCGTGGCCGCGCATGCGCTGCCCGCGCTCAAGGCCAGCTACTTCGACCTGGACCGCTCCGGCGACGTGTTCACCTGGGACCCGATCTGATCGTCCGTGCTACTTTTTTCTGATTGGAAGTTCCGATGAGCCAAGCTGCTTCTGTGACCCCCGCCACCGGCGTCCTCGCCCAATACCACGCCGAACTGGCCCAGGGCCGTTTTCTGATCCAGCGCTGCAACGACTGCGGCCAGCATGTGTTTTTCCCGCGCGACATTTGCCCGCACTGCGGCGCGCACGATCCCGCCTGGGTGGCGCCCAGTGGCTTGGGCACGGTCTATTCGGTCACGACCATTCGCCGCAAGCCCGAGGCGGGCGGCGATTACAACGTCTGCCTGATCGACCTCGATGAAGGCGTGCGGATGATGAGCCGCGTCGAAGTCCAGCCGGTCGATGCCGTGGAAGTGGGCCAGCGCGTCCAAGCCCGCGTCGTACAAAAGGACGGTCAGGGCCTGGTCGTGTTCGACCTGGTGACCGAATCTGCCCCCGCCACCATCACCCCCGTGCCGCGCGGCCCGGCCGCATCGGCGGCGGTCCACACTTCGTCGGGCTTGCAAGCCCTGCGTGGTAAGGCGGCGATTGCCGGCGTGGCTACCTTCGGTTGTGGCGAGGCGACCGGCTTTTCCGAAATGGAAGTGCTGGCGCAGGCTGCCCGTGCCGCCGTGGCCGACGCCGGCCTGAAGATGAGCGACATCGACGGCCTGTGCACCGCCAGCGTACTCTCGACCATGTGGCCCATGCCCGTGACGGAGTACCTGGGCATCAACCCGCGCTACACCAACGGCACGATGGTGGGTGGTTCCAGCTTCGTGGCCCACTTGCTGCCTGCGATGATGGCGCTGGAGGCCGGCCAGTGCAATGCGGTGCTGGTCTGCTACGGCAGCACCCAGCGCACATCCACCTTTGGCCGCGCCGAGATCGCCAAGGCCCGCCGCGCGATGGACCCGCAGCCCTTCGAAAACCCCTACGAGCCCATGCAGCCGCTGTCGGCCTACGCGCTGGCGGCCAAGCGCCACATGCACCAGTACGGCACCACCCGCCGCCAGCTGGCCGAAGTGGCTGTGGCTGCACGCCAGTGGGCGCAGAAGAACCCCGAGGCCTTCATGCGCGATCCGCTGAGCATCGACGACGTGCTCAAGGCCCGCATGGTCAGCGACCCGCTGTCGGTGCGCGACAGCTGCCTGGTGACTGACGGCGGCGGCGCCTTCGTGCTGGTGCGCTCCGATCGCGCCAAAACCCTGCCGAAAAAGCCCGTCTATGTGCTGGGCAACGCCACGGCCAACTGGAACCGCCAGATTTCGTCCATGCACGACCTGACGGTGACGGCCGCCACCCAGTCCGGCCGCGAGGCCTACGCCATGGCCGGCCTGGGGCCCAAGGACATGGACGTGCTGGCGCTGTACGACGCCTTCACGATCAACACCATCCTGTTCCTGGAAGACCTGGGTTTTTGCGCCAAGGGCGAGGGCGGGGCGTTTGTCGAGGGCGGCCGCATCGCCCCGGGCGGCGCGCTGCCGGTCAACACCAACGGTGGCGGCCTGTCCTGCGTGCACCCGGGCATGTACGGCATCTTCACGCTGATCGAGTCCGTGCGCCAGCTGCGCGGCGAGGCCGGTGAGCGCCAGGTGGCCGGTGCCACCGTCGCGCTGGCCCATGGCAACGGCGGTACGCTGTCCAGCCAGTCCACCGCCATCCTGGGCACGGCCGACGCGCTGTAAGCCTTGCAACATCCCCCCAGTGTGGGGGATATTTGCTCCTGAAATAATAGCTAGTACCGCTGGTATCCATTGGCCCGGAGGCCAAAAAGACCTGAAATCCGCCCGCCCGGGCCTTGTTCCCTCTTTCCTGCAGAGTTCCCCATGATCCGCGATCCCCAGACCTTTGAAGCCTTGCTTGATTCCGTGCGCCGCTTTGTGCGCGAGCGCCTGGTGCCCGCCGAGAACCTGGTGGCCGAGACCGACGAAATCCCCGCCGACATCGTGCAGGAGATGCGCGAGATGGGCCTGTTCGGCCTGACCATCCCCGAGTCCTACGGCGGCCTGGAGCTGACCATGGAAGAGGAAGTGCGCCTGCTGTATGAGCTGTGCAAGACCTCACCGGCTTTCCGCTCGGTGATCGGCACCACGGTGGGCATCGGCTCCCAGGGCATCCTGATGGACGGCACCGAAGAGCAAAAAGCCAAGTACCTGCCGCTGCTGGCCACCGGCGAGCTGTCCGCGTCGTTTGCGCTGACCGAGCCCGATGCCGGCTCGGACGCCGCCTCGCTGCGCACCACCGCGATCCGTGGCATTGACGGCGACGGCGACCATTACGTGGTCAACGGCACCAAGCGCTACATCACCAACGCGCCGCATTCCAAGATCTTCACGCTGATGGCGCGTACCGACCCCAGCAACAAGGGCGCGGGCGGCGTGTCGGCCTTCATCGTCGATGCGAACTCGCCCGGCATCAGCCTGGGCAAGATCGACAAGAAGATGGGCCAGAAGGGCGCCCACACCTGCGACGTGATCTTTGACAACGTGCGCGTGCCGGCCGAGAACCTGATCGGCGGCAAGGAAGGCCAGGGCTTCAAGACCGCGATGAAGGTGCTGGACAAGGGCCGCATCCACGTGGCCGCTGTCTGCGTTGGCGTGGCCCAGCGCATGCTGGACGATGCGCTGCGCTACGCCGTGGAGCGCAAGCAGTTCGGCCAGGCGATTGGCGAGTTCCAGCTGGTGCAGGCCCTGCTGGCCGACAGCAAGGCCGAGCTGTACGCCGCCGAATGCATGGTGCTGGATGCCGCTCGCAAGCGCGACGACGGCCTGAGCGTGACCATGGAGGCCTCCTGCGCCAAGATGTTCGCGTCCGAGGTCTGCGGTCGCGTGGCCGATCGCGCGGTGCAAATCTTTGGCGGCGCTGGCTACCTCGCCGAGTACGGCATCGAGCGCTTCTACCGCGACGTGCGCCTGTTCCGCCTGTACGAGGGCACGACCCAGATCCAGCAGCTGATCATCGGCCGCGCCATGGTCAAGCAAGCGCGTGGATGAACCCCCGGAGCCTTCGGATGTACCTCACCCAGTCTGTGCACAAGGGCGTGCGTGAATGCCCGCAGGCGGTGGCCATCACCGGCCAGGGCCTGCGGTGGACCTTTGCCCAGTTTGCTGACCGGGTGGCCCGGCTGGCGGGTGCGCTGCAGGGCCTGGGCATGCAGCCAGGCGACCGCATCGGCATGCTGGCGCAGAACGCAGTGCGCTATGTCGAGTTCTTCCAGGGTACCTGGTGGGGCGGCGGGGTGGTCAACCCGGTCAACATCCGCTGGTCGGCGCAGGAAATCGCATTTTCGCTGGATGACTGCGACACCCGCATCCTGCTGGTCGATGCGCACTACGCAGCGCTGGCAGCCCAGTTGCCGGCGCTGTCCCGCTCGCTGCGGACCCTGGTGTATTGCGGCGACGGCGAGGCGCCCACCGGTATGCTGTCTTACGAATCTTTGTTAGCTGCGGCCACCCCTGTGCCCGATATGCAGCGCAGCGGCGGCGACCTGGCGGCGCTGATGTACACCGGTGGCACCACGGGCAAGCCCAAGGGCGTGATGCTGTCGCACGCGAATTTCTACACCGGCGTGCTCAGCGGCATTGCCGCCGCACCGCGCCGTGCGGGTGGGGTGGGGCTGGTGGTGTCGCCGCTGTTCCATGTGGCGGGCTGTGCGCTGTCGCTGCAGCTGATGCGCCGCCAGTTCAAGCAGGTGCTGCTCAACGCCTTCGACGAGGTCCAGGTCATGCAGACCATCCAGGACGAGGGCGTGACCGAGCTGTTCCTGGTCCCGACCATGGTCCAGCGCCTGATCGACCACCCCCGCTTTGCCGAGTTTGATCTGTCCGGCCTGCGCAACATCTCGTACGGCGCTGCGCCCATCGACGCGACCTTGCTGGCCCGTGCCATGGCGGTGTTTCCGCAGGTGCAGTTCAGCCAGTCCTATGGCATGACCGAGCTGTCACCGACGATTTCGGTGCTGGGCCCGGACGACCATTTGCCCAGCCCCCAACAGGCCCAGCGCCTGCGCTCAGCGGGCCGCGCGGTGCCGATTGCGGAGATCCGCATCGTCGATCCCGAAGACCGCGAACTGCCCGCCGGCCAGGTGGGCGAGATTTGCGCCCGGGGCCCGATGGTGATGCAGGGCTACTGGAACCGGCCCGAAGAAACCGCCGCTGCGCTGCGGGGCGGCTGGATGCACACCGGTGACGGCGGCTACCTGGACGAGGAGGGTTACCTCTACGTGGTGGACCGCATCAAGGACATGATCGTCACCGGCGGCGAGAACGTGTATTCCGCCGAGGTCGAGAACACCCTCGCGCTGCTGCCCCAGGTGGCGATGTGCGCAGTGATCGGTGTGCCCGACGAGCGCTGGGGAGAGCGGGTGCATGCCGTCATCGTGCGCCGCGCAGGCAGCACGCTGGACGAGGCCACCGTGATCGCCCATTGCCGCGAACACATCGCTGGCTACAAATGCCCGCGCAGCGTGGACTTCCGCAGCGAACTGCCGCTGTCCGCCGCCGGCAAGTTGCTCAAGGTCGCGCTGCGCGAGCCCTACTGGGCCGGCCGCGAGCGCCGCGTGGGCTGAAACGCCAAACAAGCCAAAAAATCCTAAGGAGACTTTGATGAAAACCCGCGTCACTGAACAGCTGGGCATCCGCTACCCCATCCTGCAAGGCGGGATGCAATGGGTGGGCAAGGCGGAGCTGGCCTCGGCCGTGTCGAATGCCGGCGGTCTGGGCATCGTCACTGCGCTGACCCAGCCCACGCCCGAGGACCTGGCCCGCGAGATCGCCCGCACCCGCGCGCTGACCGATCAGCCCTTTGGCGTGAACCTGACCATTCTGCCCACGATCAATCCGCCGCCCTACGCCGACTACCTGCAGGCCATCATCGATGGTGGGGTCAAGATCGTGGAGACCGCTGGCAACAGCCCCAAGGAGTTCATTGGGCGCATGAAGGACCATGGCATCACCATCGTCCACAAATGCACCACCGTGCGCCACGCCCTGTCGGCCGAGCGCAATGGCGTGGACATCGTCAGCATCGACGGCTTTGAATGCGCTGGCCACCCCGGCGAAGACGATGTCCCTGGCCTGGTGCTGATCCCGCTGGCCACCCGGGCGCTGAGGATTCCGGTGATCGCCTCTGGGGGCATTGCCGATGGCCGGGGCATGGCGGCGGCTTTCGCATTGGGCGCCGAGGGGGTCAACATGGGCACCCGCTTCTTTGCCACACAGGAAGCGCCCGTGCATCCGCAGATCAAGCAGGCCCTGGTGAACGCCACTGAGCGCGACACCAAGCTGATCTTCCGCACCCTGAAGAACACCACCCGCGTGCTGAAAAACGCGGTGTCCGAAGAAGTGGTCGCCACCGAAAACCGCCCCGGCGGCTGCACCTTTGAAGACATCCGCCACCTGGTCGCCGGTGCCCGGGGCAATGCCGCCTTGCAGGCTGGCGATGTCGATGGCGGTTCGATCGCGGCCGGCCAGGTGGTGGGTTTGATTGACGACGTTCCAAGCTGCGCCGACCTGATCGAGCGCATGGTGGCCGATTGCCGCACCCACCTGGCCCAGGCCAACCGTTGGGCGGCGCCATGAATCTGGCCGATATGCATACCGTGGACGATCCTGCTGCCCAAGCCGCCCCCGCCGTGGACACCTCCACCCTGTTTGACCAGGTGGCCTTCAACCGCCTGATAGGCCTCAAGCGCGAATTTGCCGAAAACGGCGTGGCCCGCCTAGTGCTGGAGCCGCGCGACGAGCTGACCAACAACTTCAAGGTGGTGCACGGCGGCGTACTGATGTCCATTCTGGACAGCGTGATGACCAGCTCCGCGCTGTCGGCCACAGGGTTTACCAAAGCCGCCGTCACCATCGACATGAGCACCAGCTTCCAGAAGCCGGCCAAGGGCCGACTCACGGTCCATGGCACGGTGCAGGGCGGCGGCAAGTCGGTCTGCTTTTGCGAAGGCCGCGTGCTGAACGAGGCCGGCGAGATCGTGGCCCGGGCCATGGGCACCTTCCGTTACGTGACGCCTACGTGATCCCCAAAATTTCAACAAGGAGACAAGCATGAACCCTTCCCTCACCTTCGCGCGCCAGCTTGGTCGCCGTACCCTGCTGGCATCCGCGCTGGCCTTGGCTAGCAGTGCCGTCCTGGCGCAGGCAAGCGACCAGAACCCGATTCGTCTGGTCGTCGGTTATGCCGCTGGCGGTCCCGTGGATGCGGCAGCCCGCCTGTTTGCCCCAGCGTTCGCCAAGGAACTGGGCCAGCCTGTCGTTGTGGAAAACCGTCCCGGCGCCGGTGGTGTGACGGGTGGGGATGCCGTGGCCAAGGCGCAGCCCAATGGCCAGGTGCTGTACTTTGGTGCCAGCCCCACGATCACGATCAGCCCGAACGTGCTCAAGTCCATGCCCTTCGATCCGGCCAAGGACCTGGCACCGATTGCCCCCATCCTGGACTACGCCAATGTGCTGGTGGTCAACAAAGAACAGCCCTTCAAGACCCTGCCCGAGCTGATTGCCCATGCCAAGGCCAATCCTGGCAAGCTGGCCTACGGCTCGGCCGGTGTGGGCGCATCCAACCATCTGAGCGGCGCCCTGTTTGCGCAGCGCGCGGGCATCGACCTGAACCATGTGCCCTACCGCGGCAATGCGCCGGCGATGACCGATGTGATTGGTGGCCAGATCCAGATGATGTTCGACATCATCAGCACTGGGCGCAACTATGTGCAGTCCGGCCGCGTGCGTGCCGTGGCCGTCACATCCAAGAACCGCAATGCCTCGCTGCCCGACGTGCCGACCATGCGCGAACTGGGGATGGACTATGAGGTCAGTGGCTGGTACGGCCTCTACGGTCCCGCCAAGCTGCCGGCCGACCTGATTGCCAAGTACAACGATGCTGCCAAGCGCGCCCTGGCCCAGACGGAACTCAAGACCAAGCTCGTGGAGCAGGGCTACGACCTCTGGACCGGTGCGCCCCAGCTGCTGACCGAGCGCGCTGCTCGCGAGCGCGCCATGTGGGCGCCCGTGACTAAAGGCATCCAGCTCGATTGAGGACGCGCAGCATGCAAGATCCCGCTGTGTTGGCGCAGCCTGCAGGCGACGCCTCCTTGAACCGCATCCACCAGCTGTTCGACCTGCGCTGTGCGCAGGCGCCGCAGCAGGTGTTCATGCACACCGTGCAAGGCCCCATCACCTTTGCGGACCTGGGCGCGATGGTCGATGTGCTGGAAGCCGAGCTGCGCGCCCAGGGCGTGCTGGAAGGCGACCGCGTGCTCATCGTGGCAGAGAACTGCCCCGAGCATGTGGCGCTGATCCTGGCGTGCAGCCGGGTGGGCGCCTGGTCTTGCGGCGTCAACGCCCGCATGTCGCGCGGCGAGATCGAGGTGTTTGCCCGCAAGGCCGATCCGCGCCTGGTGTACTTCACCAGCGCCGTGTCGGACGTGGCGGCGCAGCATGGCCAGCACTTTGGCGCCCAGCCCTCGGTGCTGGCGGGCTTGACGCACACCCCCAGCCGCCCCGAGGCCACGCCCGAGCCGGCACCGCTGGCCCAGGAGGTGGCGGCCATCATCTTCACCTCGGGCACCACTGGCGCGCCCAAGGGGGTGCTGGTTTCGCACGCTGGCTTGCTGCAGTTCGCGCGGGTGTCCACCGAGTCGCGGGGCCTGGGGCCAGAAGACCGCTCCTATGCCTATGTGCCGATGACGCACATCTTTGGCCTGGGCACGGTGTTGATGGCCTCGCTGTATGCGGGTGCGCAACTGGTGATGCGCAGCCGCTTTGATCCGGTCGATGTGTTCCGCGCGCTGGCACAGGAGGGCATCTCCAACCTGCAGGGGCCGCCCGCCATGTTCACGCGCCTGCTGCACTGGCTGGACGAGCAGGACATCGATCATCCCGAGGCTTCGGCGCTGCGCTATGTCTATACCGGTGCCGCCGCGCTGGACCCGGCCTTGATGCAGACGGTAGAAGCCCGCTTCGGTCTGCCGCTGCACCATGGCTATGGCCTGTCGGAATACGCCGGCGCCGTGGCCCTGGTGCCGCGCAACAGCCACCGCCAGGACACCTCCGCCGGCTACGCGGTCGAGGGCGCCGAGCTGCGTATCGTCCACCCCGACACCGGGGAAGCACTGCCCCAGGGCGAGCGCGGCGAGATCTGGATGCGCGGCGTGGGCCGCATGCCTGGCTACTTCCGCGATCCGGAAGCCACGGCGCAGGCCATCAAGCCGGGGGGGTGGTACGCCAGCGGTGACTTGGGCTATTTGGCCCCGGACGGCGCGATCTTCGTCGTGGGCCGACTCAAGGAAATGATCATCCGTTCCGGCTTCAATGTGTACCCCGGCGAGGTCGAGGCGGTGCTGCTGCAATACCCCGGCATCCGCCATGCGGCGGTGGCTGGCCGCAAGCAGTCCGATGGCAATGAGGAGGTGCTGGCCTTTGTCGAGCCCGCCGACCCCGAGCAACCTCTGGACTACCTGGCCCTGCAGTCCTTCCTGGCCGAGCACCTGGCGCCCTACAAGCGCCCCAGCCGCATCGTGCCCGTGGACGCCATGCCGATGACGCACAGCGGCAAAATCCTCAAGCGCAGCTTGCTGGAGAGCCTGAGCGGCTGACGCGCACCGATCGAAGATACCTACAAGACAAACGACAGGAGACAACCATGGCCTTTTCTCATCCCTCCCTCTCGGCCCGTGGCCACCAGCGGCGCCAGGGCCTGGCCTGGGCGGCAGCCGCCATTGCGGGTCTGGCTTTGCCCATCGGCAGCGCGCAGGCCCAGGCGTATCCCGGCCGTCCGGTGCGCCTGGTCGTGCCGTTCCCACCCGGTGGGCCGGTGGACACCGTGGGCCGCACCCTGGCCCTCAAGCTGACCGAGCAGTGGGGCCAGACCGCCATCGTGGACAACAAGGCCGGTGCTGGCGGCATCGTCGGTGCAGAAATCGCCGCCAAGGCGCCCAACGACGGTTACCACCTGTTTGTTTGCAGCATCCACCACTCGGTGATCCCCAGCCTCAAGCCCAAGCTGAACTACGACATTGAGCGCGACTTTGTACCCGTGAGCTTCGGCGCGCGCTTTCCGGTGATCCTGGTGGTCAACAACGCGCTGCCGGTGCGCAGCGTGGCCGAGCTGATTGCGCTGGACAAGGCCAAGCCCGGCACGCTGAGCTACGGCTCGGCCGGCAATGGCGGTGGCACCCACCTGGCGGCCGAGCTGTTCAACATGCAAGCCGGCACCAAATTGCTGCACGTGCCCTACAAGGGCAGCGCCCCTGCCATGACCGACCTGCTGGGCGGCCAGGTGCAGGTCATGTTCAGCGACGCCCCCACCGCCTTGCCGCAAATCCGCGCTGGCAAGGTCCGCGCGCTGGCGGTGGCCAACCTGCAACGCTCGCCCCTGCTGCCGGACTTGCCCACCGTGGCCGAAAGTGGCCTGCCGGGCTACGAGGCCTATTCCTGGGCGGCCTTTGTTGCCCCCGCCGGTACACCCAAGGAGATCGTCGCCCAGCTCAGCGCCGACATCCAGAAGGCCTTTACCCAGCCCGATGTCAAGCAGCGCCTGTTCGACGCCGGCGCCGAAGCTGCTCCCACCACGTCCGAGGCCTTCCGTAAGATCCTGCGCGGCGAAATCGAGAAATGGGCCAAGGTGGTCAAGGCGGCGAATATTCAGGCGGATTGAGCGCCGCGTTAAAGCGAGGATGGACATGAACTTCTGGCGTCAGGCCATCCCGGCGATGGTCATCGGATGGGGTTTGGTGGTGGGCGCACATGGTGCCGAGGGGGTGGATAACAGTGCCTTGGAGCGCGCAGAGTTTCGCCCGCATCAAGCGACCTATGGCCTGGTGTACCGCCTGCCGGCTGAGGTCCAGCGGGTGCTTGATGCGCAGATTCAGCCGACCTTGCAAGCGCGGTTGAGCCAGCTCGCGCTCGACAACGAAGCGCGCACGTTCAATTTGCCCCATATCACCGTGGTGCACCTGCACAGTGCCGATCCCCAGACGCCGCAGAAGATATTGCAGGCCCTTCCCAAGGTGCCCGCGCCCATGCAGGTGACCTTGAAAGGGATCTACACCACGGAAGCAGCGCCCGGCGCTGGCGCTCCATGGTGGTTGGATCTGGGCGTGGTCAAGCAGGGGCCTGGGTACCAGGCCATGATGGCCTACAACACCATTGCCACGGCGGCCCTGACCCCCCTGCGTGACGGTCCCTTGCCCCGCTGCACCGGCCCGGTGTTTGCGAGGATGAGCACGTCTGCGCAAGACCTGACGCGGATGTTTGGTCTGTCGGGGGTCAACCGGGTGGTCGATGGTCGGGAAACGGCCTCCCACAATCCGCACAGCACCTTGGTGTACAGCATGACCCGCTTGGAAGCTCCCTTGGCGGCGGCCATGCAGGAGGTGGCCAAGGACATGGACCGCTTGCTGCCCGACGGAACCGAAGCCCACCTCAAGGAGGTGTCGATTGTTGAAATCGGCTTCATGGGCAATGTCTTGCGCGAGTTTTATCGCATCGATCTGCAAACGGGCGCCGCCTGGGATGTGGTCAGCGGCCGCTTGGTCGCAACGGGAAAGTAGGACCCACGGGGCGCACCCGTCAGAGCATTCCCTCGCAGAACAGCTTCAGCATCTCCAGGGCTTCGCCGGGCTTGGCCTTGAGGACGTTATGGCGAAATCCGAACTGAAAGTAGGGTGCATGTTGTGGGAAGCGCTCCACGTCCTCGGCGCTGAGTTGCCGGTAGCCCATGCTCCAGGAGCCAAATTGCCGCTCGGGAACGTCTTGCTCCAGCAGCAGGGTGGTGTTGCGATGTCGGGGGTCCTGGCAGATCCGCTCATAGGTCGCATCGACCGCATCTTTCGGGCCTTCGAGCACTTGCAGGAAATTACCGCCGGAATACAGCAGCATCCCTGTGATGCCGTCCTCCGTGTTGTGGCGCACGGCGGACTCCAGAATCGGGGCCAGTTGTCCTTCGTCGTCGCCGACCAAGTCGCTTACGTAAATCAGTTGATGGAACGTCATGCTTTGGGGTTTACAAGTTACCTGGGGAGGTGGTAGAAGCCCGCAGGCCCAACGGGGTTGCTGCTTGCAGGCGATGGCTTAGGCGATGCATTTTGCCAAGGCTTGGGTCCTTTTCTGCTTTCAGAGGGGGCGGGCGGTCATACTGGCTGGCCTACTGTGACCCAGAGGACCTCATTCCGTCGAGGACGCCCATGAACCTTCAAGCCCTTCTTCCTTTTCTGTCGGCGTCAGACCCCCTGGATAAGGCGTTTTTGCACAGCTATGACCTGCCGATGGTTCTGCTTTCCATCGGCCTGGCCATTGCAGCAGCCGTCTGTGCCCTGGAGATTGCCCATCGCCAGCTGAGGGGCGAGTGGACGGTGGTTGCCGCCGGCGCGATCCTGGGTGTAGGCACCTGGTCCATGCATTTCATCGGCCTGCTGTCCTTCCGGCTGGAATGCGCCGTGGCCTATGACCCTGTCTGGACGGCGGTCTCCGCCCTGCCGGGGGTAGCCGCCTCCATTCTGGCCTTGCGCCTTTTGGGGCAGACCAGGCAGTCTGGCCAGCGTTTATGGTTCAGCGGCGCTTTGCTGGGCAGCGGGGTGGGTCTGATGCATTACGCTGGCATGGCGGCCATGCAACTGGATGGGGTCTTACGGTATGACCCCCTTTTGTTTGGGGCGTCCATTGTCTGTGCGATCGGGGTGGCGGTGCTGGCTTTGTTCGCGCACCGTTTTTTGTCAAGCACCCCGCTGGCCCGCAAGCCCCTCCGGGTGTCGCTGGTGAGCGGCACCATCCTGGGCTTGGCCATTTCATCGATGCACTACATCGCCATGGAGGCGGCCTGGTTTTTGCCCGATGTCACGGCCTCTGAGGTGCAAGGCGTCAGTCCCACCTGGTTGGCGGTGTCGGTGACCGTCTTGACCCTGGTCATGATCGGGGTCGGTTTTGCGCTGATGCTGCTGACCTCGCGCACCGCCGAAATGCGTCGGCGCATCGATTCCATCCTGGCGACGACCCAGCAGGGGTTTCTGTGGCTGGATGAAGACGATCACATCACGGACTGCAACCCCGCTTTTCTGGCGCTGGTCGGTGCCCAAGACCCTCAGACGGTGCTGGGTACCCCGGTCACCCAGTGGCTGACCTTGTCCACAGACCAGTGGAGCGACACCTTCCAGGCAGAGGCCCAGGTGCTGGCGTGTGACGGACAGCGCATTCCATGCCTGCTGACGGGCAACCGCTTGGCCGATGCGGCTTCGGGCACGGTCAGTCGCTACGCCATCGTCACGGACATCACCTCGCGGGTCCAGGCGGAGCAGCAGCTTGCTGCCCAGGAGGGGGAGTTGCGCTCGGTCAACGAGCAGCTCCAGGCGATTTTTCAGGCGACCAGTGCTGGCATCGTGTGGGTGGTCAACCGCACCGTCCTCCGTTGCAATGAAAAGGCCGACCGACTGCTGGGGTACGTCTCAGGTGAGCAGGTGGGGCAGCCCACGCGCGTCTGGTTTGCCCACCCGGCTGACTACGACCGGGTGACGGCCGAGGGCTATCCCATGGTCTGGGCCGGCAAAACCTACACCACGGACCTGGAGTTCCGTCGCAAGGACGGGAGCCTGTTGTGGGTACGCACCTCCAACCACGCCATCGAGCCCGGCAACCCCGAAAAAGGCGCAGTGATCATGCTGGAGGACATCACTGCAGAGCGCTCTACCCTCATGGCGATCCAGATGGCCAACGAGGAGCAACGCGCCATCCTGGACACCGCCACTTCGGGCATCGCCTTGATCAAAGACGGGGTGATTTCGCGCTGCAACCGGCGTTTGCACGAGCTGCTCGATTGGCCCCTGTGGAGCCTGGTGGGGCAGGCCACCTCGGTGTGGATGCCCGACCCAACCACGGAGCAGGCCCTTCAGGCGTTGTACGGGCCGATCTGGGAAGGCCACTCCGCCACGCTGGAGGTGCAATTGCGCCAGCAGCACGGGGCGCTGGTGTGGATGCGCATCACCGGCAAGGCGGTGGACCCTGCCCAGCCCGACAAAGGCACGGTGTGGATGTTGGATGACATCCGCGACCAGGTGGAGGCCCGAGATGCTCTTGTGCGTGCGCGGGAAATGGCGGAGGCGGCGACCCGATCCAAGTCGGACTTCCTGTCCAACATGAGCCACGAAATCCGCACGCCCATGAACGCCATCATTGGCATGAGCCATCTGGCACTCAAAACCAACCTGGACGCCAAGCAGCGCAACTACATCGACAAGGTGCACAAGGCGGGAAAGCACCTGCTGAGCATCGTCAACGACATTCTGGATTTCTCGAAAATCGAAGCGGGCAAGCTGCAGATGGAGGAGGTGGACTTCCAGCTGGACGATGTGCTCGATGGCCTGGTCACCATGGTCGGCACCAAGGTGGAAGACAAAGGGCTGGAGATGCTGGTCGATGCCTCTGCCGAGCTACCGACCGCGCTGGTGGGTGACCCGCTGCGGCTCAGCCAGGTGCTGATCAACCTATGCAATAACGCCGTCAAGTTCACCGAAGCGGGCGAGATCACCATCGGGATTTCCGCGATGGAGCAGACCGACCGCCACGTTGCGCTGCATTTCTGGGTGCGAGACACCGGCATCGGGCTTTCCGAAGCGCAGCAAGGCCGGCTGTTCCAGGCCTTCAGCCAGGCCGACAGTTCTACCACGCGCAAATTCGGTGGAACTGGGCTGGGCCTGGCCATCAGCAAAAACCTGGTCGAGATGATGGGCGGGCGCATCTGGGTGGAAAGCACACCGGGTGTGGGCTCGGTGTTTCACTTTTCGGCGCGCTTTGGGGTGCAGCAAGCCCCTTCGCTAGCCCGGCGCATGCCCACGGCTGCCGAACTTCAGGGCACCCGCGTGCTGGTGGTGGACGACAACGCCGCTGCCCGCGATGTGCTGGAAGCCATGGTGCGCTCCTTCGGTGTCGATGTGGCCACAGCCCAAGATGGCTTTGCCGCGCTTGCGGCCATGGCTGCCGCAGCGCAGGAGGGGCAGCCGTTCAACCTCTTGCTGACGGACTGGCAAATGCCCGGCATGGACGGGGTCGTTCTGGTGGAGCGGGCACGCCAGCGCCACCAGGTCCCCTTGGCGGCTGCCGTCATGGTCACTGCCCACAGCCGTGAGGCGTTGCAGCGGCACATTCGCCAGGCGGGTGTGCCCGTGCGAGCAGTGCTCACCAAGCCAGTGACCCCGTCCACCTTGTTGGAGGCCATTGGCCCCGCGCTGCACACGGTCACCGACGAGATGCCCTCCGAGCCGCTGGACGACAACGCCGTGATTCCGGAGCACCTGCGCGGTGCCCGGGTCCTGTTGGTGGAAGACAACGCCCTGAACCAGGAGTTGGCGACCGAGCTGCTGCGCGAGGCGGGTATCCACGTCGTGGTGGCCAACGACGGCCAGGAAGCCCTGGATCGCTTGGCCGTCGATGCCCGGTTTGATGCCATCTTGATGGATTGCCAGATGCCGGTGCTGGACGGCTACGAAGCGACCAAGCGCATCCGGCAGCAGCCCCAGTTTGCCGATCTGCCCATCATCGCGATGACAGCCAATGCCATGAGCGGCGACCGCGAAAAGGTTTTGTCGGTCGGCATGAACGACCACATCGCCAAACCCATCGATGTAGCGCACATGTTCGCCACGCTGGGGCAGTGGATTGCGGCCGGTTCTGCAACCAGCATGTCCGAGGCCCCGTCCACGCCAGCCGCAGAACCTGCCCCGCCCGCTGGTTCGGCAGAGGGGCTGCCCTCAGCCCTGCCGGGCATTGACCTGCGCAAGGGCCTGGCAACGTCCATGAACAACCAGACGCTGTACCGGCGACTCTTACAGCGCTTTGTTGCAGGACAGGCTGACTTTGCGCGGGCCTTTGCCCAGGCGCGATCCGACCCGGATCCCCGTGCGCCAGAGCGCTGTGCCCACACCTTGCGCGGAACGGCGGGCAACATTGGCGCAACCGCGCTGCAAGAGGCGGCCGCCGAGCTGGAGCAACTCTGCCATGCGCGGCTGGCGCAGGGGCAAGCCCAGGCCCCGCAGGATGTCCAGGACCTGGAGGCCGAGATCGAAGCAGCCTTGCAAAAAATCCTGCCCCTGCTGGACACCGTGATCCGGGGGCTGCGTGCGCTGGAGGGCGGGGTCACTCCTGCCGACACCCCCGCCGACCTGTCCGACGGTGCGCCATCCCTCCACCCGCTGGCGGCATCCGAGGTCCCTGAGCCGTCCAGGCTCTCCGATACGATCCAGGCCGACATCGCCCAGTTGCGCGCCTTGCTGGCCGATGGCGATCCCGATGTGGACGCCTATTGGGAGCAGCACCGCCCCGCATTCCAGCAAGCCATGCCCCAGCACTGGGTGCAGATCGAGAAACACCTGCGTGCCTACGACCACGACGGGGCGCTGGACCTGATTGCCACATTGCAACCATAAACCCCGAGAGACACCATGGAAACTTCCCCCTCCACCATGCCGGCACTTGAAAAAATGCCCGAAGCCGCAGCCAAGCCCTATGTGCTGGTGGTGGACGACACGCCGGACAACCTGGCACTGATGTCCGACCTCCTGCGGGAGACCTGCAAGGTGCGTGTCGCCAACCGCGGGGAGCGGGCGCTGAAGCTGGTGACTACCGGCACGCCACCCGACCTCATCTTGCTGGACATCATGATGCCGGGCATGGATGGCTACGAGGTGCTGCGCCGCCTCAAGGCCGACCCTGCGACCCAGGGCATCCCGGTGATCTTCCTGACCGCCAAAAACGAAGCCGAGGACGAGCGCATCGGCCTGGAGTTGGGCGCCGTGGACTACCTGACCAAGCCGGTCAGCCATGCCATCTTGCAGGCGCGCGTCAAGATCCACCTGGCCTTGAAAGCCCAGGCGGATTTCCTGCGGGACAAGAGCGCCTTTCTGGAGGCGGAGGTGGCCCGGCGCACGGCCGAAGTACAGGCGGTGCAGGATGTGACCATCCTGGTGATGGCCTCCCTGGCCGAGACGCGCGATAACGAGACCGGCAACCACATTCGCCGCACGCAAAACTATGTCCGAGTGCTGGCCGAGCGCTTGCGGGCCTTGCCCCAGTTTGCAGAGCAATTGACTGACCACTACATCGATGGTCTTTTCAAGTCGGCGCCCCTGCACGACATTGGCAAGGTGGGTATTCCTGACAGCATCCTGCTCAAGCCCGGCAAGCTCACCGAGCAAGAATTCGAGATCATGAAGACCCACACCACGCTGGGCCGTGATGCGATCGAACAGGCGGAGGGAAAACTGGGCGGGTCGGTACCGTTTCTGGCGATTGCCAAGGAGATTGCCTACAGCCACCAGGAAAAGTTCGATGGCTCGGGCTATCCTGAAGGCCTGGCTGGCCAGGCCATTCCGTTGTCGGCCCGCTTGATGGCCGTGGCCGATGTGTATGACGCCCTGATCAGCCGCCGTGTCTATAAAGAACCCATGCCCCACGCCCAGGCGGTGGAGATCATGCAAAAAGGCCGTGGCAGCCACTTTGATCCCGATGTGCTCGACGCCTTCATCGAGCTACAAGACCAGTTCCAGCAAATTGCCCGGCAGTTTTCTGACTCTGAGGAAGACGTTCAACAGAAACACCGGACGGTGCTTTGAAACGGCTCCTCAATGTTGTTGGCCGCCTGTTGTTCGTAGTGCAGACCCATGGAATTTGATGGTCAAATCAGGCTCTGGCCCAATAAATACAGGCGGTAGTAGCTATTAAATTAGGAGTTTTTGGGGCTCGCAGTACCTACGCAGGTCATGTCGGAGCGTCTGCGTCTGCTTCGGGGGCGTCGTCCGTCCGTTGGAGGTGGGGCAGGGCTTGCCCCATTCGGGAAATTCGCGACGGCAAAGATAAAACCCTACTACTGGTAGATAGCAGGGTTTGATGTTTTGGTGGGCCCTGAGTGACTCGAACACTCGACCTACGGATTAAGAGTCCGCTGCTCTACCAACTGAGCTAAGAGCCCGCAAGTTGTTGCAACTGCAAAACTGCGAAGCCACGGATTATGCACAAATTTTGAAGCCTTTTTGAAAAAAGGACCTCAAAAAATTTCATGCTTTCCGGATCGCAGATCAGTGCATCCCGTTGCGCCGGGCCAGCTCCATGAACAAAGCACTCTGATCCTGGTCGGCCAGACCGTGTGCGCTGCCCTCGGCGTAGAGCTGCTCGAAGAGCTGGGTGATGGGCGCTGTAAACCCGATGCTTGCTGCCGTGCTCAAGGCATTGCGCAGGTCTTTGAGCTGCACCGCCATGCGGCCGCGGGGGGCGAAGTCACGTTCCACCATGCGCTGGCCGTGGACCTGCAGGATGCGGCTGTCGGCAAACCCGCCAGTGATGGCCTCGCGTACCTTGGCCATGTCGGCTCCGCCCTTGGCGGCCAGCAGCAGGGCCTCGGCCACGGCGCCGATGGTGATGCCCACGATCATCTGGTTAGCCAGTTTGGCGAGCTGGCCAGCGCCGTGCGGGCCGACCAGGGTCGCACGGCCCAGCGCGGCAAACACCGGCCGCGCGCGTTCAAAGTCCGACGCTTCCCCGCCCACCATGATGGTCAGCGTGCCTGCCTCGGCACCCAGGGTGCCGCCGGAGACGGGCGCATCCAGGCAGGCCACACCCAGGGCCTGCAGACGAGCCGCATGGCCCCGCGCTTCGGCCGGCTGGATGGAGGCCATGTCGATGAAAAGGCTACCCGGGCGCATGGCCTGCGCGGCGCCCTGGGCAAACAGCACGTCAGCCACGACGGGGCCGTTTTCCAGCAGGCTGATCGTGATGTCGGCGGGGCGTACGGCGTCTGCTGCGGTGCCGTGGACGGTGGCACCGTCCTGCGCCAGGGGCTCGGCCTTGGCACGGGTGCGGTTCCAGGCGTGGACCTGGTGGCCCGCCATGCATAAACGGCGGGCCATGGGCAGGCCCATCATGCCGGTGCCCAGTACGGCAATCCGGAGGGGCGTTGTGGTGGTCATGCGTGCTTTCTGGGGGTTGTCTTGCGTGGGTTGTACCAATGGTTTTGGGTCAGCAGGGTCATTGGCCTGCCTGCGGCACAATAGCCGCTAGGAGTACTTGCATGAATCCGTCCACCCTGATTGGTATCGTCAGCAGCTTCTTGCTGTTGGGGATTGTGATTTTCTTTGCGGCGGATGACCCCCGCCTGTATGTTGACTTTCCTAGCCTGGGCATTGTCTTTGGGGGCACCATGGCCGCTACGTTCATGAGCTACCCGCTCACGGAGGTGCTGCGCGTCTTTGGCCTGATCGCCACGGTGCTGCGCAACGAGCACACCTACATCCAGGACGACATTGAAGAACTGGTGCGCATTTCCAAGCTGTGGGTCAACGACGATCTGCGTGCCGTGGAAAAGGCACTGGAAAACGTCGCCAACCCTTACTTGCGTACGGGCGTGCAACTGATCATCGATCAGACGCCGGAAGAGGACATCCTGGACCTGCTCCAGTGGCGCATTCAGCGCCTGCGCGCCCGTGAAACGGCCGAAGCACAGCTGTTTCGCTCCATGGCGTCGTATGCGCCCGCCTTCGGCATGATTGGTACGCTGGTGGGCCTGGTCAACCTGATGGGGGTTTTGGGCCAGGGCGACCTCAAGGCGATTGGTAGCCAGCTGGCCGTGGCGCTGATGACCACCTTTTACGGTGTTTTGGTGGCCAACCTCTTGTTCAAGCCGATTGCGGTCAAACTGGAACGCCGCACCGAGCAGCGGGTGGTGGTGATGAACATGGTGATGCAGGGCGTCTCGATGATGTGCGAACGCCGCAGCCCAGCGCTGATGCGCGAGACACTTAAATCCTTCGTGGCGCAGTTTGCGGACGAAATCAACGACGGACGCACGCCCGAAAGCATGGCTGTGCAGCGCGCTGCCGCTGCTGCCTCGGGGCGCAAGCCGGCTCAAGGTTAAAAGCGAGGCATGTCCGTGCAGTTCGGAGTTTCTTCAGCGGCGGGTGGTCCTGCCAAACCGGCATCCAAGGGTGGTGCGCCCACCCCGGCGGCAAAGCCAAATCGGCCCCGCCTCGGGGGGCGGTTTGCACGCTGGCACACAGACCCCGATCCTCCGGCTGAGGAGGAGGGCTGGCTGCTGACTTACCTCGACATGATCACGCTGATGTTGGTGATGATGGTCGTGATGCTCGCGTTCACCAAGCCAGCCCAACAAAATCCGGAAACGCCGTCGCCCACCAAAGAAAGCCGGGCCACGCCCATCCTGCCAGTGACCCGGCCCAACATCGTGCCGCCTTTGCCGTTGCCGGTGCCGCCCGTGGCCTCCTCGGACACCTCCCAGACCCCCAAGGCTGAACCAGAGAAAGACCCGCTGGAGGGGCTGCCCCTGGATCGCCTCGACAAGAACATCGAAGTGGTGGTGAACCAGGGCAGTGTGAGCTTTCGCATCAGCAGCGAGATCCTGTTCGCCTCGGGCGAGGCCAATCTGAGCGCGGCCGGGCTGTCGGTCTTGGCGCGCCTGGTCCCGGTGCTCAATGGCGCAGCGCAGCACCGCATCGTCGTCGAAGGGCATACCGACAACGTGCCGATCCAGACCGAGCGCTTTCCTTCTAACTGGGAGCTTTCTACCGGCCGCGCGGCCAGCGTGGTGCGCTATTTGCAAAGCCAGGGCATTGCCCCGGCGCGCATGCGGGCCACCGGCTATGCCGACACCCGCCCGCTGGCGTCCAACGACACCCCCCAGGGCCAGGCGCAGAACCGGCATGTGGAAGTGATCCTGGAAGCGCCGAAGTAAGTTCGGCGCCAGACCGCAGGAGGGGACGGGCTTCCTACAATCGTCCCATGTCCGAATCCCTCCTGCTCCATTCCCTCAACCCCGAACAACTCGCTGCCGTCACCTTGCCGGCCGGCCATGCGCTGGTCCTGGCGGGGGCTGGTTCGGGCAAGACCCGGGTGCTGACCACCCGCATCGCCTGGCTGCTGCAAAACGGCCTGGCGACGCCCGGCGGCATCCTGGCGGTGACCTTCACCAACAAAGCCGCCAAGGAGATGGTGGCCCGTCTCACCGCGATGCTGCCGGTGAATGTGCGCGGCATGTGGATCGGCACCTTTCACGGCCTGTGCAACCGGCTGCTGCGCGCCCACCACCAGGCGGCGGGCCTGCCGCAGACCTTCCAGATCCTGGACACGCAGGACCAGCTCTCGGCCATCAAGCGGCTGTGCAAGCAGTTCAATGTGGACGAGGAACGCTTTCCGCCCAAGCAGCTGCAGTATTTCATCGCCGGCTGCAAGGAAGACGGCCTGCGCCCGCGCGACGTGGCCGCCAGTGACCCCGATACGCGCAAAAAGGTGGAGCTGTACCAGCTGTACGAAGAGCAATGCCAGCGCGAGGGCGTGGTGGATTTTGGCGAGCTGATGCTGCGCTCGTATGAGCTGCTGCGCGACAACGACCCGGTGCGCGTGCATTACCAGCGGCGCTTTCGACACATCCTGGTGGACGAGTTCCAGGACACCAACCGCCTGCAATATTTGTGGCTCAAGCAGCTGGCGGGCGAGGTGGTCGATGGCCGCTTGCAGACCCAGGGCAGCGTGATGGCCGTGGGCGACGACGACCAGAGCATCTACGCCTTCCGGGGCGCCCGCGTCGGCAACATGGCTGACTTTGTGCGCGAATTTGCCGTCGAGCACCAAATCAAGCTGGAAGAAAACTACCGCAGCCACAGCCACATCCTGGACTCGGCCAACGCGCTGATCAGCCACAACAGCCGCCGCTTGGGCAAGAACCTGCGCACCAGCCAAGGCCCCGGCGAGCCGGTGCGCGTGCGCGAGGCCAACAGCGACCTGGCCGAGGCGCAGTGGATGGTCGAGGAAATCAAGGGGCTGGTGAAGGACGACGGCTTTGCCCGCCACGAAATCGCCATCCTCTACCGCAGCAACGCGCAGAGCCGGGTGATCGAATCGGCGCTGTTCAACGCCAGCATCCCCTACCGCGTGTATGGCGGGCTGCGCTTTTTCGAGCGGGCGGAAATCAAGCATGCGCTGGCCTATTTGCGCTTGTTGGAGAACCCGCACGACGACACCAGTTTTATGCGCGTGGTGAACTTTCCGCCACGCGGCATTGGCGCACGCAGCATCGAGGTGCTGCAGGACGCCGCCCGCGCTGCCGGCTGCTCGCTGCACGACGCGGTCACCACCGTGCCCGGCAAGGCTGGTGCCAACCTGGGCGCCTTTGTCGCCAAGATCGACGTGCTGCGCGAGCAGACCCAGGGCCAGAACCTGCGCAGCATCATTGAGCGCATGCTGGACGCCAGCGGCCTGATGGAGCATTACCGCGCCGAGCGCGAGGGCGCCGACCGCATTGAAAACCTGGAGGAACTGGTCAACGCCGCCGAGAGCTTTGTCACCCAGGAAGGCTTTGGCCGCGACGCGGTGGCCCTGCCGATTGACGAACACGGTGCCCCCCTCACGCAAAGCCCCGCCAGCCAGGGCCTGGACCCGAGCGCCCCCCTGCTGAACGAACCCCTGCCGGGCGCGCTGCCCGGCCTGGTCGATGCCGACACC
>CAZQXQ010000007.1:0-36370 GCA_964597235.1 uncultured Burkholderiaceae bacterium | reverse complement strand
CACTCTTGGCCCAACCGGATTTAGTTCCGTTGCACTTCGTACTTGAATCCGCGACCCTTATTCCGCCTTGATGCCTTGGGTGGCAATCACTTGGCCCAGCATCTGGGTGTCGGCCTGGATGCGCTTGGTCAGGCCTTCGGCGGTGGTGCCAGCTACCTGCCAGCCCTGCTGGAACAGCTTGGCACGCATGTCGTCGGAGCGGGCGATGTCGCTGATCACCGTGGCCAGCTTCGCCTGGATGGCCTTGGGCATCGTTGCCGGGGCGGCAAAGGCGTTCCAGATTTCCAGGTGCAGGTTGGGGATGCCGGCTTCGCTCAGGCTGGGGATGTCCGGCGTGAGCGGGCTGCGCCCGGCCGAGGTGATGCCAATCGCCCGCAGCTTGCCCGCGCGCACCTGGGCCTGGGCCAGCGCCGGCGGCAGCAGCGCCAGTTGCAGCTGACCGGCCAGCATGGCGTTGGCCACCTGCGGGTAGCCGGGGTAGGGCACATGCACCGGCTGGATCTGGCTGCGCGCCTTGAGCAGTTCCATGCCGATGTGGCCGACGGTGCCCACGCCGGGGGTGCCGTAGTTCCACTGCGTGCCTGCCTGGCGTGCTGCCGCCATAAAGTCGCGCGCCGAGCCGCCGCTGGGTAGGCCGGCCTGGGTCACAGGTGCCGTCAGCACCAGGGGCGAGGTGCCCACCAGGCTCAGCGGCGCCAAGTCCTTGAGCGGGTCGTAGGGCACGGCTGGGTTCAGCAGCTTGGCAATCGTCATATTGCCGTTGATCATCAGCCCGATGGTGTGGTCGTCGCGCGCCTTGGCCACCGCATCGGCGCCAATGTTGCCGCCCGCGCCCACTTTGTTCTCTACGACCACCGGCTGGCCCAGCGCCTTGGACAGTGGTTCGGCAAAGGTGCGTGCGGTCAGGTCGGGCGACGAGCCCGCCGGAAAGCCGACGATGATCTTCACGGGCTTGGTCGGCCAGGCGGCCGGGGTCTGTGCGTTGGCCAGGCCCAGGGGCGCGATCCAGGCAGCCAGCGCCAGGGCGCCCAGGGCGCGGCGGTTCAGACGGAGGGAGCGGGGAGGGGCGTTGCGCAGGGAGGGCATGGTAGGGGTTCCTGTTCCAGAAAAAACAAAGCGCGCAAGCCGGAAGAGCGTTGCGCGCAGGGGTGGTGGATGCCGCCGGGCAGGGCCCGGGGTGCTCAGGCAAATTCGGCCAGCGATTTTTTCATCTTTTTCATCGCGGCGACTTCGATCTGGCGGATGCGCTCGGCGCTCACGCCGTACACAGCGGCCAAATCGTGCAGGGTCATGCCGCCAGTGCCGTCGTCGTTCACCTTGAGCCAGCGCTCTTCCACGATGCGGCGGCTGCGCTCGTCCAGGCTGGCCAGGGCGGTGGCAATGCCGTCGGTGGCCAGCAGATCGCGCTGGCGCGACTCGATCATCGCGGTGGGCTCGTGCGACGGGTCAGCCAGGTAGGCGATGGGGCCGTAGGCCTGCTCGCCATCGTCGTTGGGCGCGGGGTCCAGCAGTACATCGCCACCGGCCATGCGGGTTTCCATCTCGATCACTTCTTCGCGCTTGACGTTGAGCTGCGCGGCGACGGTGTCGATCTCGCGCGCGTTGAGTCCGTCGCGGTGGGTGTCCGCGTCCAGGCTGGCATCGGCCTTGAAGCCTTGCTTCATCGAGCGCAGGTTGAAGAACAGCTTGCGCTGGGCCTTGGTGGTCGCCACCTTGACCATGCGCCAGTTTTTGAGGATGTATTCGTGGATCTCGGCCTTGATCCAGTGCATGGCGTAGCTCACCAAGCGCACGCCTTGGTCGGGGTCGAAGCGCTTGACGGCCTTCATCAGACCGACATTGCCTTCCTGAATCAGGTCGCCGTGGGGCAGGCCATAGCCCAGGTACTGGCGCGCAATCGACACCACCAGGCGCAGGTGGGACAGCACCAAGCGGCCAGCGGCCTCCACGTCGTTGTGGTCTTTGAGCTGGCGGGCGTAGCGCTGCTCCTCCTCCAGGGTCAGCAGCGGCAGCCGGTTGACGGCCGTGATGTAGGCGTCCAGGTTGCCCAGCGAAGGCACCATGGCCCAGGGATTCGCAGGGGCCAGGGTGGCTGCGGCGGTTCCAGTGGACAGGTTCATGCCTTAATTCCTTTCAACAATGCAATGATGTTAGCACTCCCTTAGACGGAGTGCTAAGTCCAGAGTTCCCAGAAAAATCGCAAGGTTATTGCAGATGTTTTTAAGGTAAAAAAGGCTCTAGACTAATAAATACCAGCGGTAGTAGCTATGAATATAGGAGCATTTGCGTGAGCAGTATCCCCAACCTGCACCCCATCCACACCGTCACGACCACTGTCGAGACCGAGGCCGATGCCACCCGACTGGCCCAGGGCCTGGTCCGTGAGCATCTGGCGGCCTGCGTGCAGGTGGAGCCCATCACTTCGCACTACATCTGGGACGGTGCCTTGCAGCAGGGGCCGGAATGGCGCCTGGTGTGCAAGACCAGCCCGGCGGCGGTCGATGCGCTCTTGCAGTGGCTGCGGGCCCATCACCCTTACCAATTGCCCCAGCTGCTGGTGCAGACCGCCGAGGCCAGCGCCGACTACGCGGCCTGGGTGCAGGCGCAAACCACGTCGCCCGGGCAGGCCTGAGACCGCCGGCGCGCCGCTGTTCACTTCACACCGCCAGGTCCAGCTGCTGCAGCGCGCCGGCCCGGCCATCCTCACGCAGGTAGGCTCCGGTGGCTCGCAGAGCGCCCAGGCTGGCGTTGCCCTCGCTGCGCAGCGCAAACGGGCTGGCTGCATTCGCAAGGCCCAGCGCGCCAATGCCCTCGGCCTGCAGGCTTTGCAGGCTGCCGCTGCCGTCGGCGTTGGGTCGCCAGATGCGCAGGTCTTGGAAGGCAGCGTCCGCCTCGTCGATCCAGCCATTGCCATCGTCGTCCAGCGCGGCCAGTTCGGCAAAGCCGTTGTCGGTGCGCGGGCCAAACAGCTCCAGGCCGTTGTCAATGCGGCCGTTCGCGTTCTTGTCCAGCGCCAGGTAGCCCCAGCCCTGGGCCAGCAGTGGCACGTTCTCGGCCTGGCCATCGCCCTGCAAATCAAAGGCAAAACGCTGGTTTTGCAGCGCTGAAGCGGGGCCGTCGAACTGCAGCACCAAGGGATCGACCGGCACTGCCGCATCGCCCAGCGCAATGCGGGTGCTGCTTTCCTCGCGGTACAGGCGCTCCAGGGTGATGTCGAGCTGGAAGTCGATGGTCCGGCCGTCGGTGGTCTGGATCTGGCCCTGCATCTGGAAGTCCAGGCGCTCGTATTCCTGGCGCACGGTGGATTCTTCGTAGAGCAGTCCAAAGCCCGCCGAAGCACGCCCATTGGCCGCAGCGCCGACCGCAGCGCTTTGCGATTGCACTTGCATGCTGGTCGCGCTGGCTTGCAATTCGGCGGCATAGACCTTGATTGGTACGCCGGTCAGGCGCTCCATCAGGTCTTTGATCATGGACAGCTGCGGTGTCAGGCTGGCCTTGCCGTCGCTGGCCTCCGCCTTGTCTGTGGCGGTGGTAGCGGGGCTGCTCGATAGCGGCTTGGGATTGGCTGCGGGCGTCGGTGTCTGGCGAGCGGCGCTGGGCAGTTGCAGGGCCAATGCGGCTGGCGAGAGCAGCACGCGGGCGGAGGGCGTGTCGCGGCCGTCCCCTGTCGCCGCCGCTGGGGACGTGGGGCGCCGATCCCCCACCCAGGCTTCCAGCCGTGAGTTTTTCTGGCTGCTTTGGGAGGCCTGGTGCTGGACCTGGAATTGCTGGGCGGCTTGGGCGATGCGCATGGGGAACCCCCGATAAGGAAATTCCCGGTTATCGGCAGCGCGATGGTCGCCCTTGAGTCGGAATCCTGATCGCTTTACGACAGCAGCGCCTGGGCGAATTCGCGGGCGTTGAAGGTTTCCAGGTCTTCCAGTTTTTCGCCCACGCCGATGAAATACACGGGTATCGGGCGCTCCTGCGCAATCGCTGCCAACACGCCGCCCTTGGCGGTGCCGTCCAGCTTGGTCACGACCAGGCCGGTGAGGCCCAGGGCGTCGTCGAAGGCGCGCACCTGGGTCAGGGCGTTCTGGCCGGTGTTGCCGTCAATCACCAGCAGCACCTCGTGGGGCGCCGTGCCGTCGGCCTTGGTGACCACGCGCTTGATTTTTTTCAGCTCTTCCATCAGGTGCAGCTGGGTGGGCAGGCGGCCGGCGGTGTCCACCAGCACCACGTCCTTGCCCCGGGCGCGGCCGGCGTTCACGGCGTCAAAGCTGACGGCGGCCGGGTCGCCGCCTTCCTGGCTGACGATCTCGACCAAGTTGCGGTCGGCCCAGACGCCCAGTTGCTCGCGGGCGGCGGCGCGGAAGGTGTCGGCAGCCGCCAGCAGCACGCTGGCGCCCTCGTTGGCCAGGTGCTTGGTCAGCTTGCCGATCGAGGTGGTCTTGCCGGCACCGTTCACGCCCGCAACCATGACCACGGTGGGCTGGTGCTGGCCAATGACCAGCGCTTTTTCCAGCGGCTGCAGCAGCTCCGCCAGGGCGTCGGCCAGCAGGCCCTTGACGGCGGCGGGATCGGTGGTTTTGGTTTCCTTGACCCGGCGCTGCAGGTCCTTGAGCAGGTGCTGGGTGGCCTTGACGCCGGTGTCGGCCATCAGCAGGGCTTCTTCCAGCTCTTCGTACAGCGCATCGTCGATCTGCGTGCCGGTGAACACCGTGGCGATGCTGGAGCCGGTCTTGCGCAGGCCGGCCTTGAGCCGCTCCATCCAGCCCTTGCGCTGCTCGGTGGCGCCCTCGGATGGATCTTGGGGCTTGTCCTGGGGCTGGGCGACAGGGGCTGGCGCGACCGTGTCCGCTGGCATGGGTGGTGTTTCAGCGGCCGACTTGCTGGCAAACGGGTTGCGCAGCCAGCTTTTGCCAGAGGAAGGGGCCGCTTCAGTGGCGGGTGCGCTCTGCGGTGCGGGCGTCCCTGTCGGGACGGGGAGGGTGGTGTCCGCAGGGGCGGCGGGGGATTTCTTTTTGAAAAAACTGAACATTGGCGGGTTCTTAGAATCTTGGGATTCTATGAAACGCCATCTCCCTTCCCGGACCCTTGCGGTCCTTGCCATGGCCGCTGGCCTGGCTTTTCCGGCCTGGGGCGCTTCTCCCGCCCCATTGCGTGTTGAATCCACTGCGCCACCGCTGGCCAAGACACCGCCCGTGCAGGCCACGGCCTCGGGCGCCCGGCACTACACCCTCTCCAACGGCATGCCGCTGATCGTGCAGCCCGACCGGCGCGCGCCCACGGCGGTGCACATGCTGTGGGTGCGCGTGGGCGCCATGGACGAGGTGGACGGCCTGTCCGGCATCGCCCATGTGCTGGAACACATGATGTTCAAGGGCTCGAAAGCGCTGGGGCCGGGCGAGTTCTCGCGCCGCGTGGCGGCCTTGGGGGGACGTGAAAACGCCTTCACCAGCCGTGACTACACCGGCTACTACCAGCAGATTCCCGCCCAGCGCCTGGACGATGTGATGCGCCTGGAGGCCGAACGCTTTGCCCATCCCGCGTGGTCCGAGGGCGAATTCCGCAAGGAAATCGAGGTCGTCAAGGAAGAGCGCCGCCTGCGCACCGAGGACCAGCCCCGCGCCGTGCTGGCCGAGCAGCTGTTTGCGACCAGTTTCATCGCTTCGCCCTACCGCCGGCCCATCGTCGGCTGGATGAGCGACCTGGAGGCCCTGACCCTGGACGACGTGCGCGCTTTCCACCGCCAGTGGTACACCCCCGCCAACGCCGCCGTAGTCGTCGCCGGCGATGTCGATCCCGAGCAGGTGCGCCAGCTGGCCGAGCGCCATTACGGCCAGCTGCCCGCGCGCGCCGTGCCGGCCCGCAAGCCGCGCACCGAACCCACCCAGCAGGGCTTGCGCCGCATCGCGGTCAAGGCGCCGGCCGAGCAGGCCTATGTCGCGCTGGCCTACCGCGCGCCTAGCCTGGAGCGCCTGGACGCCCTGCAGGACAGCGACCGCGATGCGCTGGCGCTGATGCTGCTGTCCGCCGTGCTCAGCGGCTACGACGGCGCCCGCCTGGAACGCGCCTTGGCGCAGGACGCGCAGCGCGTGGCCGACAGCGTCTCCAGCGCCGCGATGGTGCAGGGCCGGGGCCCGGGGCTGTTCATGCTCCTGGGCGTGCCCGCCGCCGGCCGCAGCGCCGAGGATCTGGAAGCTGCTTTGCGCACCGAAATCGCCAAGGTGGCACGCGAAGGCATCGGCCAGGCCGAATTGCAGCGCGTGCTGGCCCAGTGGCGTGCCGCCATGGTCTATCAGCGCGATTCCGTGTTCTACCAAGCGCAGGAGTTGGGCAGCCACTGGGTGCAGGGCCTACCACTGGACGCCAACGAGCGCCTGCTGGCGCTGCTGCGCGAGGTCACGCCCGCCCAGGTCCAGTCCGTGGCTGCCCGCTACTTTGGCGACGACCAGCTCACGGTCGCCACCCTGCTGCCCCAGCCGCTGGCGGCCGCCCGCCCGACAAATGCATCAAGCACAGTCCGCCACGGCGCAGGAGCAATGCAATGAATGCTCATAAAATCATAGCTAGAACCGCCCGCTACTTGGGCGTTTCAGCCGCTTTGGTGCTCCAAGGCCTGGTGGCCAATCCCGCTTGGGCGCTGATTCCCATTCAGCACTGGACCCAGGCCAACGGCGCCCAGGTCTGGTTGGTGGAAAGCCCCACGATCCCGATGGTCGATGTGCAAATCGACTTTGACGCCGGCAGCCGCCGCGATCCCGCGTCCCAGGCCGGGCTGGCCGATGCCGTGGCCGGCATGGTCACCAAGGGCGTGCGCGCGGTGGGCGATGCGCCCGCCCTGGACGAAAACGCCCTGGGCGAGGCCTGGGCCGACCTGGGCGCCAGCTTTGACGCCAACGCCGATGCGGACGGCCTGCGCTTTGTCTTGCGTTCCCTGACCGAGCCGGCCCTACTGGAGCGCGCTGCTGCGCTGGCCGCCCGCCAGATCGGCCAGCCCCGCTGGCCTGCCGAAGTCTGGCAGCGTGAGCGTGCCCGCTGGAATGCCAGCCTGAAAGAGGCCTTGACCCGCCCCGCCACCGTCGCCGCCCACGCCTTTGCCGACGCGGTCTATGGCAGCCACCCCTACGCCCAGCGCCCCACGGCCGAGACCCTGGCGCGGATCGAGGTGGCTGATTTTGAACGCTTCCATGCCCGTTACCTGGCCCCCTGCCGGGCGCGGATCAGCATCGTCGGCGCCGTCAGCCGCGCCCAGGCCCAGCAGCTGGTCGAGCGCCTGCTGGCCCACCTGCCCACGCCCGCCGCCGCCGATTGCGCGCCCCTGCCCGCCGTGCCGGAGGTGGCGCCGCTGGCTGCGCCGGTGCAACAGGCGCTGCCCTTTGCCTCGGCCCAGGCGCATGTGCTGATCGGCCAGCCGGGCTTTGTGCGCCGCGACCCGGACTTTCTGGCGCTGTTGGTGGGCAACCACATTCTGGGCGGCGGCGGCTTTGTCTCGCGCCTGACCCAGGCCGTGCGCGAGGAGCGCGGCCTGAGCTACAGCGTCTATAGCCAGTTTGCCCCTGGCCTGCATGCCGGCGCGTTCACCATCGGCCTGCAGACCCGGCCCGACCAGGCGGCGCAAGCCTTGCAGGTGGCCAAAGACGTGGTCGCCCGTTTTGTCGCCGAGGGCCCGACCGAGGCCGAGCTGCGCGCTGCCAAAGACAACCTGATTGGCGGCTTTGCGCTGCGCATCGACAGCAACCGCAAGCTGCTGGCCAACGTGGCCAACATTGCTTGGAACAGCCTGCCGCTCGACTACCTGGACCGCTGGACCCAGGCGGTGGACGCCCTGACGGTGGCTGACATCCGCGCCGCGATGGCGCGCAAGCTCCACCCCGAGCGCATGGTGACTGTGGTGGTGGGGGGCAAGCCATGAGCCGCCCCAGCCCCCAGACCGCATCCCGTCCTGCCGCTCGCCCGGGCAGCAAGCCGGGCGCCAAACCCGGCAAGGCTACGCCCGCGCCCAGCCGCGCTGCGGGCGAAATCCGCATCATCGGCGGCCAGTGGAAACGCACCCGCCTGGCCGTGCCCGACCGCCCCGGCCTGCGCCCCACGCCCGACCGTGTGCGCGAGACCCTGTTCAACTGGCTGGGCCAGGACCTGACGGGCTGGCGCTGCCTGGATGCCTTTGCCGGCACCGGCGCCCTGGGCCTGGAAGCCGCCTCGCGCGGCGCTGCCGAGGTGGTGCTGGTGGAGCAAGACGCGGGCCTGGCGGCCGCGCTGCGCACCCTGCAGCAGCGCCTGGGCGCCAGCGCCGTGCGCGTGCAGCGCGGCGATGGCCTGGCTGCGCTGCGCCACTGCGCGCCGGGCAGCCTGCACCTGGTGCTGCTCGATCCGCCATTCGACAGCGCCTTCTTCGAACCCGCCTTGCAGGCCGCCGCCCTGGCGCTGGCGCCGGACGGCTACCTGTACCTCGAAGCCCCCCAGGCCTGGGATGACGCGGCCCTGGCCCCTTGGGGGCTGGCGGTGCATCGCCACCTCAAGGCGGGCGCGGTGCATGCCCATCTGCTGCGCCGGGTCCCGCTAGACGCCGTCACCAGGGTGGCATAACGCTTCTCTTTTGATAGCTAATACCGCTTTTATTCATTGGTCTAGAGGCTAATTTGGCTTCAAAAGACCACCGGGTGATGGGCCAGGGGGCAGGGCGGCATAATCCCGCTTTCCCGGCGGGCGCCCGCCGGAGTCACCCCATTTTCAGGAGACCCTCCCCATGCCCCACGACGTGCTTGCCGTCTATCCCGGAACCTTTGACCCCATCACCCTGGGGCACGAGGATCTGGTCCGCCGGGCATCCCAGCTTTTTCCCCGCGTGATCGTGGCGGTGGCAGCGGGTCACCACAAAAAGACGATGTTCACGCTGGAAGAGCGTATCGCCATGGTGCGCGAAGCGGTCCAGCCCTATCCGAACGTGACGGTGGACAGCTTTTCTGGCCTGGTGCGCGACTTTGTCGTGGCCCATGGCGGCACGGCCATGGTGCGCGGCCTGCGCGCGGTGACCGACTTTGACTACGAATTCCAGCTCGCCGGCATGAACCGCAGCCTCATGCCCGATGTGGAAACCGTGTTCCTCACTCCCGGCGACAAATACCAGTTCATCAGCAGCACCCTGGTGCGCGAGATCGCCCAGCTGGGCGGCGAGGTGGACAAGTTTGTTTCGCCGCCGGTCTTTGCGCATCTGATGCGCAAGGTGGGCCGTGCCACCTGAAACCTGTCACGGGAATCCCGCACAATCGCGCGCTATGAATTGGATCGACGACGTCAAATGGGATGCGCAGGGCCTGGTGCCCGTCATTGCGCAAGAGCAGGCCACCGGCGATGTGCTGATGTTTGCCTGGATGAACCGCGAAGCGCTGCAAAAGACCGCCGAGCTGGGCCGCGCCGTGTATTTCAGTCGCTCGCGCGGCAAGCTCTGGTTCAAGGGCGAAGAGTCCGGCCATGTGCAGACCGTGCACGAAATCCGCCTGGATTGCGACAACGATGTCGTGCTGCTCAAGGTCACCCAGCTGGGCCATGAGCCTGGCATCGCCTGCCACACCGGCCGACACAGCTGCTTTTACAGCGTGCTCAAAGACGGCGTCTGGCAGCCGGTGGATCCGGTGCTCAAGGATCCTGAAACCATTTACAAATGAATCCCATGTCCCCTGAAGACACCCTGGCCCGCCTGGCGGCGGTGCTCGAAAGCCGCAAACCTGCCAACGGTGGCGATCCCGACAAGAGCTATGTCGCCCGCTTGTTGCACAAGGGGCCGGACGCTTTCCTGAAGAAGATCGGCGAGGAAGCCACCGAGGTCGTCATGGCCGCCAAGGACGTGGACCATGGCGCCGATCCGGCCAAGCTGCTTTATGAAGTGGCGGACCTGTGGTTTCACAGCATGGTCGCCCTGGCCCATTACGGCTTCACCCCTGCCGACGTGGTTGCCGAGCTGGCCCGTCGCGAAGGCCTGAGCGGCTTGGAAGAAAAAGCCCTGCGCAAGGCCCAGGACCGCGCGGTTGAGGAAGCCAAGGCGCCGTGAAGCCCGAAGACGAGGTCATCGACCTGGACGCCGAGGCCGACAAGGCCGATGGCCTCCAAGCCTGGGGTTGGGTCAGCTACCTGCTGCACTTGATCGTCGCGGTCGGCGTGGTCCTGCCGGGTGCCCAGCCGGGCGTCGTCCTGCTCGTTGTGGCCCTGGTCATTGACCTGGTCAAACAGTCCGATGCCCGGGGCAGTTGGCAGGCCAGCCATTTCCACTGGCGATTGCGTTCCGTGCTCTGGGCCGGTGTGCTGTATTTGCTGACCGCGCCGCTGTGGCTCTTGTTCGTGCTGCCGGGCTGGTTGGCCTGGGCGGGGATTTCGCTGTGGTTCCTCTACCGCATCGTGCGCGGCATGGTGGCGATGAACCAGTCCAAAGCTTTGCCGGGCTGAACGCTGCAGTCCAGACCGTTTCCCTTTGTTTTTTCCATGTCACCGATGACTTCCCACGACCCGAACTGCCTGTTTTGCAAAATCATTGCCGGCCAGATCCCGTCCCGCAAGGTGTATGAGGATGACGAGATCTTTGCCTTTCATGACATCCATCCCTGGGCGCCGGTGCATTTCCTGATGGTGCCCAAGCTGCACATCCCGTCGATGGCCCAGGTTCAGCCCGAGCATGCCGGCGTGCTGGGCCGCATGATGGCCTTGGCACCGAAGCTGGCGCTGGAGCAGGGGTGCAACCCCTATCCGGACGGCGGTTTTCGCCTGATCGTCAACACGGGGCTTGAAGGTGGGCAGGAAGTCCACCATTTGCACCTGCATGTGATTGGGGGCCCGCGTCCCTGGCGCAAAGGCTGATGCGGTGGGGGAAAAACCCTGCCGCATACAATGAACCAACGTTTTCTGGAGATTTTCCATGGGTTCCTTTTCCGTATGGCACTGGCTGATCGTGCTGCTGATCGTCGTTTTGGTGTTTGGCACCAAGAAGCTCAAGAACATCGGCTCTGACCTCGGCGGTGCCGTGAAGGGCTTCAAGGACGGCATGAAAGATGGCACCAATCCTGAGTCGCCCGCTGCTGGTACCCCCCCCGCCGGCCAGGTGGCCAACCAGTCGGCTACCGACAAGACCACCATCGATGTCGAAGCCAAGCAAAAGAGCTGAACGCAGGCACGCTTGATCCATGATTGACATAGGCCTGTCCAAGATGGCGCTGATCGGCGCGGTGGCGCTGATCGTCATTGGTCCCGAGAAGCTGCCCCGCGTGGCGCGTACGGTGGGTACCTTGCTGGGCAAGGCCCAGCGCTATGTGTCTGATGTGAAGGCTGAGGTCAACCGCTCGATGGAGCTCGACGAGCTCCGCAAGATGAAGGACACCGTCGAGGACGCCGCCCGCGATGTGCAGCAGTCCATCCAGACCCAGGCCAGCGATTTTGAGAAAGACTGGGCCTCGTCCTTTCAGACCGATCCCACCCCGCTCGACACCAGCGCCGTGGTGCCGGCCTACAAGCATCCCGGCAAAAACTGGCGCCTCAAGCGGGGTGCGGTGCCCCAGTGGTACAAGTCCCGCAACGGGGTGCGCACCAAGGCCCTGTCCGGTGCGGCGCGGGTGGCACGCTACCGGCCGCGCAAATTCCATTGAGACCACCCGGGGTGGCTAGCTTGGGACCGACCTACGATCGGCTCCCGTTTCGAGTTTCCTATGTCCCAACCCTCTTCCCCTGAAGACGAACTGGCTGGCACCGAGCAGCCGTTTGTTCAGCACCTGATGGAGCTGCGCGATCGCTTGGTCAAGGCGATGGCCTCGATTGCCGTGATGGCGGCTCTGTTGTTCTTCTACCCTGGCCCTGGCGAGCTGTACGACTACTTGGCTGCGCCCCTGGTGGCGCATTTGCCTGCGGGCGCCACGCTGATCGCCACTTCGGTGATTTCCCCCTTCATGGTGCCGCTCAAAATCTTGTTGATGTCAGCCTTTCTGATGGCGCTGCCGTTTGTGCTGTGGCAAGTCTGGGCCTTTGTGGCGCCCGGCTTGTATTCGCACGAGAAGAAACTGGTGCTGCCCTTGGTCATCTCCAGCACCGTGCTGTTCTTCATTGGCGTGGCCTTTTGTTATTTCCTGGTGTTTGGCCAGGTGTTTGCCTTCATTCAGGGCTTTGCGCCCAAGAGCATCACTGCCGCGCCAGACATTGAGGCCTACTTGAGCTTTGTCTTGTCGATGTTCCTGGCCTTTGGCCTGGCCTTCGAGGTGCCAATTGCCGTGGTGCTGCTGGCGCGCATGGGCATCGTCAGCGTGCAAAAGCTCAAGGATCTCCGAGGCTATTTCATCGTGCTGGCCTTTGTGATTGCCGCCGTCGTGACCCCGCCGGATGTGGTCTCGCAGCTGGCGCTGGCCATTCCGATGTGCCTGCTGTACGAGGTAGGCATCTGGGCGGCGCAACTGTTTATCAAGCACACCCAGACGCCGGACGCGGCCGACGACACCTCGGCAGCGTCCTGATCCGTGGTCAGCGCTGGATCGCCCGGGAGGAACGCGGGCGCACGCCAGGAGCAATGTTCAAGGCCAGCTCCTGATTGCCCCGGCGAATATCGAACTGGGCGGGCGTTCCTGGCTTGAGCCCCGCCACGGTGTTGAGCAAGACCGCCACATTGCCCACGCTCTTGCCCTCCACGCGCACGATCACGTCGCCTGGACGCATGCCGCCTTGCGCGGCGGGACCATCCTGCAGCACGCCGGTGATGATCACCCCCTCGCTGGCCTTGACGCCAAAGGTTTCCGCCAGTTCAGGCGATAGCTCGTTGGGCTCTACGCCAATCCAGCCGCGGGTAACCTGGCCGTCGCGCACGATGCCATCCAGCACCTGTTTGGCGGTGGAGACTGGAATCGCAAACCCAATCCCCATGCTGCCGCCCGAGCGCGAGTAAATCGCAGTGTTGATACCCAACAGATGGCCCTGCACATCGACCAACGCACCGCCCGAGTTGCCGGGGTTGATGGCCGCGTCGGTCTGGATGAAGTTCTCGAAGGTGTTGATGCCCAGCTGGGTGCGTCCCAAGGCACTCACGATGCCGCTGGTCACGGTCTGCCCCACGCCAAAGGGGTTGCCAATGGCCAGCACCTGGTCGCCCACGGCAATCTCTTCAGAGTGTCCCAGCACGATCACGGGCAATCTGTCGAGGTCGATTTTCAGGATCGCCAGGTCGGTGTCGGGGTCGGTGCCGATGATTTGGGCGCGGGTCTTGCGGCTGTCGCTGAGGGTGACTTCGATGTCATCCGCGCCTTCGACCACGTGGTTGTTGGTCAGGATGTAGCCCTCGGGGCTGACGATGACGCCGCTGCCCAGTCCGGCTTGTTGCTGGTTGCCTTGGTCGCCAAAAAAGAAGTCAAACCAGGGATCGTTACTGCGCGGATGGCGTACGGACTTGCTGGTGTTGATGCTGACCACCGCCGGGGCTGCCGTGCGTGCGGCAGCGCTCAGGCTGCCGGCGGGGGGCTGGGTACCTGTAGGGCTCGGTGCTTCGAAGACCTGTACCCCCGCACCCGCCAGGTAGCGCCCCTGGCGCACCCAGTCGGGCTGCAGGGTGGCGACTACGAAATATGCGGCCACCAGGACCGTCACGCTTTGAGAAAACAGCAACCAGAGTCGTTTCATGGGGCAGGGCTCGCAGAAAAGGGGCGCTGTCGCGGCGCCACAAAGCGTGCATTGTCCCTCAGCCCCCAAGCCCTTTCTAGCATCTGGGCGGCCAGCTAGCGCGACAATCCAGCCTATGCAAACGACCCGACACGAACTGCTGCAGGCCCTGGACCAGCTGCTGCAACCCGCCTTGTTCAAAGACTACGGCCCTAACGGCCTGCAGGTTGAGGGCAAGCCCGAGATCCGGCGCATCGTCAGTGGCGTTACGGCCAGCCGGGCGCTGATCGATGCGGCCATCGATGCAGGCGCGGACGCAATCCTGGTGCACCACGGCCTGTTCTGGCGCGGCCAGGATGGGCGCGTCACGGGCTGGATGAAGCAGCGCCTGCAACGCCTGCTGGCACACGACATCAACCTGTTTGCCTACCACCTGCCGCTGGACGCCCATTCCACCCTGGGCAACAACGCGCAGCTGGGACTGCAGCTGGGTTGGCAAGCGGACCGCCGTTGGGGTGAGCAGGACTTGGGCTTTTCTGCACCAGTGGCCTTTGCCGACGCGCAGGTGCTGGCGGACCATGTGGGTGCGGTGCTTGGGCGCTCAGTCATTTGCGTGGCTGCGGAGCCCCGTCCCATTAGTCGCGTGGCTTGGTGCACAGGCGGCGCGCAGGGCTACTTCGAGGCAGCGATTGCCGCTGGCGCCGATGCCTTTGTCTCGGGAGAGATTTCCGAACCCCAGGCCCACTTGGCGCGGGAGACCGGGGTGGCCTTTCTGGCCGCCGGCCACCACGCCACCGAGCGCTACGGCGCTCCCGCCGTCGCCGAGCAGATCGCCCGGCAGTTCGGCCTGGAGCACCGCTTCATCGAGATCGACAACCCCGCTTGAGCAGGGCGCTAAGTCTGTTCGGTGCTATTGAAATAATAGCTAATACCGCTTGTATCCATTGGTCTGGAGGGTAATTTGCATGAAACCTTTGGTTCTGATCCCTGGTGATCCGGCTGGCATTGGTCCGGAAATTGTGGCCAAGGCTTTTCGTGACGCACCGCAAGATCTTCAGGGCTGCTTTGTCGTTGGCGAGCTGCAGACCATGCGCCGCGCCGCGCAATGCCTGGAGCGGTCAGGCCAGCTCAGCTTGCCGGTCGCGGTGATCAACCATCCCGACGAGGCGTGGGAAGTCCCGCCACGTTGCCTGCCCCTGCTGCCTTTGCCCGGCTTGCCAGGCCCCGTGCCTTGGGGGCAGGTGAGCGCCGAGGCCGGCAGGGCAGCCGCCGAGGCGGTGGTCTGGGCGGCCCGGGCTGCCTTGCGCGGCGAAGTGGCGGGCCTGGTCACTGCACCCCTGCACAAGGAAGCCTTGCATGCGGCGGGCGTGCCCTTCCCAGGCCACACTGAACTGCTGCAGGCTGAAGCGGCGGCCCATGCGGGTGTTTCCATCGCACAGATGCCCGTGCGGATGATGCTGGCCAGCGAAGCGTTGCGTACGGTGCTGGTCAGCATCCACGTCTCGCTACGCCAGGCGATCGAGGCAGTGACCTACGACCAAGTGCTGCAAACGATTCAGATCACTCACGAAGCCCTGTTCCGCATGCTGGGCAAGCCACCCCGGATCGCCGTGGCGGGCTTGAATCCCCATGCGGGGGAGGGCGGCTTGATGGGCCGAGAGGAGATCGAAGTGATTGCGCCAGCCGTCGCGACGGCGCAACAGCAGGGCTTTCAGGTGGTCGGTCCACTGGCGCCGGACACGGTGTTCATGCGCGCCCGCCAGGCACCGGATCATCTGGCCGAATTCGATGTGGTCGTGGCGATGTACCACGACCAGGGCCTGATCCCCATCAAGTACCTGGGTCTGGACAGCGGCGTGAACGTCACCCTGGGGCTGCCCTTGGTGCGGACCAGCCCGGACCATGGCACTGCATTTGACATTGCCGGCCAGGGCGTAGCCGATGCGCGCAGCCTGATCGAGGCGGTGCGCTTGGCACGGCGCTTGTCGGCCTGAGCAGGTACCGATCAGCGTTTGAGGCTGTCCCGGATTTCGCGCAGCAGCAGGATGTCTTCTGCAGGGGGCGGAGGCACAACGGGTGCAGCCGGAGCGGTCTCCACTGGCTGGCGCTTGAGGCGGTTGATCTGCTTGACCATCATGAAAATGATGAACGCCAAGATCAGGAAGTTGACCGCGACCGTGATGAAGTTGCCATAGGCAAACACTGGCACGCCCGCCTTGCGCAGCGCGTCGAGGGTATTCGCCGTGCCCTCGGGGATGGGGCCAAGTGCCAGGAACAGGTTGGAAAAATCCAGCTTGCCAAATACCAGCCCCACGACTGGCATGATGAGATCAGAGACCACCGAGTCCACGATCTTGCCGAACGCGCCACCGATGATGACGCCCACCGCCAGATCAATCACATTGCCCTTGATGGCAAATTCCCGGAATTCTTGAACGACGCCCATGGAAACTCCTTTTCATGCATGCTTTAGGAGGAACCGCACGATGCTGTTCCTGTCACCGCATTCTGCCAAGGTGGCGCCGGAGTGTCGGTATTTTCACTCCGCTACAATGCGCGGTTGACCCCAACACAGTGATGTAGACCGAGGATTCCCATGAGTGACACACCAGTCGACACCAGTAAACGGACGTGGCTGATTGCGTCCGGATGTGCCGGTGCCGTTGGCGGAGTGGCCGTAGCCGTGCCGTTCGTCAGCAGCTTCCAGCCTTCGGAGAGAGCCAAAGCAGCCGGCGCCGCCGTTGAAGTGGATATTTCCGCCATGAAACCAGGCGAAAAATTGACCGTCGAATGGCGCGGTAAGCCCGTGTGGATTCTGAAGCGCACGCCCGAGCAAATTGCCTCGCTTGAAAAGACTGAGCCCCAAGTGGCTGATCCTAAGTCTGAGCGCAAGACCTATCCGATTCCCGAGTACGCCAAGAACCAGCATCGCTCGATCAAGCCCGAAATTTTTGTCGGTGTTGGTATTTGCACCCATTTGGGTTGCTCGCCTGGCGAAAAATTCCAAACTGGGCCCCAGCCATCGCTCCCCGATGATTGGCAGGGTGGTTTCCTGTGCGCTTGTCACGGCTCCACATTTGATGTCGCTGGCCGCGTTTTCAAGAACAAGCCTGCGCCCGATAACTTGGAAGTTCCGCCCCACATGTATTTGTCTGACACGCGCCTGTTGATCGGCGAAGACAAGAAAGCCTGAGGTGAATCAAGATGGCTGAATTCAAGGAAATCTCTCCAAACGCCTCCGCCGGGGCGAAGCTGTCAAACTGGTTTGAGAACCGTTTTCCGACAGCCTTTGACGCTTATCGCGTCCACATGGCGGAATACTACGCTCCCAAGAACTTCAACTTCTGGTATATCTTCGGCTCGCTGGCTTTGCTGGTTTTGGTGATCCAGATCGTGACCGGTATTTTCCTGGTCATGCACTACAAGCCGGACGCCAATTTGGCGTTTGCTTCGGTCGAGTACATCATGCGTGATGTGCCTTGGGGCTGGTTGATTCGCTATATGCACTCCACGGGTGCTTCTGCCTTCTTTGTGGTGGTGTACCTGCACATGTTCCGGGGGCTAATCTATGGTAGCTACCGCAAACCTCGCGAACTGGTCTGGATCTTTGGTTGCGCTATCTTCTTGTGCCTGATGGCTGAAGCCTTCATGGGGTATTTGCTCCCTTGGGGTCAGATGTCTTATTGGGGGGCGCAGGTGATCGTGAACCTGTTCGCCGCTATCCCCTTCATCGGTCCCGACCTGGCACTCTTGATCCGTGGCGATTACGTCGTGGGCGACGCCACTCTGAACCGCTTCTTCAGCTTCCATGTGATCGCGGTTCCTCTGGTTCTGTTGGGCTTGGTGGTGGCGCACTTGCTGGCTCTGCACGACGTCGGTTCGAACAACCCTGATGGCGTAGAAATCAAGGGTCCCAACGCGCCCAAGGATGCCAAGGGTAAGCCTCTGGATGGTATCCCCTTCCATCCCTACTACACCGTGCATGACATCTTTGGTGTCAGTATGTTTTTGATGGCGTTCTCTGCGGTGGTGTTTTTTGCACCCGAATTTGGCGGCTACTTCCTCGAATACAACAACTTCATTCCTGCGGATCCGCTGACCACACCGTTGCATATTGCCCCGGTCTGGTACTTCACGCCGTTCTATTCGATGCTGCGTGCGATCACCAGCGAAATGATGTATGCCCTGATTGCTTGCGTATTGGCGGGTGCTTTCCTGGGTGTAGTCAAGGCAAAGCTGCCTGGCATCCTCAAGGGCGTGATCGTGGTGGGCGCTGTGGTCGTCACCGTGCTAATGCTCTCCATCGACGCCAAATTTTGGGGCGTGGTGGTCATGGGTGGTGCTGTGATCATTCTGTTCTTCCTGCCATGGCTGGACAACTGTGAAGTGAAATCAATCCGTTATCGTCCTGATTGGCATAAATACCTCTACGCTGTTTTTGTGATCAACTTTGTGATCCTTGCGTACCTTGGGGTTCAGCCGCCTTCACCACTGGGTGAGCGTGTTTCCCAGGTGGGTACCTTGTTCTACTTTGGCTTCTTCCTGTTGATGCCTTGGTGGAGCCGCCTGGGTGCCACCAAGCCGGTGCCAGACCGTGTGACCTTTGCTGCGCATTGAGAACATCCGGAGAACAACAATGAAGAAACTGTTACTCACACTGGTCGCCGCGTTGGGCCTTGTGGCTGGTTCGGCTCAAGCTGCCGGTGGTGGCATTGCATGGGACAAGGCGCCCAACAAGACCAATGACCTGGCTGCATTGCAAAATGGTGCCAAGGTTTTCGTGAATTACTGCTTGGGCTGCCACTCGGCTGCATTCATGCGTTTCAACCGCCTGCGCGACATTGGTCTGACCGATCAACAGATCAAGGACAACCTGTTGTTCACCACTGAAAAGGTGGGTGACACCATGAAGGCCGCGATTGATCCCAAGCAGGCCAAGGACTGGTTTGGTGCGAACCCTCCCGATTTGACATTGATTGCCCGTTCACGTGCGGGTGCTAATGGTACGGGGGCCGACTATCTATACACCTTCTTGCGTACTTTCTATCGGGACGAGAACAAGCCTACTGGCTGGAACAACCTCGCTTTCCCGAATGTAGGTATGCCCCATGCGCTGTGGGAGTTGCAAGGCGAGCGCAAGCCGGTGTTTGAAGAAAGCGAAAGCCATGGCCATGCTGTACAAACCCTGAAGGGTTGGGAGCAGATTAAGCCTGGATCGATGACCCCCCTGCAATACGATCAAGCCATTGGTGACTTGGTTGCCTACTTGCAGTGGATGGGCGAACCGGCTCAGAACACTCGAACTCGCATCGGTGTTTGGGTATTGATTTTCCTGGGATTCTTTGCAGTGATTGCCTGGAGGCTGAACGCAGCCTTCTGGAAAGATGTGAAGTAAATATCTCCATCTTTGGGCGTCTTCTGCGCGAAGACGCCCATTTTTCATAGAGTGGCTGCTTGGGTAGTCCACTCTTTTTGATTTTTAGGAAGCTCTCTCATGATGGTGCTCTACTCGGGAACGACATGTCCCTTTTCCCACCGCTGCCGATTCGTTCTGTTTGAGAAAGGCATGGATTTTGAAATCCGCGATGTGGATCTTTACAACAAGCCTGAGGACATCAGTGTGATGAACCCTTATGGTCAGGTCCCTATTCTGGTGGAGCGCGATCTCATTCTTTATGAGTCGAACATCATCAATGAGTACATCGATGAGCGCTTTCCCCACCCTCAGCTGATGCCTGGGGATCCTGTAGATCGTGCACGTGTGCGCTTGTTTTTACTGAACTTTGAAAAAGAGCTATTTGTCCACGTCAGTACGTTGGAGTCTCGTGCTAGCAAAGGTAACGAAAAGTTGTTTGAAAAAGCACGGGTTCATATCCGTGACCGCCTTACGCAACTGGCACCGGTGTTCCTGAAGAACAAATACATGCTTGGTGACAATTTCTCGATGTTGGATGTCGCGATTGCGCCCTTGCTGTGGCGTTTGGACCATTACGGGATTGAGCTGAGTAAAAATGCGGCCCCTCTGTTGAAATACGCTGAGCGTATCTTTTCTCGTCCAGCCTACATCGAGGCCTTGACCCCATCTGAAAAAGTGATGCGCAAGTAAGTGCACGGGGCTGCTTGCCACGACTGTTCAACATTAATTCACCATGCAACAAGACCACTCGATGACGTCCACCAAGCCATATATGATCCGTGCGATCCATGAGTGGTGCTCGGACAATGGTTTGACTCCTTATTTGGCCGTCAGTGTGAACGCCACAGTCGATGTGCCTATGGAGTATGTCAGCGATGGCGAAATCGTTTTGAACGTCAGCTACGACGCCACCAGTGCCTTGCAACTTGGTAACGAATACATTGGATTTAAGGCTCGGTTTGGAGGAAAGCCGCGGGACATTTTTGTTCCAGTCGAGCGAGTCTTGGCTATCTATGCTCGTGAAAACGGTCAAGGAATGGCCTTTCCCCTGTCGGACGACTTGCCTCTGACCGATGCATTGGTTTCCCAGCAGCCACCTACATCGGATGCTGAAGGCTCTGAGGCGTCGTCGCGAGAGCATGGGCATTCCGATAAGCGCGTATTTCAGGTGGTTCGTTCTACTGCAGCGGTTCAGAGCAAGGAGGAGGATACGACTCCTCCAACATTTCCACCGCCAGGAGGGGGGCGGCCCGCACTGAAGCGCGTTAAATAAGTTTATTTTTCAGGAACTCATCTAAACACGCGCTATACTACGTACTATGCCGGTTTAGCTCAGTTGGTAGAGCACCCGCCTTGTAAGCGGTAGGTCGTCAGTTCGAATCCGACAACCGGCACCATTTCACGATGCAACGTCGCTGAAATTAGCCTGAACTTTCAGGCGTATCTTGTTGACATACCAGCCCTTTGCCCTTAAGACTGCAAGAAAACTTGGAATAAGGTTTCGTATCTTGGCAGCTACAGCATTGCTTTTGACCAATAAGCACCATTCATCGCCTTGAATTGGGCCCGCTGTGATGGCGTTGCGAAGCAGTGGTGGCAAGAGCACTTCGATTGCCTTAAGCCGGTCTTGCGATTCGCGTATCAAAGCAGCCAGCTTTGCCAAACTCGGTGTTTCTTCGGCTGCTTGCAGCAAGCTGACAGCAGTATGGTGGCGTTGCATGTGTGTAGGCGGCGTTCGATCTACCCTTGTGTGTAAATTGGGTTGCCAAGAAGGGCAAGCCAAAGGCACTTTGGGTGACCAGGGTTAGAATCGTTTGGTACTAGCGCCGACTTGCCGGATTCCTAGCATCGGCGTTTGATTGTCTCTCTTTTTACCAAGGAACTGCGTCTGCCCGTCCGCCGATTGTCTGGCTGTGACAGGCAGTCTTGTCTGCATGGCTACCAACTTCCTCACCAAAATTTTCGGCAGTCGGAATGACCGCCTTTTGAAACAGTACCGTAAGACCATTGCTCGCATCAATGCAATGGAGCCCGAGTTTGAAAAACTCAGCGATGAAGGTTTACGGGTTAAGACGGAAGAATTCAGAGCGCGTGTACAGCAAGGCGAGAGTTTAGACGCTTTGCTGCCCGAGGCATTTGCAGTGGTCCGTGAGGGTTCCAAGCGCGTGATGAAGATGCGCCACTTCGATGTCCAGCTGCTAGGTGGAATGGCCTTGCATTTCGGAAAAATTGCGGAGATGCGCACGGGTGAAGGCAAGACGCTGACTGCGACCTTGCCCGTTTATCTGAATGCCCTGTCGGGTAAAGGCGTGCATGTGGTCACAGTGAACGATTACCTTGCCAACCGAGATGCGCAGTGGATGGGCAAACTCTATAACTTTTTGGGCTTGAGTGTAGGCATTAACTTGCCACAAATGCCTCGTGAAGAAAAACAGGCAGCCTACCTTGCCGATATTACTTACGGAACAAACAATGAATACGGATTTGATTACTTGCGCGACAACATGGTCTATGAGGCCAGTGATCGTGTTCAGAGGAACCTGAATTACGCCATTGTGGATGAGGTGGATTCGATTTTGATCGACGAAGCCCGGACCCCCTTGATCATCAGTGGACAGGCCGAGGACCACACGGCCTTGTACATCGCGATGAACAAGGTCGTGCCATTACTGGTGCGACAAGAAGGTGAGGCCGATCCTAGAACGGGTGAAGGCATCACCAAGCCTGGTGATTTCACTGTAGACGAGAAATCGCACCAGATTTTTCTGACTGAGCAAGGTCATGAAGCGGCTGAGAGGATATTGGCAAGTCATGGTCTGATTCCTGAAGGTGCATCGGTGTATGACCCAGCGCATATCACCCTGATGCACCATTTGTATGCAGCACTGCGCGCTCACCATGTCTATCACCGTGACCAGCACTATGTTGTTCAAAATGGTGAAATTGTGATCGTTGACGAATTTACTGGCCGCTTGATGGCTGGCCGTCGGTGGAGTGATGGTTTGCATCAGGCTGTGGAGGCAAAAGAAGGCGTCAGCATCCAAGCCGAAAATCAGACGATGGCATCGATCACGTTCCAAAACTATTTCCGGCTATATTCTAAATTAGCAGGTATGACGGGAACGGCAGACACCGAGGCCTATGAATTTCAGGAGATTTATGGTTTGGAGACGGTGGTTATTCCCCCCAATCGCCCCAGTCTCCGAGATGATCAACTGGACCGAGTCTATAAAACAACCGAAGAAAAGTACAAGGCTGCCATTGCAGACATTCGCGAATGCCATGAACGCGGCCAACCTGTTTTGGTTGGAACGACTTCGATTGAAAATTCGGAAATCATTTCTCAGTTGCTGACCAAGGAAGGCCTGCCCCATCAGGTTTTGAATGCCAAGCAGCATGCACGTGAAGCCGATATTGTGGCCCAAGCTGGGCGCCAAGGCATGATCACGATTGCTACTAATATGGCGGGTCGTGGAACAGACATCGTTCTCGGTGGTAATAGCGAAAAGCTTATTGAAACAATTGAGAAAAATCCTGAATTAGATGAGGTGTCGCGCCAAGAACATATTCAAAAGATCAGAGAAGAATGGGCGATCAACAACGAAAAAGTCAAGGCCCTAGGTGGCTTGCGCATTATTGCGACGGAGCGCCATGAGTCTCGCCGCATTGACAACCAGTTGCGGGGGCGCTCAGGCCGCCAAGGGGATCCAGGTTCTTCACGTTTTTACTTGAGTCTCGATGATGCCTTGATGCGCATCTTTGCTGGAGACCGTGTGCGAGCCATCATGGATCGGCTCAAAATGCCCGAAGGTGAAGCGATCGAGGCAGGTATCGTCACCCGCAGCATTGAATCTGCCCAGCGCAAGGTTGAGGCGCGTAACTTCGATATCCGTAAGCAATTGCTGGAATACGATGATGTCTCCAACGACCAGCGCAAGGTCATTTATCAGCAGCGCAATGAAATTTTGGATGCTGCTGATTTGACCGAAGTGATTGCATCCATGCGCGAGGAGTGCGCAGCTGAACTCGTGCGTCAGTATGTTCCTGCAGAATCTCTGGAAGAGCAATGGGATTTAAACGGCCTTGAAAAAATACTAGCAGAGGAATGGCAATTGCATCTTTCGCTCCGAGAGTGGGTTGAAAGCTCGCAAGCGATTAGCGACGACGACATTGTTGAGCGTGTGGTGAATGCTGCAAACGATGCTTTTGAGTCCAAAGTTCAGCAGGTAGGTCGCGATAATTTCACTCAGTTTGAGCGCATGGTTCTGCTGCAAAGCTTTGATAGCAATTGGCGTGACCATTTGAGTGCGCTGGACTATCTGCGTCAAGGAATTCATTTGCGCGGCTATGCGCAAAAACAGCCAAAGCAAGAATATAAACGCGAGGCTTTCGAATTGTTTCGGCAATTGATTTCTCAAGTGCGGAATGAAGTCACCAAAATACTGATGACAGTGCAAGTCCAGTCTACGGCCCAGCTGGATCAGGCGGCATTTGATATGGAAAACCGCGCAGAAAGCATCGTCAGTACGGCCTCCTTGTCTGCAGAAAGTTCTGCGGCTGGAGCTGCTGAGCAAGAAGACCTTCCTGCCCTGTGGGCGGCCCAAGGCTTGCGCATTGGCCGCAATGATCCTTGTCCTTGTGGCAGTGGCCAGAAATATAAGTTCTGCCACGGAAAACTAGCCTGAAATCAGCGCCAGTGTCTTGGATTGGCGCTGGATTTCCCTGTAATGATTTTCTATCTGTAGACAAGGTTCAAAATGCCCGTCAATCTTTCGGCTCCTACACCAGCCGACTTGTTTCCTGTTCGCGGAGTTCGTGTCGGTGTGGCTGAGGCTGGCATTCGCAAAGCAAACCGTAAAGACCTGACCATTTTTGTTATTGCTCCAGGCAGCACGGTGGCAGGTGTGTTCACCAAAAACCGTTTTTGCGCAGCGCCTGTTCAGGTTTGTCAAACGCATCTGGCTTCTGGAGCAGAGATTCGTGCCTTGCTGATCAATACGGGCAATGCCAATGCAGGAACAGGTGCAGATGGTAAGCAACGTACTTTGCGCTCGTGCCGCGCTTTAGCCACGCAATTGGGCATCGAACCCGCCCAAGTGTTGCCGTTTTCTACGGGGGTGATCATGGAGCCCCTGCCTGTTGAACGCATTGAAGCGGCCATCCCGAATGCCTTGGCAGGGTTGTCTGAAAACAATTGGGCATTTGCGGCCGAGGGCATCATGACCACAGACACTGTGCCCAAAGCATTTAGCGAGCAAGTTGAATTGCAGGGCACTGTTGTGACAGTGACTGGCATCAGTAAGGGCGCTGGAATGATCCGTCCCAACATGGCCACGATGCTCGGTTTTCTAGCGACTGACGCTTGCATTGCTCCTGAACTTTTGCCTGCACTGGTGAAGCAGCTGGCAGATTTGTCTTTCAACCGGATCACGATTGATGGGGACACCTCTACCAACGATTCGTTTGTGCTGATGGCTACCCACCAAGCGCAGAACGAGCAGATCACCTCGTTAGACGGTGAAGACGGAAGTCGCTTGTTGGCCGCAATGCAGCGGGTGTCCCAAAAATTGGCCCAGGCCATCGTTCGCGATGGCGAGGGAGCCACCAAATTCATCACGGTGTTGGTGGAAGGCGGTAAGAGCGTAATCGAATGCCAGAAAGTCGCGTATGCGATTGCCCATTCACCATTGGTCAAAACAGCGTTTTACGCCAGCGACCCGAACCTTGGTCGTATTTTGGCTGCAGTGGGGTATGCAGGCATCGAAGATCTGGATCAAAGCAAAATTGATCTTTACTTGGATGATGTCTGGGTTGCTCAAAATGGAGGGCGTAATCCAGCTTACCAAGAAGAAGCTGGTCAGCAAGTCATGCAGCAATCAGAGATCACGATTCGTGTAGCTTTAGGGCGTGGGGATGCTGTGGCAACCGTATGGACTTGTGACCTGAGCCATGATTATGTCTCTATCAATGCTGACTACCGGTCTTGAGAGAAAGCTTTCTTATGGATGCCGACAAGAAACTACTGGATTTTCTGGTGCGAGCAGAAAGTTTTCTCTCTAAAGTTGAGAAAATATTACCTGTACCTTTGGCAGCACCAGATGCAAATGCCCACATAGCTTGGCGATTTGTGCGCAGGGACCGTCAATTTTCAAAACTTGAACCCATTCGAAATTTGGGTTTGATCCAGTTTAGTGACCTGATCAACGTCGAGGCGCAAAAGCAAAAAATTCAGCAAAACACGCTGAATTTTGTGGAGGGACGTCCTGCCAACAATGTTTTGCTAACCGGCTCACGAGGAACGGGGAAGTCTTCTCTCGTTAAAGCTTGTTTGCATGCTTATGCAGACCGTGGTTTACGTCTGATTGAAGTTGACAAGGATCATCTGGTTGACCTGCCTGAAATTGTCGAGGTGCTTTCACCGTTGTCAGAGAAATTCATCATCTTTTGTGATGACTTGAGTTTTGAAAGTGGGGAGCCTGGCTATAAGTCCCTCAAATCGATTCTGGATGGCTCTGTATCGGCCACGACTTCCAATGTGCTCATTTATGCTACGAGCAATCGCAGGCATTTGTTGCCTGAGTATATGAGTGAGAATATGGCTTACCAACATACCGAGGATGGAGAAGTGCATCCTGCGGAAGGTGTTGAAGAGAAGATTTCTTTGTCCGAGCGCTTTGGGCTATGGATTAGCTTCTATCCATTTAGCCAAGATGAGTATTTGTCAATTGTAAATCAATGGTTGCAATTTTTTAATTATCCTATTTCTGATTCTGCAAAGGTGCATGCTGATGCTTTGATATGGGCTTTGGAACGAGGATCACGCAGTGGGCGTGTCGCCTTTCAGTTCGCTAAAGATTATGTGGGTCATTCATGAAGATTACTGAGAAGTCCAAACGGGTCGATGTAGTCATCGCTATCTTCGTACGAGATGATGGGGCTCTTTTGTTTACCAGTCGTCCAGAAGGAAAGCCTTTTGCGGGATATTGGGAGTTTCCAGGCGGGAAGGTCGAATCTGGTGAAGCACTGGAAGATGCTCTGAAGCGCGAGCTTCTAGAAGAGTTGAATGTGTCCATAACAGACTATCAGCTTTGGAAGATTACGGAGTATGAATATCCTCATGCCTTTGTCCGGTTGCATTGGTGCAAGGTAAACGCTTGGCAAGGAGATTTTAAGGCCCTGGAGGCCCAAGAGATTCGTTGGGAGCACCTTCCCTTAACTCTTCAGCCACTTTTGCCTGCTTCCATTCCAATCTTAGATGAGCTAAAAGAGAGAGGGTTTTCTTGAGTGGTTTGGATATCTTAAAATAAATTATTGAATGATTCCTGCAGAAAGCCTTCTTTCATTGCCAAGTCTCGCCAGAGTGCTCATTTCTGGAGGGGTTTTGTCTGTCCGCTTAGCACAAGAAGTTTTTGAGTATTCTAAATCTACTAAGAGAAGCTTTATTCAGGAGCTCTTGCTGTCTGGTAAGGTTCTTTCTCGTGATGTTGTTCAGGCACTCTCGGTAGCTTTTTCTATTCCCTCTGTCGATCTGACTGCGATAGATTTTCGACGCTTCCCTAAAGAAGGGCTGGATGATAAATTAATGGTTTTATACCAAGTTTTGGTTTTGGCCAAGCTTGGGAATCGACTGCTGATCGCGACTGCGGATCCAACGAACCAGGAACTTCAAGAAAAAGTTAAATTTGCTGCGCAAATACCCATTGATTGGGTTGTTGTTGATGCACAAAAGCTTGCTCTTTTACTGGAGCAGAAAGCCTCCGAAAAATCATTTCCAGTCGAATCAGGAGCACAAGTTGCAGACGAGTTCGGCTTTGAACAGGTGGCTCTAGAGGAGGCTATTGCTCCTGCTGAGTCCATCTCAGTAGAGCTCGAAGATGCCCCTGTTGTTAAATTCTTACAAAAAATGCTATCCGATGCTGTCAATATGTCTGCATCAGACTTGCATTTTGAGCCCTATGAAAATAACTATCGTGTCCGCTTTCGTATTGATGGGGAGCTGCGTGAGATATCTGCTCCCCCTTTGCTTATCAAAGAAAAGCTAGCTTCACGCATCAAAGTACTGTCTCGGCTCGATATTTCTGAGAAAAGGGTGCCGCAAGATGGTCGAATGAAGCTCAAGGTTGGGGTGGGGCGCTTGATAGATTTTAGAGTCAGTACTCTGCCAACCCTTTTCGGTGAAAAGATTGTTATTCGAGTTTTGGATTCGAACAGTGTCAAAATGGGTATTGATTCCCTCGGTTATGACCCTGTAGAAAAAGAAAGGCTTTGGCAAGCCATTCATCGGCCGCATGGAATGATCTTGGTCACTGGTCCTACTGGCTCAGGGAAAACTGTTTCTCTTTACACCTGTTTAAATATTTTGAACCGACCTGGTGTGAATATTGCCACCGTCGAAGATCCTTCTGAAATTAATCTGCCTGGAGTCAATCAGGTGAACGTCAATGAAAAAGCAGGTTTGACGTTTTCTGTTGCCTTGAGGGCTTTTCTGCGGCAAGACCCAGACGTCATCATGGTTGGGGAAGTGCGCGATGTGGAGACGGCAGACATTGCGATCAAAGCAGCGCAAACAGGTCATCTGGTCCTGACCACCCTTCACACCAACGATGCACCCACAACCCTAACGCGTCTTCGCAATATGGGGATTGCCCCATTCAATATTGCTTCCAGTGTGACTTTGATCACGGCCCAACGGTTGGCTCGGCGCCTATGCTTGCATTGCAAGGTGATGGCTGATTTACCTCGCGAGGGTTTGCTGCAAGCGGGTTTTCACGAGGATGATCTCGATGGCAGCTGGATTCCGTACAAGGCTGTCGGTTGTCAACATTGTTCCGGCGGCTACAAGGGACGCTTGGGAATTTACCAAGTGATGCCTATTTCGCAAGGAATTCAAAAAATTATCCTCAGAGATGGTAGCGTCTTAGACATTGAAGCCCAAGCGCGCAAAGAGGGCGTTGTGTCGCTTCGTGAGGCGGGTCTCCGCAAGGTCAAGTTGGGCTTGACTTCGTTGGAAGAAGTCCTGTCTGTCACCAATTAAAAATCTGCGAGGTGCTCTCTATGGCTATGGTTGGTGCAAAGAACGAGGTGAAAGACTACGTTTTCGCTTGGGAAGGAAAAGACCGTAGCGGAAAGACAGTCCGTGGTGAGATCCGTGCGGCAGGAGAGAGCCAAGTTAAGGCAACTTTGCGTCGTCAAGGTGTGATCCCCGTCAAGATTGAAAAGCGACGAATGAGGGCCGGTCGGAGCATCAAACCCAAAGACATTGCACTTTTTACTCGCCAACTGGCCACCATGATGAAAGCAGGTGTCCCCCTGTTGCAAGCTTTTGACATTGTGGGACGAGGAAATACCAATCCAAGCATTACCAAGTTGCTGAACGATTTGCGCTCAGATGTTGAAACAGGAACATCTTTGAACGGCGCCTTTCGTAAATACCCGATGTACTTTGATAGTCTGTACTGCAATTTGGTGGAGGCGGGTGAGGCTGCCGGGATTCTTGAAGCCTTGCTGGATCGACTCGCTTTATACATGGAAAAAACCGAAGCGATCAAATCGAAGATCAAATCGGCATTGATGTATCCAATTTCCGTGATCGTCGTTGCTTTTGTGGTAGTGGCGGTGATCATGATTTTCGTGATTCCTGCTTTTAAAGAAGTTTTCACCTCTTTCGGCGCAGATCTGCCGGGCCCTACCTTGTTTGTCATGGGCATGAGTGAAATGTTTGTCAAATGGTGGTGGTTGATCTTTGGTGTTTTGGGAGGTGGTGGCTTCTTTTTTCTTCAAGCATGGCGCAGGAGTGAAAAAGTTCAGATGTTCATGGATCGTTTGCTGCTGCAGTTGCCCATTTTTGGAGAATTGGTTGAGAAATCGGCTGTTGCTCGGTGGACCAGAACCTTGGCCACCATGTTTGCTGCTGGTGTGCCGTTAGTCGAGGCGTTGGATTCCGTGGGTGGGGCAGCAGGCAACTCGGTTTATATGCTCGCCACTGAAAAAATTCAGCAGGAAGTTTCCACGGGGACCAGTTTGACCACTGCCATGACCAATGCCAACGTCTTTCCATCTATGGTATTGCAAATGTGTGCCATTGGTGAGGAATCTGGATCGATTGACCATATGTTGGGCAAGGCAGCAGATTTTTATGAACAAGAAGTTGATGACATGGTGGCAGGTTTGTCCAGTCTGATGGAGCCTATCATCATTGTTTTTCTGGGTGGGATTATTGGCGGTATCGTGGTTTCGATGTACCTCCCTATTTTCAAATTGGGGCAGGTTGTTTAATGGTTTACGAAGATTTTCTTCCTGCATTGGCAGTAGTTCTTGGCTTGGTTGTTGGAAGTTTTTTGAATGTTGTCATCTTCCGGTTGCCAAAAATAATGGATCGCCAATGGCGCGTGGAATGTCAGCAGTATCTTCAATCTGATTTGAAAGCCTCAGCCGATTTTTTGCCCAAGTGCGATGAGCCAGTTTTTAACTTGGCCTATCCCCGATCGCATTGCGGGCAGTGTGCCCACGTTTTGCGGTGGTACGAGAATATTCCTGTTCTGAGTTATTGTTTTTTGCGTGGACGTTGTTCTGCGTGTGGCGCCAAGATCTCTTTGCGCTACCCGGTGGTTGAGCTGTTGACTGCCTTTGTTTTTGGCTGGCTTTTTCAGCGCTGGGGTTTGGGTTGGACCTTCGCATCGTGGGTGGTGTTTTCGGTTTTATTGTTATGTTTGGCATTCATTGACTGGGACACCACGCTCCTGCCAGATGACTTGACTTATCCGCTCCTTTGGTCTGGCTTGCTGGCTGCAAATTTTTCTTGGATTGCGGTTTCTCTGTCTTCTGCCCTGATGGGCGCTGCCATCGCATACCTTTTCTTATGGTCCATATTTTGGATTTTTAAGTGGATTACCGGGAAAGAGGGTATGGGCTATGGTGATTTCAAGTTGTTTGCTGCTCTGGGTGCTTGGTTTGGGGTGGAGGCGTTGCTGCCACTGATTTTGATTTCTTCGATTTTCGGTATTGTGGTGGCGGTGATCCTGAAATTTCGATCAAGCTTGCGCGCAGGCGGCTATGTGCCATTTGGCCCCTTTTTGGCCTTCGCTGGGTTTGTGCTGATGATGCTGGACCTCAACGGTTTTTTCAAAATTTTTCATCTTGGATTTTGAAGCCATGGGCGCACATTCTTTTTTGAAAATTGGCGTCACTGGTGGCATTGGCAGTGGAAAGAGCACTGTCTGCTCGGGTTTGCTGCGGCATGGTTTGCCCCTAGTGGATGCGGATCGGATTTCCCGCACCCTGACGGAGGTCGGCGGAGACGCCATCCCATTGATTGCGGCAACATTTGGTGCCGAATTCATTGCTGCCAACGGGGCCATGGATCGGGAAAAAATGCGGCAATTGGTATTTGCCGATCCGACTGCACGGTCTCGCTTGGAAGCCATATTGCATCCCTTGGTCCGTCAGAATTTTCAACAAGAGATTGAAACGGCCCAGGCTCAGGGATTCCCTGCCGTGGTGTGCGAAATTCCCCTCTTGGTGGAAGGAAAGACATGGCTGTCCCAGATGGATTGCGTTCTGGTGGTCGATTGCTCACCAGCGCTGCAGGTGCAGCGGGTAGTGGATCGCAGTGGGCTTGCGCAAGCCACGGTTCGGACCATCATGGCGTCGCAGGCAAGCCGGGCGCAGCGTCTGGCGTGCGCTGATGCTGTGATCTTGAATGAGGGTACAGACGTGCAGGCGCTGTATCAACAATTGGATCAGTGGATCCGGGCCCTGGGCTTGATTAACGCTTGATCGCTGGGAATTTGCTTGTGATTCTTTACGAATATCCGTTCAACGAGAGGGTGCGGACCTATCTGCGCTTGGAGCATCTCTTCAAGCGTCTGGGTGAGTTGGTAGCGCGCATGCAAGCGCTGGACCACCACTTTGCATTTGTCACTTTGTTTGAAATCGTGGATGTGCTGGCCCGATCCGATTTGAAGGCCGAAGTGCTCAAGGACATTGAGCGGCAAAAAGCCTTGTTCCAAAGTTACCGGCAGAACCCCGATATTTCTGAAGCCGCCCTGGAGGCTGTGCTGGGGCAGCTGAACCACGTTTTCTCAGAGCTGAACCAACTGTCGGGCAAGGTGGGCAGTTCGATTGCCGAGGATGAATGGCTTTCCAGCATTCGTAACCGCATTTCGATTCCCGGCGCGACTTGCTCGTTTGATCTTCCGGCCTACCACGCTTGGTTGCATCGGCCCGCCGCTATCCGCCAAGAGGCCCTGGGTCAATGGATTGCCTCCATCACCCCACTGGCCAATGCGATTTATCTGTTGTTGAAGCTGGCGCGTGCCACTGGGGTGCCGAAAAAGGTGGCTGCTGTGCGCGGTGTCTTTCAACAAAATCTCCCACCGGGGCGCACATTTCAGCTGTTTCGTTTGCGGCTGGAGCCCACCTTGGAGTTGGTGCCGGAGATCACGGGCAATCGTTTGCTCGTGTCGGTCCGACTGCTGCGCCAGACCCAAGAAGGCCGATTGCAACCGTGCCAAGAGGACGCTTCTTTTGAAGTATCGCTGTGTTCCTGACCGTATCAGGTGGGTTTGCGCTGTGAGCGCAGCAACACCACCAGGGCGCCAGCTCCGCCTTCGTCACCACGTGCCTGGACAAACGCCAACACTTCGTTTTTCTGCACCAGCCAGCTTTGCACCCGGCTTTTGAGCACCGGGCTGCGACCTGGCGAGCCCAAGCCCTTGCCGTGGACCACCCGTACACAGCGGATGCCTTGCTTGTGCGCCCCACGCAAAAACTCCGCGAGCGTTTCACGGGCCTCATCGGTGCGCAGGCCATGCAGGTCCAGCTCGCGCTGAAGCGTCCATTCGCCTTTACGTAGTCGCCGGGTGACGTCGATGCCGACGCCGGGGCGCCGGTAGCTCAGCGCATCGTCTGTGTCGAGGAGGGAACTGACGTCAAAGTCGTCGCTGATGGATTCCTGTAACACCCTTTGTTCATCCAACTGTTGCTGAATTGCGAGCGGGGGGGGCGGCTCGGGTTGCCAGTGAATCGTGTTGCGGGCGGGCAGTTTGTTCACTGGGCCCACGGCAAATTCAAACAGGCGCTGTGCTCGCATCGCCTGTTCTTTGGCTTCACGGCGTGCTTGTTCCAGTGCTGCTGCAGCTGCTCGCTCCTGGGCCAGCCGTTTTTGCAGTACCTTGAGGTCGCTCAGGGCATGCACGGTCAACGGGCCAGAATGGGGTTTGCTTCGCGGGGGCGCAGACATGCGCAGGGTCATACCAATCCTTTTTCTGCCATCGATAAGGCCATTCCAGGGGCCACGATCACGTGGTCCAAGACCCGTACGTCCACCAGTGCCAGTGCGGTCTTCAAGGTCTGGGTCAGGTGCTCATCGGCCCGGCTGGGTTGCACACTGCCGCTGGGATGGTTGTGCGCCAGCACCACGGCGGCGGCCTGGTGGTGCAGGGCGCGCAGCACGACCTCGCGGGGATACACGCTGGTTTGGGTCAGTGTCCCCCGAAACAGTTCCTCCAGAGCGACCAAACGGTGCTGGGCATCCAGGAACAGCACGGCAAACACTTCATGGCTCTTGTAGGCCAGGTGCAGCTGCAGGTAATGTTTGACAGCGTCGGGGCTATCGAAGACTTCGCCGCGTTGTAGCTCTTGCGCCAGCGCGCGGCGGGCCAGTTCCAGCACGGCCACCAACTCGGCCCGCTTGGCGGGGCCCAGGCCCTTGATGCGACGCAGGTCTTCGGCGCTGGCGTGCAGCAGACCCCCAATCCCGCCAAAACCACCGGTGATGTCTCCAGTGCTGGCATTCCGCGTCGGTGGATCCAGAAGTTCCTGCGCCATTTGCAACACGCCCTTGCCCTGGATACCCGTGCGCAGCAACAGGGCCAGCAATTCCGCATCAGACAGGGCACCAGGGCCCCGCGCCAGCAGCTTTTCGCGTGGCTGGGCGTCGGTGGGAAGGTCTTTCAGGGGCATGGCATGGGCTGGTTTTCTACAATGCGGGGCAGTTTATCGGGACTTCCATGACCAATCAGACAACCTCCTTGCCCACGGTGCAACCTGGTTCCTTTTTGACCTTGCACTACCGCATGGCCGGCCCGGCCGGCGATGTGATCAATACCTTCGATGGCAAACCGGCCACCCTGTCCTTGGGTGCGGGGGAGCTTTCGCCCGCCGTGGAGCAGCGCCTCATCGGCCTTGTAGAAGGCACTCGGACCACCTTTGAGTTGCCTCCCGGCGAGGCCTTTGGCGAGCGCAACCCCGAGATGCAGCAGTGGGTGGCCCGCAAGCTCATGAACCAGCTGGGGGACCCCGACGAGCAGTACCAGCAGGGCGATGTCGTGCAGTTTCCCACCCCCGACGGCCAGGGCACCTATGCTGGCGTGGTGCTGGAAGTGCGGGAGGATGGCGCTGTCAAGTTCGACTTCAACCACCCTTTGGCCGGCCAGCCCGTCACCTTCGAAGTCTGGGTGATTGGTGTCCTATGAGCGGCCCGCAAGAAATCCTGCTGGCCGAACCCCGGGGCTTTTGCGCCGGGGTTGACCGCGCTATTGAAATCGTTGAGCGAGCCCTGCAAAAGTTCGGTGCGCCCATTTATGTGCGGCACGAGATCGTTCACAACACCTATGTCGTCAATGACCTCAAGGCCAAGGGCGCGATCTTCATCGAGGAGCTGGACGATGTGCCTCCCGGTGCCACGCTGGTCTTCAGCGCCCATGGCGTGAGCCGCGCCGTGCAGCAGGAAGCCGAGCGCCGTGGCTTTTCCATCTTCGATGCCACTTGCCCGCTGGTTACGAAGGTCCATGTCGAGGTCGCCAAGCTCGCCAAGGAGGGCTACGAGTTCATCATGATCGGCCACAAGGGTCATCCTGAGGTGGAAGGGACCATGGGCCAGCTCGACGAAGGCATCCACTTGGTCGAAGACGTGGCCGATGTGGCCCGCATCCAGCCGAGTCAGACCGATCGCCTGGCCGTGGTCACCCAGACCACCCTGAGCGTGGATGATGCCGCCGAGATCACGACCGCTGTGCGGGCCCGCTTTCCGCAGATCCGCGAGCCCAAGCAGCAGGACATCTGCTACGCCACCCAGAATCGCCAGGACGCTGTCAAGGTCTTGAGCCCGCAGGTGGAGTTGCTGATCGTCGTGGGCAGCCCCACCAGCTCCAACAGCAACCGCCTGCGCGAGCTGGCCGAGAAGCTGGGCACCACCGCCTACATGGTGGACAGTGCGGCGGAGCTGCAGTCGGCCTGGTTTGACGGGGTCACCCGGGTCGGTTTGACCGCCGGCGCCTCTGCGCCTGAAATCCTGGTGCAGCAGGTGATCGACCGCATCAAGGCCTTGGGTGCCGTGTCGGTGCGCAAGATGCAGGGCATTGAGGAATCGATCAAGTTTCCGCTGCCCAAAGGTCTGAAGCTGGATGCCACCACGGGCCTGCATTTGGCCCCGCGCACCCCTGAGACGGGCCAGGCTACCTGAGTACAGCCTATCAAACATCTGAAAACGCTATTTAAATAATAGCTAACACCGCTTGTATTGATTGGCTTAGAGGCATATTTGGCATCTAATTGCCACATGCATATCCATCACCAGGTGCGGGTCGGGTCGCTCCATAAATCCAGTGGTGGCTCGGCGGCCACGGCGCGCAGGATGTCCGATCGGGAGACATATCCCTCCAGCAGTCCGATTTCGTTGGTCACGGGCAGTCCGGTCAATCCCGTTTCCAGCAGCGCCACGGCCAGGCGACGCAGGCTGGTTTCGGCCGACACGGTGGGGGAGGGCGTGAGCATGACCTCGGCCACCGTGCGCGGCGCCTGCTGTAGGGGGCTGGCCTGGGGATCCCCCAGGTTTTGCGGAGCCATGTCCGCCCAGCGCAGCAGTCCGACCACGCGGCCTTGGGCGTTCAGCACGGGGGCCTGGCCGATGCGTTGCTCGCTCATGCGGTGCCAGGCGTCGGCTTCCAGGTCCAGGGGGGTGACGAACACCACGTCGGTACGCATCACTTCTTGCACCAGACTCAGTGGGCGGCGCTGGGCTTGTGGAGTCTGCCCTCCCGCCTGGGCGTAGGCGCTGACCGCGTGGTGGACGCGCCGGTTGTGGGTGTCCGCGTTCACGCGCGCTGGCAGGCCCGTCGTTCCCGCAGGCAGGCCTGTGCCATTTAAAAGGCCCCCTTCTTCAGTGCGTGCCCGCAGCGCCATGCTCCGCCGCAGGCGCTGCAGGCTTTCAATTTGTCCCAGCGCTTCAGGCCCCCCGCGCAACACCTGCCCCGATGGGCCGAACACAAAGAACATGGCATCTCCTTGACGCAAAACAGCCGTCACTGGCGGACCGCTTGTTCTATCTATCGTATCGGCAGCGCCCCCCTAAAATCGCACGATGCTTGACATCCTTCTTCTCCGAAAAGACCTCGCTTCGGCCATCGCCCGCTTGGAAACCCGCAAATCCCCCCAGCCTTTCCTGGAGGTGGACCGTTTCCAGGCCCTGGAATCCGAGCGCAAGACCCTGCAGACCCGCACCGAAGAGCTGCAGGCCCGCCGTAACCAGCTGTCCAAGCAGATTGGCATGTTCATGGCCAAGGGCGACAAGGACGCCGCCGAGGCCGCCAAGTCCGAAGTGGCTGCCCTCAAAGGTGAGCTGGACCAGTCTGCCGCTCGCTTGGACCAGATTCAGGCCGAGTTGCATGCGCTGCTGATGGCCGTGCCCAATCTGCCCCATCCTTCGGTGCCTGTGGGAGCCGACGAAATGGGCAATGTCGAAGTGCGCCGCTGGGGAACACCGCCGACCTTCAATTTCGAGGCCAAGGACCATGTAGACCTGGGCACGCCCCTGGGCCTGGACTTTGACATGGGGGTCAAGCTCTCGGGCTCGCGCTTTACGGTGATGAAGGGGGGCATCGCCCGCCTGCACCGGGCCCTGGCGCAGTTCATGCTCGATGTGCAAACCCTGGAGCATGGGTACACCGAGTGCTATGTGCCCTATGCGGTCAACGCCGATTCCCTCAAAGGCACCGGCCAGCTCCCCAAGTTCGAGGGCGATCTGTTTGCTGCCAAGAAGGGCGGCCAGGAGGGCGAGCCCGTGCCAGACAACGCGGCGCTGTACCTGATCCCCACCAGCGAAGTGCCGCTGACCAACTTTGTGCGCGACGAAGTGCTGGCCGAGTCCGAGCTGCCAATCAAGCTCACTGCGCACACTCCGTGCTTCCGTTCCGAAGCTGGCAGCTACGGCCGTGACACCCGAGGGATGATCCGCCAACACCAGTTTGACAAGGTGGAAATGGTGCAGATCGTCCATCCCGAGAACAGCGACGCGGCCTTGGAGGAGATGACCCGCCACGCCGAGGCCATCCTGCAAAAGCTGGGCCTGCCGTA